>JAZNRX010000192.1:0-11106 GCA_045590915.1 Acutalibacteraceae bacterium | reverse complement strand
GCACTTATTCCCATCATTCAGCCTCCCATTATGAAGCTTCTTACCACTAAAAAGGAAAGAGAAGTCAAGATGACTCAGCTTCGTAAGGTTTCCAAAATTGAAAAAATCATCTTCCCCGTTGTTGTTCTCATCGTTGTAGCTCTCATTCTTCCCTCTGCAGTTCCGCTTTTAGGTATGCTGATGCTCGGCAACCTTCTTAAGGAATGCGGTGTTACCGACAGACTTTCCGACACTGCACAGAATGCACTTATGAATTCGGTTACAATTCTCCTCGGTGTATGCGTAGGTGCAACGGCAAACGGCACAGACTTCCTTAAGACACAGACACTTAAAATTGTTGCTCTCGGTCTTACGGCATTCGTATTCTCCACCGTAGGCGGTGTGCTTATCGGAAAGGTGCTTTATGTTGTCACCAAGGGTAAAATCAATCCCCTCATCGGTGCGGCAGGTGTTTCTGCAGTTCCCATGGCAGCAAGAGTTGCACAGAACGAAGGCAGAAAATACAATCCCACAAACTTCCTTCTTATGCACGCTATGGGCCCCAATGTTGCAGGCGTTATCGGCTCCGCCGTTGCCGCAGGCTTCTTGCTCATAATGTTCCAGCACTGATAAATTAAAACGAAAAAAATCCCGAAAAAAGAGTTTTTCTCTTCTTCGGGATTTTTAATACCCCATATCGCCCTTGGCTGATATGGGGTATTTTCGTTTCAGTTAATATTTCAGCCGTCAGAAAACGGTTTATTTTTAGGACATAGCGGTTTCGGGAAGGGAGCTGGAACGGATTGCACTTATAAAAGAACTGTTTCCTGATGTACGCAATGTGATTTTTACGAATTTATCGGGCTCAGGTCTTGAAATATCACCTGTTTCATTGTCCTGCTTCCATGAGCTTGCATTTATAAAGCCCACGGTTAAGGTCACCGTATCTCCCTTTTCCTCTGTTTCAGTTACCTGCGGTGTAAAAAGAGGCTCAAGGGTGGTCAGCGGAATATAATAACAGCCGTCCTGCTCACTGTACGAAAACTCATAGCCGTAGCCTGTCACGGTGCGGTGTTCTATAGCCATCTGCGTGCCGAAATAGCGGATAAATGCCTGTTCAACATCATAAAGAGGAATTGCCAGCTCACCCGAGGAATAATCGTATTTATCAGGCTCCATATCGGAACGCATTATGCTCCATATTGCAATTTCTATAAGCTCATCCATGGAAGCGGCAGTAATGTCATCAAAGCTGTCGGGATCCACGGCGGCCACCGCAACAAAAAATTTATCATATTCCGAGAACCGAGCTTTCTGCTTCTGGGCACTCATATTTCCGAAGAAATTAAGAGAGAAAAATATGCATCCGAAAAAGCCGATAAGGGAAAAAATAACTACGGTGAGACCGAAAAAGAAGGATAAATTCTTACTGCGCTTTGTCTTCTGATTTTTTATAATTTCCTGATGATAGGTGTCATTATCAAAAAGCGGATTGTTTTCTTTTGCGAAATCATCCATATTTACCCCTCCTTATATACCGAGATACGGTCTCGGATTAACCCTGTTACCGTTTACTCTTACCTCAAAATGAAGATGCGGACCTGTTGAATAGCCTGTTGAGCCTACTCTTGCTATGGGCTGTCCCGCAACAACAGTCTGTCCGGGAACCACCATAAGCGACTGTTCGAGACAGTGTGCATACAAGGTCTGCAGACCGTTTCCGTGGTCAATTATTACATAATAGCCATAGCTGGAATGAACACCCGCAACGATAACCGTGCCCTGTGCCACCGCAATAATAGATTTACCGAGACTTGTTCCCGCGGCACCGCCCATACCGAGATCTATACCGGCATGAAGCTTGCCCCAACGGTAGCCGTAATCGGAATTGATACCGTATGCACCGACAATGGGCCACAGGAAAATTCCGCCCATTGAATTTGAATATGCTTCATCAAGAGGCTTTGTGCCCACCTGAACTCTTTCGGACACGGCATCCGTCACCGTCAGTCTTGAAACCTCTGTGTCCGAGGTCTTTTTCCCGTCTATGTATGTAACAAAGCTTGTTACCTGTGCGAAGCCGTCCTTACCTTCGAGAAGTACTCTTGTGGAGCCGCTGTAAAGGGCGGGAGACTCAATTTCTATTCTGTCATATTCCACGCTCTGAACGGTAACCTCAGTTCTTATTTCCTTAAAGGAAAGGATGCTTTCCTTTTCCTCAACCGAATAGACCTTTCCCTCTTCAAGAGCATCATCCTCAGAAAGAGAATTTAATTCTCTGAAATCCTTTTCGGACATATTGTATTTCTGTGCTACAGATGCCGCCGTATCGCCGCTTCCTGCAATATGGCTTTCGGTAACGGCTTTTCCGTCAAGAAGAATATTTTTCAGTTCTTTGGCTGTTTTTATACAGCTTTCGGGATAAAGTCCTTGCCTGTATTCAATATTCTGCACAAAGGAAGCAGTGTAATTCTTTTCATCGGACAGCTTTTCCTTAAGCAAATCGTCAAAAACACCGCGTGCCTGCACTTCACTGTAAAGAACCGCTGTCAGCGTTCCGTCAATATACACACCGCACGCATTTACGGTATCATCATCACAAAATTCCAGCAGTCTGCCGTATAAGGTATCGGCATCGGTAAATCTGTCGGGAGAAACAAAGGAAAGGGAATATGTTATTTTCGGGAAGGCTTCGGCATCATAGCCTTGTCCGAGATTTTCTTTTAACTCGTTTTTTACATCAAGATAAGCGGCTTCCGTTTCCACACAGCCTATTTCTTCTCCGTCGGCAAAAACGATAAGTGCAAGCTCCTTTGATGAAGCAAAGCCGTAAAAAGTCACGGCTCCTGCAATAAACACTACAGGCATTACCCATAACAGAAGATTTTTTATGCTGAACTCATATCTTCCGAATGCTTTTTTTACATAGTATATAAAAACCGAAGGGAGTGAACCGGGCTGCTGAAAGAGCACCCTTGCACATTTTTTTGAAGCCCTTGTGACATCATCCGCCCAATAGGAAGAATTACAGGCTGACGGAGAGAAAAATATTACAATTCCTCTGAAAAGAAGCCGTACAAATTTTCTTACACCGGTAAACACAAAACGGGCAGGACGGCCGAAAACAGAATTGAGGAACATTTCAACAGTCCGTCCGTAAGCACTGCCGAATGCCGCAATAAGCTCATAAATTGAACCGAAAAAGCCCGTACTGCCGTTCATAATCCTGCCATCCCTTCGTCTTAATTTTATATGCATTTTTTTGCAACACCAAAAAATTATAGCATAACAATGCTTTACTTTCAATAGTTAAAATTAACCTTTATAAAAATCAAAATTATTGATATTCCTATTTTATTATGCTATAATTAAATTAACTTTAAATACGGAGAGAATATCACGATGAAACTCATATCATGGAACGTAAACGGTCTTCGTGCCGTCAACAATAAGGGCATTTTCACAGAGGTCTTCGCCCGTCTTGATGCGGATTTTTTCTGCTTGCAGGAAACAAAGCTCCAGCAGGGGCAGATTGATCTTCAATTCGAGGGATATGAAAGCTATTGGAATTATGCCGAGAAGAAGGGTTATTCCGGCACCTGCATATTTACAAAACACACTCCCTCTGCTGTGACCTACGGCATAGGCAAGGAGGGCTTTGACGAGGAGGGCAGAGTAATCACACTGACCTATCCCGATTTCCATGTGGTTACGGTTTACACTCCCAATGCAAAGGAAGATCTGTCACGGCTTTCCTACAGAGAAATGTGGGAGGATGAATTTCTCGCTTATATAAAGAAGCTGGAAGAAACCGCTCCCGTTATCTTCTGCGGAGACCTGAATGTTGCTCACAGAGAAATAGACCTTAAAAATCCGAAATCCAACCGCGGAAAAGCAGGCTTTACGGATGAGGAAAGAGGCAAATTCAACACTCTTCTCGACTCCGGCTTTACGGATACCTTCAGATTTTTCAATCCCGACAAGGAAGGCGAATATTCGTGGTGGTCATACCGCTATAATGCAAGAAAAAACAATGCGGGGTGGAGAATTGACTATTTCATAACCTCCCGTTCCCTCAATGAAAAGCTTCTTGATGCTTGTATCCATCAGGAAATTCTCGGCTCAGACCACTGCCCCGTGGAACTTATAATCGATTTGAAGGTGTAATTTATGAAAAATACTATAGAATTCAATTCACTCTGGAGCTTCACTCCCGACATCTCGGAAAACAATGAAAATCCCCGTTCATCAAAAATAAAGCTTCCTTTTTTCCATGAAGCCGTCTCTATGCCCTCCGGCACCTTCTGTGCCCGATGGACTGCCAAGGACGAGCATGACACAAAGGCATTATATATGGAATTCTCACAGCTGTCAGGCGACTGCGAGGTTTATTTTGACGGCAAGGAGACAGCTTCAAAAAAAGCCTCTCCCTATTTCTTCAGAGTGCTTCTTGCACTTGAAGTAAATGCAGGACAGACATATGAAATCAAGGTACATGTCACACCGAAAGCCCGTGTTGACGGAATGTTCTCCTTCGCGGGCGTGTCACTTCTGTGCTGTGACAGTTCTCATTTCAACAAAACCGAAATTCAGAAGGCTCTGCGGCTTACAACCGAGCTTTTTTCACACAATGCGAAGCTCAATATAAATGCCGATATTATAAGGCCTAACAACTATGACATTGTATCCTACACCGTCCTCAATTCAAGAGGAGAAGCAATAATCACAAAAACCGCAAAGCCCACAAAGCCGGATACGGAGATTGAATTTACAATACCTGAATTATGGGACGGTCAGATAGGTCCCTATGTATACCGTCTCAATGCCAAGCTTCTCAGAGATTCACAGTGCCTTGATGAAATTGAGCTTCCCTTCGGTTTTCGGGAAATCACTCTTAAAAATGACGGCTTTTTATATCTCAACGGCTTCAAGCTCCCTCTTAACGGTGTAAAGCTCACAGACTGCTCTGCAGTAAAAACCGATGTAAATAACCTTAAGCTACTTGATGCAAATATACTTCTGAGCGGTGTTCTTCCGTCAAAAACAAATCTTCTTTCCGTCTGCGACAAGGAAGGACTTCTTTTCTGGTATGAGCTGCCCGTTTCAGATGACAAGGCTGAAACGAAGAATAATCTTCGTGATTTTCTTATTCTTTACGGAAATCACCCCTCACTTTGCGCAGTTGTAATTGATACCGACGACAAGGAGCTTTTCAGTGAGCTTTCAGACATCATTAAGGAATACTCTCCCTGTGTTCTTCCCGTAATAAAACTGGAGCCCGAAAAAGCGGCAGAGCATATTCCCGATGAGGCAAAAACGGTTTTACTTTCCGTTCCCTGTAAAACCGATCCGGAGTCACTGTTAAACCTTACGGGCAGATTTACCGAAATACTCAATTCAAATCCCGATAAATTCTTCGGTGTGCTTCCCGAAAATCCCGACAAGGCAAACCTCACTCCCGAGGAGCTGAGTGACTGGCACATCCGTCTCTGGAATTCCTGCTGTAAGCTTCGCGGTGTTATTGCATATTTCGGCGGTGCTTTGAGTGACGGCAGAGCCCTTAATTCAAAAAGAGGTCTTATGAGCGGTGACAGACAGGAAATTTATGATATTTTCTGGTACTATAAGTCACAGTTCTCCATAAAGGACTTTATAAAAATCTGCGAGCTTCCCCAATATGACACATATGAAAAATACATTGACATAAAATGCATCACAAACTGCACAAATCTCAGAATTCTTGTCAACGGCAAGCAGAAGAAATATAAGGCGGAAAAAATCACGGAAGGTCTTTATATATTCAGACTTCTGAAGCTGAAAAAGGATATAAATGTCATTGAGGTTTCCGCAGGAAATGAATGTGACAGCATTGAAATACTCAGGTTTTAAGCTGATATAATTTGTGAAAAAAAACACAGCTAAAGGAAGGTGTTCTTATGAGAAATAACATCTGGGCAAATCACGCTCACGTATTCCCCGAAAAATCAAAGGCAGGTGCCACCGTACAGGAGCTTAAGGAGCTTATGTCGGAATGCGGCATTGAAAAGGCGGTATGCTTCACATGCTTCCGCGACCAATATGAAAGAGCCGGTCTTCCGGGTGACAGTCTGGACTGGCTTTATTCCGAAATCAAAAACGATAATGCGCTTATCGGCTTCGGCACGGTTGATTTTGACAGAGACGATATAGAATATCAGATGGACAAAATGATTTCCTACGGCTTCAAGGGAATAAAAATACATCCCGCCGCACAGGAGGTCCACATTATGTCCGATAAGATAAGACGGGTTTACGAAAAGGCTCAGAAGGAGGAGCTTTTTCTCTCCTTCCACACGGGACTTCACTGGCACAGAATTTCAGATTATAATGTACTTCTTTTCGATGAGGTTGCATGGCATTATCCCGAGCTTCGTTTTTCTATGGAGCATATCGGCGGCTATCACTTTTTCCGCGATGCACTGTGTGTTATGTGTAATGCCAAAAGAAATGCAGACCACGACACAGTATATGCCGGCTGGACAAGTATAGCCATGGGAGAAAACGGACTTCCGGGAGCCTGGTCAATAACCGACGAGGAGCTTCGCACCCTTATTTACCAGACCGGAAACACAAGAAGCATCTTCGGTCTCGATTTTCCATACAACAAAGCGGAATATGTAAAAGCCGCAATAGAAAGAATTGAAAATCTTGACATACCCGAAGAAGCCAAGGACGGAATTCTCGGCAAAAACCTGCAAAACGCACTGAAAGCATAATTCGCCAGTGCTGAATTATGCAGTGATGTTTCTGCTTCTCAGAAGTGATACTGCCCTTCGGGCTGTGATATTCATGCCTCCGGAATGAGTGATATATTTTCCTTCGGAAAATGTGAAGGAAGACGCTTCGCGCTATACGCTCGTGACTTAGGCACATTGCTGAAGCTTGATTGCGTTTGCGTAGGATTTTCTCCGAATTCCGAATTATCATAATTTAGCAGTCTGAGGTTGCTAAATTATGATATAGTTGTTTAGATTTACACAAATCACAAGCTTTGGTGTAGACGGAGGCGAAGGGTGTTGCAGGGGGGAAGAGTCTGAGGATTTTCCACGGAAAAAGAACTGCGGAATGACAGGCTATTGATATCAGCCTTCCTTTTGTGAAATCGGCTGATGTCTTTATGAGACTTCTCACGGGCATTCGGGGATTGAGCCAGAAAAGATAGTCGCAAAGAAAATATCTGCCGTTTACGGTAACGGAAAAAACCGCACCGAGAACAAACAAAGCTGCAGACAGGATTATTAGAGTAATAAAAACACTCTTTATTATATTTTCATTCACAACAAGTCCCGAAAGGGTTATTGCCGATATGACGAAAAACGGTGAGAAAAACAGCATTGTGTTACAAAGCTTTTTTACCGAAATAAGAATACGGCACATAAAAAAACGGATTACTGTCCCGAAATTACGAAGGCTTCCCGCTTTTGCCGAATTTTTATTCAGTGCCGAGCAGACGGTTGCACAAAAATGGAGTCTCTCACCGTAAGAAAAAAGTGCAAATAACAAGGAGCTTCCGATAAAAACTCCGTCTGCAATATAAAACAGCCTGATGTCAACATCCCCGAAGATTTCCGCGGGAGAATAAAATATACTCATCACAGGCACAATCAGCAGGAAGAAAAAGGACAGCATATAAAAAAACGACAGTGCTTCCCTCATAAACAGCACAAAATATTTATTGCCCATAGCAAGCCGTGCTTCCATTTTAGTTTCAAACACAAAAAACTCCTCCTTTTATCATAAGGTTCGCCCGACGGCAGAATAATATTCAACACAAAAGGAAAAATCTATGAATGATATTCTGAAAACAGATATACGCTTTCTCAAGGGAATAGGTGAAAAGAAAGCCGCCGCATTCAGAAGACTGGGAATTGCGACGGTTGAGGACTTGCTTTTCTTTTTTCCCAGAGCCTATGAGGACTGGCAGAATACGGTAAGCATCCTGCAGGCTCCCGAAAACGAGACTGTTGCAATCAAGGCGGTAATAATAACAAGACCTGCACCCATAAGAAGCCGTAACGGTAAAATTATGTACCGAACCTGTGCCACAGACGGTGCGGGCATAATAAATCTGACTTTTTTTAACAATCAGTATGTTGTAAATGATCTTAAAGAAAATGAGGAATTCATATTCTTCGGGAAAATCAGGGAAAACGATTTCGGCGGGAAGGAAATGCTTTCTCCGAGGTATGAAAGGGCAGTCACGGGAGAAAGGCTTCACGCGGTTTACAAGCAGAATTCCGCACTCAATTCAAAGGCAATCAGCAAAGCCGTAAAAACCGCCCTTGAGGCATTTTCGGACAAGCTTGAGGAAACGCTTCCTGCACCCCAGATTATGAAATATAAGCTTTCGGGACTTAGGTCTTCCCTTTGGGAAATACATTTCCCGAAAAATGAAAACGATATAAAATCGGCAAGAAGAAGACTTATATATGAGGAGCTTCTTATTCTGCAGTTAGGCATTTTATCCCACGGCAGAAAAAGTGATGAAATAACCTCTTCGGTGATAAAGGAAGACTATACCGACGAATTTATAAAAATGCTTCCCTTCTCCCCCACCAATGCACAGAAGCGTGCAATAAAGGAATGTGCACAGGATATGAAAATGCTCTCTCCTATGAGAAGGCTTTTACAGGGGGATGTGGGCTCGGGAAAAACCGCAGTGGCGGCGGCACTGATGTACAGTGTTGTAAAAAACGGCTATCAGTGTGTGCTTATGGCTCCCACGGAGGTTCTTGCCCGTCAACACTATGAAACCTTCCTCAAGTTCCTTGAGAATACAGATATAAGCATAGTGCTTCTCACGGGAAGCACCACCGCAAAAAACAAGAAAATTATAAAAGAGCAGATAAAATCGGGACAAGCCCATATTGTCATCGGAACCCACGCGGTCATCACCGGCGACACGGTCTTTAACAATGCGGCTCTTGTTATAACCGACGAGCAACACCGCTTCGGCGTAAATCAGAGAAGTGCCCTGAGAGACAAAGGAGCCGCCCCTCATGTTCTCGTTATGAGTGCCACCCCCATTCCGAGAACACTGTCCCTTATCATCTACGGTGACCTTTCAATTTCCGTCCTTGACGAAAAGCCAAAGGGCAGAAAAGAAATCAAGACGGTCAGAATTCCCTCTCATTATCACGAAAGAATGTACTCTTTTATCAAAAAAGAGGTAAACAAAGGGCATCAGTGCTATATCGTCTGTCCCATGGTTGAGGAAAACGAGGAAATTGAAGCCGACAGAAAATCCGCCGAAGAATATTATGAGCTTCTCAGAAAAACAGTATTCAGTAAGCTGAGGCTGGGACTTCTTCACGGCAAAATGAAGCCGAAGCAAAAGGACGAAATGATGCTCGCCTTCAAAAACGGTGAAATTGACGTGCTTATATGCACCGTTGTCATTGAAGTGGGCATTGATGTACCCAATGCAAATATCATTGTAATTGAAAATGCGGAATGCTTCGGTCTTTCACAGCTTCATCAGCTAAGAGGCCGTGTGGGCAGAGGTGACACCCAATCCCACTGCATACTTGTCAGCGACTCAAAGGGTGAAACCGCAACGGACAGGCTTTCAGTGCTTTGCAGTACAAACGACGGCTTTCTGATTGCAGAGGAGGATTTAAAGCTTCGCGGACCCGGTGACTTTTTCGGCTCACGGCAAAGCGGTCTTCCCACAATGAAAATAGCCTCTCTGATGACGGATTCGAGAATACTTTATGCCGCAAGAGAGGAAGCATTAAAAATTCTTGAAGCCGATCCCGAACTTGAAAAGCCGGAAAACAAGGCCCTCAACAAAAAAATATCCGCCTTATTTGCGGATTTATCATAAAGGAGATTTTCTTATGGACAATATATTCAATGCATCATGGATCAAAGCCGCAAGACAGAGAAAGGATGCTGTAATTGATTTCAGCCGCAGCTTTACCGCAAAGCCATTTCCCGTCAAGGCTCAACTTCAGATATCAGCACTTGGTGTCTATAATGCCGAAATAAACGGCAAAAAGGTCACCGAAAGCGTTCTCAATCCCGGTTGGACGGATTATAACAAGAGAATTCAATATCAGACCTATGATGTCACTTCCCTTATTGCGAAGGAAAATACAATCACCGTAGGTGTGGGCATCGGCTGGCGTTTTCACAAGTGGTATGATTTAAGCTCAAAGATAATCAATCACGACACTGTAGCTGTCATAGCCGCACTTAAGCTCACCTATGAAAACGGTGAGGAAATAAACATTTATACAGACGGAAGCTGGACATCAAAGGAAAACAAGGTACGCTATAACCATATGTATAACGGAGAAACCGTTGACTATACATTTAAAAGCGGAAAGGAAATTCCCGTTGCTGTTATTCCTTATACAAAGGACACTCTCATTTCTCAGGAGGGTGAATTCATAACAGAGCAGGAAACAATCCGAGGCAAAGAGCTTATCATCACACCCGAGGGTGACACGGTTATTGACTTCGGACAGGAGCTGACTGGCTATATTTCCTTCTATTTCAAAGGGAATAAGGGTGATACCGTAACCGTACGCCATTTTGAAAAGCTGACCAAGGACAACAATGTTTACCTTGACAACTTGAGAAGTGCAAAACAGGAATTAAAAATCGTTTCCGACGGAAAAACCCGTCTCATAAAGCCCGTTTACACCTTCTACGGCTTCCGTTACATTCAGGTTGAAGGAATGACTGTGGACAGTGCAGACGAATTTATTGCAATAGTCGTTCATTCCGATATGAAAAGAACCGGCTTTATAAACTGCTCCGACAGTATGATAAATCAGCTTTTCCACAATATAGTATGGGGACAGAAGGGTAACTTCCTTGATGTGCCCACAGACTGCCCCCAGAGAGACGAAAGACTTGGCTGGACAGGCGATGCACAGGTATTCTGCAAGGTTGCATCATATAACTACAATGTTGAAAAATTCTTCAGAAAGTGGATGGGCGATCTTCGTGCAATGCAGAAAAAATCAGGCTCAATCCCCTCCTTTGTGCCTACAAAATATGATGACCACCGCGGTTCATCCCCTTGGGCAGACGTCGCAACAATTCTTCCCTGGCAGATGTATCTCACAAGTCGGATCG
>JAZNRX010000191.1:0-2973 GCA_045590915.1 Acutalibacteraceae bacterium | reverse complement strand
AGCATGAAAAGCCGTGGCTACGGACTTCGGGGCAGAACGGCTTTTTCAATTTATACCTTTCAGGAAACAGATAAGTATGTACTTATATGGTTTTCTTTTTGCGGCTTGTTTCTTGTTGCAGGGTCAATACTTTCTGCTTTCGCCTTCAGATATTTTCCCGATATACGTTATGCAGCCTTTGATATGACTACCATACCCTTTTTCTGTATATTTACCGCGCTTTCAATAACACCCGTTATTCTGAATTATAAGGAGGAGAAACAATGGGAAGCTTTAGTTTCAGAAATTTAAGCTTTGCTTATCCGGAAACAGAAAACGATGCACTTTGTAATATCTCCTTCCATATTTCGCAGGGCGAATTTCTTGTTCTCTGCGGTCCGTCAGGCTGCGGAAAGTCAACTCTTCTCCGCCATCTTAAAACCTGCCTCACTCCTCACGGAAGAGCAAAGGGAGAAATTTTTTACAAGGATAAGCTTCTTTGCGATACCGATGAACGAACTCAGGCTCGGGAAATCGGCTTTGTTCAGCAATCCCCCGAAAATCAGGTCGTGACGGATAAGGTGTGGCATGAGCTTGCCTTCGGCCTTGAAAGTCTCGGTCTTGATACACCCACTATCCGTCGGCGTGTGGCAGAGGTTGCCGCTTTTTTCGGCATAGAAAATTGGTTTTACAAAAATGTAACGGAGCTTTCGGGCGGTCAGAAGCAGCTTTTAAGCCTTGCTTCCGTTATGTGCATGAATCCCGAGGTGCTTATTCTCGACGAACCCACGGCACAGCTTGATCCTATTGCCGCTTCTGATTTTCTGGCTCTTTTGGGAAAGATAAATCGCGAGCTGGGAATTACAATCATTCTGACCGAGCACAGACTTGAAGAGGCATTCCCCTTTGCTTCAAGGGCAATCGTAATGGAAAACGGCAAAATCATCTGTGACGATGCACCTCAAAAGGTAGGGCTTCATCTTCGTGACAGGGACAGCGGTATGTTTCTTGCAATGCCTGCGGCTATGAGAGTGTGGGCAGGAACAAAAACAGATTTACCTTGCCCTCTGACAGTCCGTGAGGGCAGTGAGTTTCTGTCGGAATTCAACAGGAAAAAGAAGCTTTTACCGCCGGATGAACAGACACCGCATACATACAGTGATGAAATCACTTTGCAATGTGACGAGCTGTGGTTCAGATATGAAAAAGACCTGCCCGATGTTGTAAAGGGCTTTTCACTGACACTGCACAAGGGTGAATTCTATTCCGTTCTCGGCGGCAACGGTGCAGGTAAAACAACTGCACTGAAAGTAATATCGGGACTTCGCAAGGCATACAGGGGCAGTGTTACACTGGGCGGCAGGGTTGCACTTCTGCATCAGAACCCTCAGACGCTTTTTGTAAAAAAGACAGTAAGAGAGGATTTACTGGAGGCTTTAAGCTCTGTAAAAATTTCAAAGCAGGAAAAGGAAGAGCAACTTGCCCGTGTGGTTACACTTTGCGGACTTTCCCGACTTTTAGACCGACATCCGTATGATATTTCGGGCGGTGAACAGCAAAGAACGGCTCTTGCAAAGGTGCTTCTCACTGCACCCGATATTCTGCTTTTGGACGAGCCAACCAAGGGACTTGATGCAGAATTCAAGGTAACCTTTGCAAATATAATCAAAAAGCTTACATCTCAGGGCATTTCCGTGCTTATGGTAAGCCATGATGTAGAGTTCTGTGCTGAATATACTCACATCTGCGGTATGTTTTTTGACGGAAAGCTTGTGGCAGAAGGTACTCCCCGTGAATTTTTTTCAGGCAACAGCTTTTACACAACCTCCCCTAACCGTATGGCAAGACATCTTATTCCCGAAGCCGTTACGGTAAATGACATTATTCTTTCCTGCGGCGGTGAAATCAGCCGTGAGGAAGATGAAAAGGAGATTTTACCACTGCCGAAGCCAACCCCAAGAAGCACTGCCTTCAAGCCCGAGCCGCTTAAATTATGGAGAAAGCTGCTTGCGGCAGTCTCGGGACTTACAGCCTTCGGTGTGTTCTTATATGCAACCGGAATATCTGATTTATCTGCTCTCATAAACGCATCGGGAATAAGCACCGAGGGAAAACAGCAATTAACCTTATACGGTGTGCTATTCGTTGCCTTGTCCTTGTTCCTGTTTGCCATAGGCAGACGAAGTGAACCGCCGATTGAGGTTCAGACACCTAAAGAAAAACGAAGCCTGAGCAAGCGGACAATAGCGGCTTCCGTTACAATACTGCTGTTCATACCGCTGACGATTTTTGCGGGAATATTCTATCTTGATGACCGTCAGTATAACATTGTAGCTTTACTTGTGCTTTTAGAGTGTATGCTGCCCTTTGTTCTTATCTTTGAGGGCAGAAAACCCAAGGCAAGAGAGCTTGTAACAATAGCGGTTCTTTGTGCAATAGGCATTGCAGGCAGAAGTCTTTTCTTTATGCTTCCCCAGTTCAAGCCCGTGCTTGCACTGACAATAATTGCCGGTGTAGCCTTTGGCGGTGAAGCGGGATTTCTTGTGGGTGCCGTGACTATGCTCCTGTCAAATATGCTCTTTTCACAGGGGCCGTGGACACCGTGGCAGATGTTCAGCATGGGCATAATCGGCTTTCTTGCAGGTGTGCTTTTCAAAAAGGGATGGCTTCGCAGAAGCAGAGCTTCACTTGCAGTATTCGGTGCCTTTACGGCAGTTATAATTTACGGAGGTATTATGAATCCGGCTGCCGCGTTTATGGTGTCCTCACAGTCCGTAACCTTGAAAATGCTTGCGGCTTACTATATAAGCGGTCTGCCAATGGATCTGGTGCACGGCTTCGGCACAGCACTCTTCATAATGCTCGCCGCCGAGCCCATGCTTGAAAAAATGGACAGAATTAAGGTCAAGTACGGGTTGGTAGAGTAAGAAAAAATCTTACGATTTATCAACCCTCTACCCCCAATCTTGGGGGCTGTAGGTGTTTCTTGTTATA
>JAZNRX010000190.1:0-20546 GCA_045590915.1 Acutalibacteraceae bacterium | reverse complement strand
CGCTTGGCCTCCGACTTTCCCAAACAGGGCGGCGAGGTTTATCCCCGCCGCCCTTTTGATAATTAGAACTTGTTTTCGGTAAGAATATCAAAAAACCTGCTTATTCCAATTTATCGATTGGTTTCAAGTGTGATATCTTTTTCGGTGCTACGAGCCAAAAAATAAAGACCATCGTTTGATGGTCTTTATTTTTTGTGTTCCAGTCCGTCAGGGCACAACATCGTTTGACCGAAGGTCAACATCGTTATGAACGCAGTGAATACATCATTGTCCGCTTGCGGACACAAATGAGCGATGTTGTGCTTTGCACAAATGATGAGATGCTTCGCATCAACGATGTGGGCTTGCGCCCAATGATGTTGCGCTTTGCTCAAACGGACAATTACAATTTTGTTTTCTGCGGGTTTGAATTCAGCTAAACCTTTATTTTACAAAGGTTTTCGGCATTTTATATTTTTTGCTATACAATAAAAAATATGGTATAATTGTTGTAACGTTTTTGCGTTTTTCTAATCTTATAATTGAAAGGACGGTGAAAATGTGACTGAATTTGAAAAGCTTTTCAAGGACAATAGAGAATTTATTTTTAAATATTTACTGAAAATGACGAGAAATGTATCACTCAGTGAGGAGCTTACTCAGGAAACCTTTTTTCGTGCATATATGAATTATTCTTCTCTTCGGAATAAAGAAAGTTCATCGACTTGGCTATGTAAAATTGCTCAAAATACCTATTATGCTTGGTATAATGAAAACAAAAGATGTACTTCAATATACAACCTTGAAACAGTCAGCAATGAAAAAGATGCGGAATCAGCTTTTCTGCAAAAAGAGCTTTCACAAAAAGCTTTATTGTGCTTGCATGAATTGGAAGAGCCTTACAAGGAAGTGTTTATGCTTTCTGTTTTTGGTGGTTTTTCTTTGAAGGATATAAGCTTAACTTTTGGTAAAAGCGAAAGTTGGGCACGGGTCACATTTTACCGTGCCAAACAAAAATTATCGGAAAGCATGAGGCAAAAATATGAACTGTGAGATTATAAAAGACCTGATACCCTTATATATTGACGGATGTTCCAGCAAGGAAAGTGAAAAAGCTGTTAAAGAACACCTCAAAGAATGTTCTGAATGCAAAATACTTTTCGAGACAATGAAAGAACCGACTGATATTATTGCCACATCAGAAGCTCCGAAAACATTCAGTAAAATCAATGATTGGAAAGCTTCTGTTTTGCAGTCAGTTTTATTGTTTGTTTCATTTGGCTTGATAACAATCGGAGTTGCTTGTGAATCGGCTACTGCTTATGATGATTTGAGAAATGGTTTGTTTGCCATAAATTTAGTTGTGCCGGCAACCGGTTTTATGCTTTCGTTGACAAATTGGTACTTTGTCAGAATCTATAAGAGCAGAAAAGCTTTTTCAATTTGTTCTTTTCTGATTACACTTGGTATTACATTGTCCGCATATGTATGGTCTTGTTTTCACTATGAAATAAATCTTTCTGAGCTTTTTTCAGACGGTGGATTTTTTGATGTTATGCAGGGTGTTTTATTCCTTGGCGGAATCGGTATTCTGCTGACATCGGTATTTTGTGTGTTATCTAAAGCTTTATCAAATAAATATGCTGGAATGTTAGGGAAAGACTGAGGTGACATAATGAGAAAAGTAATATCGGTTTTACTGTGCTTGCTGTTTGCTTTGATGATACTTTATCCTGTAGGTGCTTTAGTGAGTGCTTGCTTTGGATATACATTTGAACTGACAAATGTTTTAGCGGCTTCTGTTATTATTGCAGTTATATCTGTATCTGCATTGATTTTCAGTATTATATCAAAGGATAATATCATCAATAAAGGCATAATAATTTTGTCCTGCATTCTTTTCCTTTTGTCTTTTATGAATGCTGTTATTTATATCTTTGAAAGCGGAGAGTTGCCCGTTGCAATCTGCATGATTGCTTCTGCTGTGTGCTGTTTTTTCATAACGATGAGAAACATCGCATCAAAATTCGGCAAAATAATTATTTCTGTTTTATTTGCACTAATGACTGCATTTGTTATCTACTTTTCTTTTATTATGCTGACATTCGGAACTATAGGACAGAATACGGTTATCAAAAACATAGAGTCACCAAACGGTAATTTTTATGCACAGATTATTGACAGCGATCAAGGCGCATTTGGTGGGGATACTCTCGTTAATGTGTATGAGAAACGGGGAATAGATACTTTTATATTCAGACTTAAGGATAAGCCTCAAAGAGTATATTTGGGCGAATGGAGAGAATATGAATGTATGCATATTCGTTGGAAAGATGATAAATGTTTAGTTATAAATTCTGTTGAATATGAAATCAAATAGTATACTGAGCATGTACAGCATCACAATTAATTTACATCTTTTGCTTTCAGCTTTTTCATTTCTTTCTTCAAGCGTGCATTGTTTAAATCTTCCCACAACGGCATTATAAGACCGCCTTTAAGTCTCATTGCCGCTTCGTGCATTGAAGCGTAATAAGAAACTCTGAAATCAATAAACTCCGACACATCACAGTTCCTTTTATATGATTTATAAAGCCCGTAAGCATCGCCCCACATATTACGGAGCTGGAATAAATCATATTCCTTGTCCGCCCAGATGCTTCCGCAGGGATCTATAAATGCAGTGAGCTCCAAAGTTTTGGAATCTGCCATTATGTTCATTATATTAAGATCTGCGTGAATAAGAACAGGCTTTGTATTTTCTTCGGGCAATTTGTTGAAAAGCTCGGTTGCTTCTATAAGAAGTTGTAACTTTTTCTTACTGAATTTTCCACTTTCTGACAATTCCTTCAAAGCAGTGAGCCACGGCTCCTGCTTTTCTTTTTTGTAGTATTCGTACCAGCTGTCATAAACAGGATTTTCCAAGTCCCCGAATTTATCATTTGTGACACTGTGCCATTGAAGCATACCTGAAATAACATCATTCGCGAATTTCTGTTTCTGTTCTTTGCTTTTAAGCAAGAACATCGGATTCAACACATTCTGTCCGGAGCAAAAGCCCATAGCTAAAATTGCTGTAGCTTCATCCTCATAGGTAAAAAGCACCTCAGGCATATTTACACTTGTATTCTCTGACAGAAGCTTAAGCTGTCTTGCTTCTTCGTATTGTGAGCCCTGCACTCTGTAAGCTTTTATCGCAATAGCTTGTCCGTCGGAAAGCACAGCCTTGTAAACTCTGCCAAAACTGCCGCCGCCGATAAACTTAAAGTTATCGGCATTCTTTCCTAATTCTTTTGAAACGATCTCCGGTAAAATGGGTAATAAGTGTTTATCGCTGTTATCAAGAATTTTCATTTTATATCCTCCGATATCCTCAGTTTTACAATTTTATATGCTTTTTTTACTTTCGGACAGAAAAAACAACTGAAGGCAATGGAACACATCATCAAATTTGCAAAATTCGATGTAAGTATTTTCTGTCTTGCTAAAATATTATCATATGCTCTTCAAAAATTCAACAATTCCGAAATTATCACATCCGCAAAGAAGCAACACACAAACACACAATGTTTTCAAAACTAAGAAACAAACAAAAAATTCAATTCAAGTATTCAAAGAAAAATATTGTGTTCAGCAAAAAATAATATTAAACTTTATGTAAGATGGGAATAAAAAATCGGTTTATATAAGTGAGAGGAGGTTTTTCAGATGGATGATAAACAGATAATAGAGCTTTTATTCAGGAGAACCGAAGATGCACTTCAGGCTTTGATTGCACGTTTCGGTAACACCTTATACAAAATCGCATTGAACATTCTCGCAAATCATCACGATGCCCAAGAAACAACAAATGATACATATCTTGCCATCTGGAATGCAATACCGCCAAAAGAACCAAATCCTTTGGCTCCTTATGTATACCGCACGGGAAGAAATATGGCACTCAAAAGACTGGAATATCTTTCGGCAGAAAAACGGAACAACAGATATGCACTGTCATTGGACGAGCTTGGTGCTTGTTTGCCCGATAATGATGTTAGCCCTGAAGAAGCTGTTATTATCCAGGAAATTGCTGACTCCGTAAACTGCTTTTTAGAACAAAATACTGATATAGACAGATATATTTTTATTCGTCGGTATTGGTACGGAGATGCAGTTGAGGACATAGCAAAATCCGTCAATATGAAAAGCGGTGCTGTTTCGGTAAAGCTTCACCGCATCAGAGCAAAATTAAAAGAATATCTTATTAAGGAGGGTTATTACTATGAAGCGTAAGCACGTATTGGAAGTTCTCGATAAAATAGACGAGAGCTTTGTAACGGAAGCCGAAAAAGCTCCGAAAAAAATAAAAAAAAGACCTTATTGGATAGGTGCAGTTGCCGCTGTTTTAGCAGTTGTGATTTGCATCAGTTCTTTCTTCAATACACCTGTAATTACAGCAAAAGCCGTTGCACTCCCCGGTGATGCACGTATTTTGGAGCATCCCGACCTTGATGATTATAAGGACAGAGAAAGCTATATGGCAGATGTGGCAATATGGGAAGAAGCGTTAAATAACAGAAGAACTGTAAGAGGAAATGCAGCTGTTTCCTTGTCACAGTTTTTCACAGAAGCATCTGCAGAATTCCTCTCTTCACAGAACAATGAAAATGCTTTATGGTCACCTATAAATGCATATATCGGGCTTTCTATGCTTGCCGAAATAACAGACGGTGACAGCCGTAAGGAAATTTTAGATTTGTTCGGTGTAAGCGATATTGAAACACTCAGAAGTCAGGTCAGTGCAGTTTGGGAATCTGTTTATGAGGATGACGGAAATGAGATATGCACATTGGCAAATTCTCTGTGGCTTGAAAATGGACTTGATTACAATCAGGATACCATGAACAACCTTGCATACCACTATTATGCTTCTGTGTATCAAACTGACCTCGGCAGCAAAAGTGCAAACAAATCAATAGGTAATTGGCTTAATGAAAATACCGGCGGAATGTTAAAAGACAGAACCGATAAAATAGACTTATCTCCTGACACAATTCTTGCTCTCTATTCAACACTCTTCTACCAAGCTAAATGGAGTGATGAGTTTAACAGTAAAAACAATACTAACGATATTTTTCACGGTGTTAACGGTGATACCAATGTTACATATATGAACAAAAAGCTCTGTCAGATGAATTATTATTGGCATAGAGATTTCAGTGCAGTAGCTTTAAGCCTTAAAAACGGAAGCACAATGTGGTTTATTCTCCCCGATGAAGAAAAAACAACTGCCGATGTGTTAAGTGGCGGTGCTTACGGAGAAATGATTTCTTTGGGAGATGGCGAAGATGGCTGGCAAAACAAAAAGTATATGAAGGTCAATCTTTCTGTACCTAAGTTTGACGTTTCTTCCACAGTAAACTTAAAAGACGGACTCGGTAAAATGGGCGTAACCAAAGTCTTTGACATGGAAAGCTCAGATTTTACGGCAATCACCTCTGATTCACCGGTGTTCGTTTCAGCCGTTAATCAGTCTGCAAGAGTTGAAATCGACGAAAAAGGCGTAAAGGCGGCAACATATATAGAAATCCCCGGTTGCGGTTCTCCTATGCCCCCTGAAGAAATAATAGATTTTGTGCTCAACAGACCTTTTGTTTTCGTAATTTCTAAGGGTAATTTACCTCTCTTTACAGGTGTGGTAAACAATATATAACAACCGAGAGGCTGTGTCAGAACATCACATGCAGATGTTGACACAGCCTCTTTTGTATATAACAGAAGGTATTGCTATTATCCTTGCAATAGAAGATTTTTTTTGTTACAATAAATTATAATTTTTTAGGCGGTGATTTTATGGAAAAATGGAAATATGTTAATACGATAATCGGAACTGTGGGCGAGGTAAACGATAAAAAATCCCATGGCGGCGGAAAAACCCATCCGGGTGCATGCACTCCCGGCGGTATGGTGCAGCTATCCCCCGATACAGTAACAGGCGGTGACAACGGTACGGGATATAACTATTGTATGGATACTATAGAGGGATTTTCCTTCAACCATATGAGCGGAATCGGCTGGTACGGAGATATGGGAAACATTCAGGTTATGCCAATAACGGGAGAAACCGACCTTCGCTCGGGCTCAAACCGTGAGGTTCCCTTCACCAAAGGCACCAAAGGCTGGAAATCTGAATTTTCTCACAACAGTGAAAAAACCGAGGCGGGATATTATTCGGTTTTTCTTGAAAGGTATTCCGTTCTCACAGAGTGTACCGCTGCTCCGCACACCGGAATTATGAAAATTACATATCCCGACAACGAGAATGCGGGACTGATACTGAATTTCAGCAGAAGAATAGGCGGCAAGGCAGATTTTCAGGAAATAAGAATACTGAACAACAGAAAAATTGAAGGAACCGTTTTCTGCACCCCCAAGGGAGGCGGCTTCGGCAGAGGTGACGGAAAAATTTCATATAATCTCAGCTTCGTTTTAGAATTATCCGAAGACGCAAAAGAAATGCGTTTCTTTGAAAATGAAGAGTTGAAGGAAGAAGGCCTTACCGAATTCAACGGTGAAGATGTGGGACTCCGTCTTTACTTCGGAAAATGCAAAGCTCCCGTATACTTAAAATGTGCAATTGCATATACGGATATTGACGGAGCAAGAAAAAACTTCACCGAAACCGAAGGCTTTGATTTTGATGTATTAAGAAAAAATGCCCGTGATTTATGGCAGAATGTTTTTGACTGTGTTGATGTTGAAGGTACTAACGAAACAGACCTCACAATCTTTTACACCTGCTTATACCACGTACTTTTAGATCCCCGAAGCTCCACTGATGTTGACGGAAGATTTTCGGTTGACTGCAAAACCTATACGGATAATACATACACTCACCGCACTATGTTCAGCGGATGGGATGTTTACAGAAGTGAATTTCCGCTTCTCTCACTTATCCGTCCCGATATGGTAAACGACACCGTAAATTCACTGCTTCGTATTGCTCTGCTCAAAAACTCATCCTTCCCGAAATGGGAGCTTTTAGGTATTGACTCCGCCTGTATGGTGGGAGATCCCGGTCTTATTGTTGTTGCCGATGCCTTCACAAAGGGCATCAGGAATTATGATGTAAATAAGGCATATGAAATTGCAAAAGCTTCTGTTTTATGCTCCGACGAGCTTTTCGGCAAGCCTTTTAAAACCGTACATCCTAAAAATGAGCAATACAAAAATGAGGCTTTTCATCCCGAGAGACTCAGCGATACCCTTGAATTCCTGTTGGCATCGTTTGCATTATCACGCTTCGCGGCACTTCTCGGAAAAACCGATGATGCAGACTTTTTCAGAAAACGGGCGGAAAGATACAGGGACAATTACAATAAACGGCTGGGCTTTATGGCTCCGAGAAAGAAAAACGGCAGATTTATGCTTATAAAGGGCAGATATGATGACGAGGGCTGTGTTGAAAGCAACATTTTTCAACAGTCATGGTTTGTGCCTTACGATGTAAAGGGACTGAGCCGTCTTTTTGGTGAAGCAAGAACCTTAAGGCTTCTCGAAAAGCTGTTCAGCAAAGCGAAGCTGGGTGCCTTGTGGAGTGAGGACTATAACCACTCAAACGAGCCCTGCCATAACATAACTCACTATTTCAGCATTTTAGGACTTCCCCGCCGCACTGAATACTGGACAAGACGAGTGCAAAAGGAAGCATACCGTCTCGGAGCCTTCGGCTTCTGCGGAAACGAGGATGTGGGACAGCTTTCCGCCTGGTATGTGCTGTCGGCAATAGGCTTCGCTCAGGTGTGTCCCGCAAAGCCCGAATATTATCTGAACACACCCCTTTTCAGAAAGGCTTCCGTTAAACTCAATAAGGAATATCACTCCTGCAGTGTTTCAGACACCTTTACGGTGCTTTGTGATAAGGATCCCCTCAGCTTCCCTTATATTAAAAAAGCCGAGCTGAACGGAAAAGAAATTGTCCGCGGTTTTCTCACATATGAGGAAATTACCGCAGGCGGAAGCTTACATCTGACACTTTCGGATAATTCCGATGACTGAACAGTAATGCTGATTACAGATTTGTGCTTTTTAAGAGTAATTCGCAACAAAAGACGTCATTTTACGGCTTTCAGATAAAAAAAACTTGCATTTTGATATTTGTTAATATATAATAAATTACTGAATTATTTTTTGTATTATTTTCCGAAAGGATGAATAGAAATGTCAGAAGAAATGAATGTAAATCTTCCAGTGGAAGAAACTCCCGTACAGGACATTAACGAGCTTAAGAAAATCAGACTTGAAAAGCTTGCGGCATTGCAGGAAAAAGGCTGCGATCCCTTTGAAATCACAAAGGCAGAACAGAATATCCGTTCCGCCGAAATCAACGAGCGCTTTGAGGAGCTTGAAAATCAGGATGTGTGCATCTGCGGAAGAATAAAGACTTGGCGTGATATGGGCAAAGCAAACTTTATCGATGTTTATGACCGTGACGGCAGAATGCAGGTCTATGTTAGACG
The DNA here is from genome assembly GCA_045590915.1 of Acutalibacteraceae bacterium. Classification (GTDB taxonomy): domain Bacteria; phylum Bacillota; class Clostridia; order Oscillospirales; family Acutalibacteraceae; genus RUG806. The sequence goes on along the minus strand of JAZNRX010000190.1, from coordinate 12,066 downwards.
CGACGACATCGGCGAAGAAGCCTTCGCTGAATTCAAAAAATGGGATATCGGCGATATTGTTGAGGTTAAGGGCTTTGTTTTCAGAACAAGAAGAGGTGAAATTTCCGTTCACTGCAAGGAAATCAGACTTCTCACCAAGTCACTTCTTCCTCTCCCCGAAAAATATCACGGTCTTACAAATGTTGACACCCGTTACCGTCAGCGTTATCTTGACCTTATCGTAAACCCCGAGGTTATGGATACCTTCAAGAAGCGTTCACAGATTATAAAGGAAATCAGAAACTTCCTTGACGGCAGAGACTTTATTGAGGTTGAAACTCCCATGCTTGTTTCAAATGCAGGCGGTGCGGCTGCACGCCCCTTTGAAACACACTACAATGCTCTTGATGAAGATGTAAAGCTTCGTATTTCACTTGAATTATATCTTAAGAGACTCATTGTCGGCGGCATGGAAAGAGTTTATGAAATCGGCAGAGTTTTCCGTAATGAAGGTGTCGATACCCGTCATAACCCCGAATTCACTCTTATGGAGCTCTATCAGGCATATACAGATTATGAGGGTATGATGGAGCTTACTGAAAGCATGTTCCGTTACCTTGCAAACAAGGTTGTGGGCAGTGCCGTTGTCAGCTATAACGGTACCGTAATTGATATGGAAAAGCCCTTCAAGAGAATAACAATGACAGATGCCATAAAGGAATATGCAGGTGTTGATTTCAGCACTGTTGCAACCGACGAGGAAGCACAGGCTATTGCAAAAGAACACCATGTTGAGTTCGAAAAGCATCACAAGAAGGGCGATATTATGAACCTTTTCTTCGAGGAATTCTGCGAAGAGAATATGATTCAGCCCACCTTCGTATGCGATCATCCCATTGAGGTTTCGCCCCTTACAAAGAAAAAGCCCGGTTCAAACGGTCTTGTTGAACGCTTTGAGCTTTACATTTACGGCAGAGAAATGTGCAATGCATACTCCGAGCTTAACGATCCCATTGATCAGAGAGAACGCTTTGCCGCACAGGAAGAGCTTTTCGCAAAGGGTGATGAAGAAGCAAACCACACAGACGAGGACTTCCTCACAGCTCTCGAATACGGTATGCCCCCCACAGGAGGCATCGGCTACGGCATCGACCGTCTCGTAATGCTCCTCACCGACTCTCAGGCAATAAGAGACGTCCTCCTCTTCCCCACAATGAAGAGCATTGACTGATAAAAACAGTACTAAAAAGGAAGATTTCGGTCTTCCTTTTATTTTTTACTCAGAAATTAATATGGGTAAAGGCATTGCTATTTTACGGAAAATAAAATATACTGAAAGCAGAGATATGCGTTCGCAATCATACAGAATTACACGGAAAAGAAATTATTTTACGATATGGATAATACGTTAAAATTCAAAAATCCCTCGTTTCCCGTTGAAGAGCGTGTGGAGGATCTGCTCAGCAGAATGACACTGAAGGAGAAGCTTGCGGTAATTATTGAAACATCCCCTGCAAATGAGCGGCTGGGAATACCGAAATACAACCACGGAAATGAAGCTCTGCACGGAGTTGTACGTCCGGGAACATTCACCGTATTCCCACAGGCAATAGGGCTTGGCTCTACCTTTGACGATGTGCTTCTTGAGGAAATAGCACAAGCGATATCCGATGAAGCCCGTGCCGTTCATCATCACGGTAAAGGCACACATGTGACAAAAGAGGTTTACGAGGGAAGATACAACGGACTTCTAACTTTCTGGTCACCCGACCTTAATCTCTGCAGAGATCCCCGTTGGGGCAGAACAGGTGAAACCTACGGTGAAGATCCATACCTCGCAGGAAAAATGGGAGCGGCGTTCATCCGCGGTATTCAAGGCAACGATCCGAAATATCTGAAAGCAGTTGCCACGCCTAAGCACTACACGGCAAACAATGAGGAGCATAACCGTTTCAGCTGTGATGCCAGAATGAGTGAAAAATCACTCAGAGAATATCATCTTGAGCCCTTCCGCAGAGCCATTGAGGAGGGACATCCGGCCGCAGTTATGGCGGCATACAATGCTATAAACGGTGAGCCCTGCCATCAGAGCTCTTACCTTCTTAAAAAAATTCTGAGGGACGAATGGGGCTTTGACGGCTATGTGGTTTCCGACTGCAGTGCAATAGCACGTCTGTGGGACTGCCACAAAAAATACTCTGAGCCTGCCGATGCCGCCTCTGCCGCAATGAATGCAGGTGTGGATCTTGAATGCGGGAGCTACAGTCCCTGGGAGCATTTCTACGCGGAATTCCTCGAAGAACAGTTAAGAAAAGGCAAAACCACAGAGGAACGCATTGATGAAGCATGCAAAAGGGTGCTTACTGCAAGATTCCGTCTCGGTCAGTTTGACCCCGATGAGCTTATCCCCTTCAGAAATATTCCCCTATCCGTTGTCGGCTGTCCCCGTCACGCTGAGCTTTCATACCGTGCGGCAGCAGAATCAATAGTTCTTCTTAAAAATGACGGAATTCTCCCCCTTAAGCCTGAAATGAAGGTGGCTGTTGTGGGCAACAATGCACATCTATGCCAGTTCGGTGACTACAGCGGCAAGCCTAAGAATACTCCCGTCTCCCCTGTTGACGGCATACGTGCCGCGGGCGGTGAAAACGTAAACTTTGTCCGCTTTACCGGAATGCGCTCAGCGGAAGAATATACCGTTATCACAAACGAATATCTCCGTACTCCAGACGGGCTTCACGGTCTTCAGGGCACATATTATAACAACGGAGAATTCTCCGGAAACAGCAAAATCCGTACGGATAAGGCTGTTGACTTTGCATGGCGCAACAGTATGCCCGACTCATTTATTGAAACCAAGGAATATTCTATACACTGGGAGGGATTTCTCTGTCCCGAGGTCAGCGGCTATCACTATCTGCACCTGAGCTACGGTGGCTGTACACCATACAACAATCCCGAAATTATAATTGACAAAAAGGCTGTGGGTACAAAAGCCACGGTTTACCTTGAAGCAGGCAAAAAATACGCCCTTTCCGTAAAATACGTAAAATCCGTAGAGGAGCCCGAAATTCACCTCAGCTGGATTATGCCCTGCGAAAGCAAAGGAAAGCTCTTTGATGCAGAATGTGCGGCAGCAGAAAATGCCGATGCCGTCATTGCTGTTGTGGGACTCGGCACGGAATATGAGCGTGAGGGCAAGGACAAGGATTCACTTAATCTTCCCTCGGAGCAGACTGAGCTTCTTCGCCGTTTACGTGAGGTAAACAAAAATCTTATTGTGGTTGTGGTATCGGGCAGTCCCATGACGCTCCCTGAGGTGCACCATAACAGTGCCGCTGTTATTGAAGCTTGGTATCCGGGAGAAGCAGGCGGACGGGCGTTGGCGGATATTCTCTACGGTAAGGTAAATCCCTCGGGACGACTTTGTGCAAGCTTCCCCTTGTCTGAAAAGGACATACCCCCCTTTGATGATTATGAAATGTGCCATGGCAGAACCTATATGTACAACAAGAACACTCCCCTTTACCCCTTCGGCTTCGGTCTTTCCTTCACAAGCTTTGAATATTCAGAGCTGACTGCTGACAGAAATACTGTTTCAGTAAAGGTAAAAAACATCGGTAAATGTGCGGGTGATGAGGTTATTCAGCTGTATCTTGACAGTGCAGGGCTTGAAAATCAGCCCATACTCCGCCTTGTGCGATTTAAAAGAATTACTCTCTCCCCCGATGAAGAAAAAACGGTTACATTTACCCTTGATGACAGATGCTTTACACTGTTTTCGCAGGACGGAAAGGAACAGCTAATTCACGGCACCTTCAGAATATATGCAGGAGGCTCGCTTCCCACAGAAAGAAGCCTTGAGCTTGGTGCTGCACCCTTTGTCAGCACGGAAATTTCCCTTTGAATAAAGCCTGAAATTATTATGAAAATCTGATTTAACAGAAAAAAAGCAGTTCTCTGACCATTCACGATCGGAGAACTGCTTAATTATTTATTTCAATCAAAAAAGATCATTCATACACGAAGAAAAATTTATCTTCTTATTTAGCTTCTGTAAGCCTTGATAATTTTTTACATTCATTAAGAATTTTTCTGCCGTTTTCGCTTCTTGTGTATACAAGCTCAAAATTTCCTGCAGGACTCTTCAGGTTTTTACCGAAAAGCTCTGCACTTTCTTTGTTTACACCGAATGCAGAGGGGCAGGCGTAGCTGTTTACATAATCACGCACAGGAGAATTAAAAAGCTTTTTTGTGGCAACAATAACATATCTCGGATCGTCAATGGGAGATAATAACTCCCCTATTGCCTTGAGGAAAACCTTTTTGTCTCTTTCGGGAGCTCCCGTAAGAGTCACACAGATATTTTTTGCATCGGAAGAAAACTTTACACTGAGCTTTACCTTGGATGAATTTTCCACAAGCTTCAGCTGCTGCAGGGTTTTGAGCACTGCTCTTGAAAGTCCCGTCACAGTCTTCTCGGCAGAGGAATTTTTTACAACGAAAGATACCTTTTTCATACAAAAAACAAATGCCACCGCACTTATAATAAAGCCTAAAATTCCGCCGATTGCACCGGAAGCCGCCATAACAGCAATTCCCAGAACCGTAATTACTGCAAGAATAACCGCATAAAGCTTATTTCTGAATACTGCCTTCTGCGGATAGACAGTTGCTGGAATTTCCGCAGCTTGAGAAATCTCAGGTCTTGCACTTCCTTTTACAACCGCATCCCATCTTGCTGTAACGCTATTTCTTTCCGAGGCATATTTGAGCATCTGATTATTTATTCTGTCAATCCCTGACTTATTAAAAGGCGGCGTTAAAATGTCTATTCTCTTAATTCCGCTTTCAATTACGTCTCCATTATAGGCAGGTGCCTGAAAACAGGAAAAACGACGCTTTACGGTGTCAAAATCGTCACCCTCGATTGTTTCAAAGTCACTTTTCTGTTCATCGGGAAGCACCGTTACAAGATGCCAGATGTTTGACACCTTTTCGGGATTTTTCTTATCAATTCTGATAGCACGTCCTCGCATCTGATTTGAAAGCATAAAGCTTCCCACAAAACTTGCAAGGATAAGAGAGTTTATATTGGGAGAATCCCAGCCTTCACCTAAAAGGGATTTTGTTCCTACAAGCACGTTTATATACCCTTCTGCAAAAACCTTTGTGATTATACCCACCTTGTGCTTATTGGAGCCGGAGAAAACAACCTCACTGTGAGAGGTATTTTCTATGGGTTTTACTATGCATCCGACCTTTTCTTCGTTTGCAATTTTCTGCGCACACGATACTGCAACATTGGGCAGAATTACAAGTGTTCCCGTAAGAAGAGCAATTTTTGCATTTTCACAGCATTTTCTTCTTAAAGCTTCAAACACCGGCACGGCACCCATAGTATGAATTTCATCAGCCGTACCTACGCTCTTCATAATGTCCTTTTTAATAAAGTCCGTAAGAATGAGCATACGAAGTGAGTCACCGAGATTCTGAATTTCACTTTCAGTAACGGTTTCAATGCTGTCAAGCTTTCCCATTGAGGAAGCGAGCATCTTATTGAGCTTATCGTTGATAATAAGACAAACCTTTCTCTTTTCTATAAGAGAGCTTTCCGATAAAATCCTTTTAAGCTCTTCCGAAATATCTTCACCGAAAATTTCAGGCTTATCAATTACAAGCTGAAATGCAGTCTGCACGGTTTCATCCTTGCAGGCAGGTATATTCTTTTTGCCGAAAACCTTTGAAACAACACCTTCGGGAATTTTTACACCCGTTGATGCGGCAACTGTAATCAGCGCGGCAAAGCCCTCGGTATTTTCATAGATTGCTTCCTCGTTCAGAGGCTTTTCACCTATAATTCCGCACGCTCTTAAAGCCGCAGCAATATAACCGTCGGACAGTATTTTTGCGGTACATTCCTGTGCCTTGAGCTTATAGCTTTTCACCGTTTCGGCTTCTTCGGCTGTGGGATAGCTGAAATAAATATAATCCTGATGGGGACAGAGCGTTTTCTGTTTTACAAGCTGAGGAACGAAAATTTCCTCATCAATTTCACCGCAGAGCCTTTTATATCTGTTCCATTCGGCAGGTGCACTGTCATATGGCGGAGTTGCGGTAAGTGAAATTATTGTGATATCAGAACCTATTGCTTCAATAAATTTTTCAAGTGCTCTCTGCCATTCGCTTTTAAGATGATGTGCTTCATCAAGGCAGATTGTTTTTATGCCTGCTTTTTTTGTAACCGCTATAAGATCAAAATCGGAAAAGTCCTGACTTGCTTCCGATTCAAGCTCGTCCTCGTCGTCCGCCGCTTCAAGAACAGCCTTTGAGAAAGCGGCATGAAGTGCCTGATAGGTAACAGATGTCAGAAGCTTCGGCTCTTTAAGTGAATATGAAATATATTCATCGGGATTTTCCGTTTCGGGAAGATATGCTTCAATGAAACGATCTCCCCATTGCTGCTTGATTGAAACAGAGGGCGACATAACAAGAGTGGGGGCACCGAGCCTTCTTATAAGCTCAAGTCCCAATATTGTTTTTCCGCTTCCGGGCGCCGCAACGATATGTATTCTTTTGTCCTTCAGGTGTGCCCCTGAATTATCAAGAACCTTCTGCTGATAATCACGGAAGGTCCATTTGAAATTTACTTTACCGAAATCTTTCATTGGCTTTCTCCCAAACAGATTATTTATGGTTTTATTATACAGCATACTTCAAAAAATGTCAAAAAAAAGAGCGACCGTCAAGAACGGTCACTCCGCAAATAAAATTTTATTTGATTACTGATATGCTTAAAAAATCATATCGGAATATATGGGATAGTGGTCGGAGGGATAACGGTCATTATATTTTTCTCTCATAATTGAGAAGGAAAGCACTTCATCAACATTTTCGTTTACAAGAATAAAGTCAATGGGATTTGTGCCGATTCCTCCGCCGTAGCCGTGTGCTATACCGCCCGCATCTGCCGCATTTGCAACAGCCGCAGTATCGGAAAATTCACCCGATGTCATATAAGTGTAAAGCTCTGAATTCTTGCCGAAATTGAAGTCACCTGTGATTACAACAGGCATATCAAAGTCTTCTGCCCTTTCAAGAATCATCTTCAAGCCTTTTTTACGGGCAACGGCTCCGCCGTTATCAAGATGGGTATTAAAATGAGCATATTGCTCTCCTGTTTCAAGACTTTCAAGAACTACCCAAGTGCATGTTCTGGGATAATTTGCATCCCAGCCCACCGATACAACAAAGGGGGTTTCAGACAGCCAGAAGGTTCCGCTGTCAACAAGCTTATACTTATCGGTTCTGTACATAATGGCTGTGGATTCACCGATAAGGGCAACACCTGTCCATCTTCCCACACCTACAATAGAATAATCCGGAAGATATGTTTGGAGAGTGAGATACCATGTACCCTCGCACTCCTGAAAGCCGACAGAATCGGGCATATAATCCGCAACAACCTGCGGAACGATTTCCTCTCGATCAAATTCACCGGCACGGACGTTAAAGGACATTATACGCACCGCTTCCTCATATTGCGTGCCGTTTCCTCCAAGCTCGGGCAAGCCTATTCCTGCCCACGGCAGAAAAAGAGCAAATAATGCGCATATTGCCTGTTTTGCATAAGTGAGTAACTGTTCTGTTGACATAATTTTCTTCCCCCCGTAAAACTAAATTTATTTATTAAACCTCTGCCTGAAGACACTCATAACCTGAAAGACGGTTGCTTACACTGTCAGGCTGATGGCCGCCTGCATAAAGTGTGATTTTTCCGTCCGGCTGAACGCGTGAGCCGTCCTCAAGCACGGCACAAAGCCAATATTTATCAATCATAAACTCCGCAGTTTTCGTTTCCTTTGCTTCAAGTGAAAGTGCATTTATTGCACATAACTGGAAGTGAGGAGTTGCGGTTCTTGAATCAGTGAACTTGGCATAAACCTGTGCTCTTTCTTCAGCGAAGAAGTCACTTTCATTTGTCACATCAACACTCACCCTGATTGCATTTTCACCGTTTTCAAGTACCCTGAAATTATTATAAGAGAACTTTGCATATGAAAGACCGAAGCCGAAGGGATATAAGGGCTCACCGTCAATATAACGGTAGGTTCTGCCCTTCATTGAATAATCCTCAAACAAGGGAATGTTATGCTCTGTGCTGAAAACGGTTACGGGAAGTCTGCCTGAGGGTGATGCCTTACCCGAAAGGATGTTTGCAACAGCCATACCGCCCTGTGAGCCGGGATACCATGCGTGAAGAATTGCCTTTGCCTTCTCATTTACCTTTTTACCAAGGTCAACCGCACTGCCGCACATAATAACCACAACAACATTTTCACAAACATCGCAGACTGCCTCGGCAAGCTTAATCTGTGTTTTGGGAAGATTTACATATCTTCTGTCGCCCTTCATAAAGAAATCGTCACTGAAGTTGGACATTTCTTCACCTTCAACGGAGAAATCCAGACCGAGAGCAAGAACAGTGATGTCGGCGGTGCTTGCGGCGGCAAGTCCGTCAGAAAGAAGATAGCCGTGGCCGTCATGATCAAGAAGCTTTTCCTTATAATAGTTCGAGCCCTTTACAACCGCAATATCCGCTTCGGTGAAGGCACGTCTGATGCCGTCGGCAACAGTAACATATTCTGATGCGTGTCCGTTATAGTTTCCTTCAAGTGCAGATACGGAAAGTGCATTGGGACCCACAACGGCAATTCTCTTTGTTGTATTCTTATCTATGGGAAGGAAGCCGTCGTTTTTCATCATTACGATACATTCTTCGGCAGCCTTGAGATTAAATTCTCTGTGCTCCTTGCAGTCAACCTTTGTAAAAGGAATGTCACTGTAGGGGCGTACCTCTTCGAATTCACCTAAAAGGTGACGGATTGTATAAAGTCTTTCACAGCAGGCGGTGATTTCCTCCTCTGTTACAAGATCCTGTTCATATGCATCAACGAGGGCAGTGTATGTTTCACCGCAGTTAAGGTCACAGGTGTTTTTAAGTGCAAGTGCGGCGGCCTCGGCTTTTGTTTCTACAATGTGGTGGTCTCCGCAGATATCCGCAATAGCCCAACAGTCAGATACCACATAGCCGTCAAAGCTCCAGTCCTTTCTGAGCACCTTGCTTAAAAGATATGAATGGGCACAGCAGGCTTCGCCGTTTGTTCTGTTGTAGGCACCCATAACACCCGTAACACCGTTTTTAACAGTATGTTCAAAGGCGGGAAGATAGGTTTCGTGAAGGTCCTTAAGAGAAATTTTTGCATCGAAGCCGTGTCTCATACCCTCGGGGCCCGAATGTCCTGCATAGTGCTTTGAGCAGGCGGAGGCTTTAAGAAATTCGCCATCACCCTGAATACCCCTGATGAGTGAGGATGCAAGTGTTGCCGTCAGGAAGGGATCCTCACCGTAGGTCTCCTGTCCTCTGCCCCAACGGGGATCACGGAAAATGTTGATATTGGGAGTCCAATAGGTCAGTCCCTTGAATATATCATAATCACCGAATTCAATGCTCTTATTGTATTTTGCTCTGGCTTCAGTTGAAATAACATCACCGATTTTGTTTACTGTTTCGGGATTAAAGGTTGCCGCCATAGCGATTGCATGGGGGAACACGGTTGCCGTACCTGCTCTTGCTACACCGTGTGCGGCTTCATTCCACCAGTTATATTCCTTTATCCCCAGTCTTTCAATAGCGGGAGCATTGTAAAGAAGCTGAGAAATCTTTTCTTCTACAGTCATCTTTGCGACAAGCTCTTTGGCTCTCAGTTTTGCTTGTGTTTTATTCATAATGTGTACCTCTCTTTCGGTAGTCATTTTAATTATACAGTAAAACTGAAAATAAACAAGAGTTATATGACAAAAAACAAAGTGATTTATATTCATATTGAATTTAAGTGCCGATTATGGTAGAATAATTACACTTATTTTTCGAGGTGAAAATTTATGAAAAGCATTAAAATGGGCAGAGAGCCTTCTTTTATGGGCGGAATTATGGGTATCGTTGCAGCCCTCTTCGGTCTTTTTTGGACATTTACGGTTTTTTCCAACGGCGGCGGAATGTTCGGGCTTTTCGGTCTTCTTTTTGTTGGCATAGGAATTATCAATGCAGTGAGAAATTTCAGAAATGCTTTTTCAAAAAACAGACGCTCGGAATTTGATATTGTTGATGAAAATGAAGAACCTGACATGTGGAATGAACGCTTCGGGCAAGCCCAGCCAGACAACAATACACCATTCACCGTGGGAAACTCATTTTGTCCCTACTGCGGAAAAGAGGTACAGAAAACCTATGAATTCTGCAATAACTGCGGCAGGAAGCTGCCTTAAGCTATGAATACACTGAAAAATGACATAAAAAAGGCGCTGAAGGCTACCTTTCCCGTATTTTCAGGCTATATAGTTTTAGGCTTCGGCTTCGGGATTGTGCTTCACTCAAAGGGCTTCGGAGTCCCTTGGGCATTCTTTATGAGCTTATTCATTTATGCAGGCTCAATGCAGTATGTTGCCATTGATCTGCTTTCCGGCGGTGCATCCCTTATCACAATGGCAATAACCACCGTATTGGTCAATGCAAGACACATTTTTTACGGTATTTCCATGCTTGATAAATATAAGGACACGGGAAAAATAAAGCCCTATCTGATTTTTTCACTGACGGACGAAACCTATTCTCTCGTATGCACGGAAAACGAAGAAAGCTCCCGTCGGTATCACTTTTTGGTCTCCCTTTTCAATCATATATACTGGGTTACGGGCTCAACCGTAGGGGCGGCGGTGGGCTCTGCATTTAATTTCTCACCAAAGGGAATTGATTTCGCGCTGACTGCCCTTTTTGTTACGGTTTTTGTTGAGCAATGGTTAAGCTCGAAGGATCACATTCCTGCACTGACAGGTGTTGCGGTATCTGTTGCTTGTCTTATTATTTTCGGAGCAGACAGCTTTCTTATTCCGGCTATGCTTGTGATTACGCTTTGCCTTACCGTTCTTCGTTTTATAAGACTGAGAAAGGGGGAAAAAGAAAATGCCTGATACACATTCGATGCTTCTCATCGCAGTATGTGCATTGATAACTGCGGCTCTTCGTTTTATCCCCTTTATTGTTTTCAGAAAAAAGAAAACTCCGCCATTCATAGCCTATCTCGGCAAGGCGCTTCCCTTTGCCATTATGGGTATGCTTGTGATTTTCTGTCTTAAAAATGTCAGCATCCTCTCTTTTCCCCACGGACTTCCCGAGCTGATTTCGGTGCTTGCGGTAGTGCTTCTTCACATATGGAAAAGAAATACGCTTTTGAGCATCATCGGGGGAACAGTGCTTTATATCATTCTTGTAAATTTTGTTTTCGTATAAGGAGAAATATTATGAAACTTATGATTGCTTCCGATATTCACGGCTCGTACTTCTATTGTAAAAAGCTTCTTGAGGCATTCGAAAGAGAAAATCCCGATAAGCTTCTCTTATTGGGTGATATTCTTTACCACGGGCCCAGAAATGATTTACCTGAGGAATATGCACCTAAAAAGGTTATTCCTGCCCTCAATGAAATTAAGGACAGGCTTCTTTGTGTCAGAGGAAACTGTGACACGGAGGTTGACCAGATGGTGCTTGAATTTCCCATTCTTGCAGATTACTGCATAATTCAGTGCGGCAAGAAAACCGTTTATGCCACACACGGACATAACTTCGGTGAAGCCACGCCCCCGCCTCTTTCAAAGGGATGCATACTTTTAGGCGGACACACCCATGTTCCCAAATGCACAGAATATGAAAACTACACATATATGAATCCCGGTTCGGTTTCAATTCCGAAGGAAAACTCCCATCACGGATATATGATATATGAAAACAGCACTTTCACATGGAAGGACTTTGACAATAATATCCTGAAGGAATATAAAATCTGACAAATTCTGCTCTTCCTTCGGGAGAGCTTTTTTCGTCATTTTGCACAAAGAGAGCAAAAAAACAAAAATGACAAATATTTAACACTTATCCGCCTTTTGTAGAAATTGCACAAATATAAAAAAAGTGTTCAAAAAGTGTTGACTGCGAACTTAACCTGTGCTATTATGAGGATGCAGAGAACA
>JAZNRX010000189.1:0-2657 GCA_045590915.1 Acutalibacteraceae bacterium | reverse complement strand
ATCGTTCCATATAAAGAATATTTGCTATAAAAATATTACACCATATTTAGTGTAAAGTCAATACACCAAAAATAGTGTAATATAAAATTTAACTATCAATTATCAAGGAGATAGTTATGAAAAGCTATGTTGAAATTATCAGAGATTTACGGGAAGATAACGACAAAACACAAAAGGAAGTAGCACAGTATCTCGGCACAACACAGCAGGTTTATTCACGTTATGAAAAGGGGGAAAACGAAATACCCGTAAGACATATTATTGCTCTTTGTAAATATTATAACGTATCCGCAGACTATATCCTCGGCTTAGAATAAAACCACCGCATCCGTATGTAAAATACATATCGGGTGCGGTTGTTTTTCTATTATTTTTTTGCGGTGGTTACATAAGAAATATTTCAGCTGAATTACTCTTCGTTCTGAATTGCAAAAAATGCCGTCGGGGTATTGAATCTCAGTAAAATATATTGTATTATGAACCTGAGTACAGATTTTGAGGAGTTGAAAGGTATGGCCATTTTTGAAACCATTACTGCTTTATTTGCAACCATCGCTTGCATTTTTTCTCTGTTTCCGCAGGCTTTGGGCATTTATAAAGAAACCTATGAAGCACAAAGGCCTGATGAGGTGCTGATGAATGCCGTGCTTATTGCCGATATTCATGCCGACGGCGACCCGGTGCGTGACAGAAACGACAACCTGCGCCGTTTGGTTGCCGATATCAATGCCAGCGAAGAAAAATTAGATGCCATTGCTATTGCGGGCGACATAACAAACTGCGGCAATATCAAGGAATATATCAATCTCAAAGGTATTCTGTTCGCATATAACAAGTCAAAGAACCTCATCCCCGCGATGGGTAATCACGATTCACGCGCTACCTGTGTGGAGGAGCCTTATTTTGACGAGGGCTCTGAGCTGTTCAGGGATTTCTTACGCACACAGGGCATTAAAACCGAAACTAATTATTATTACAAGGTGGTCAACGGCTGTTATTTCATCGTGTTAGGTACTGAAAGTATGCCCGATCCCTACATTTCCGACACTCAGATCGAATGGGTTGATTCCCTGCTGAAAGAAGCCGCAAAGACAGGTATGCCCTGCTTTATAATTTCCCACGAGCTACTTATGGGAACCCATGATGACAGGGGTGTTCCGGCTTCAAGAAACCTGGGTGAAGCCTCCGAAAAGCTTAAGGCAGTTGTCAAAAAGTACGCTGACGAAGGACTTACCACAGTGTATGTCTGCGGACATCTGCACAGAGATTTCCACGAGGATACCCTTGTGACAGTCTCCGACAATTTTTACAGCCTTCTTCTTCCCAGCGCATTATTCACCGAGGACGAAAACGAAGAGTATATCCCCGGACTTGGAGTGACTGCAGAGGTCTACAAGGACAGTCTTGTTATCAGAGCAAGAAACTTCAACACCTACGAATGGCTTGAAGACTACTGCTGGGAGCTTCCCGTTAATATCAAATAACAATAACACCAAATAACAAAAAATTCATCGCATCCCATACAGAACGCTACATATCGGGTGCGGTTGTTATTTTTAGAGATATTCTCTTTTAAGGTTTTGCAACTTGAAATGAGTATCTGAAATTAAACGGAATTGTCTTTCCGTTTTTCCTTTTTGCTGTGATATTTGCAATAAATCTTATGCTGTAATCAAGTGAAAAAACGGTGTTTTGTACTGACATAAAGTTGACATTTTACATTTCCTGCCTTGTTTGCAGTAAGGTATAAAAGAGAAAAAGAGGGCTGTATCAATACATCTGCTTACGATGTTTGGTACAGCCCTTTGAGTTGTAATATAAGCTTATTTCAGCCAGCTTTTAGGATCTTCAAGACCAACTGAAGCACGAAGAATAAGTCTTGCATCGGAAGCAGTAACCTTATCTTTGCTGTCTACATTGGCCGCTTTATATTGTGCGGAATCTTCTTCGAAATTTTCAAGTCCGACAGATGTACGAAGTGAAAGTCTTGCATCAGATGCAGATATCTTACTGTCTCCGTCAACATCACCAAAAACTACAATCGTGTATTGAGTTGATTCAGAAAGCTCAAGAATCATTCCTGTTGCAGGAAGTGCTTCAGTTGTGACAAGATTTCCGTCTTTGTTCTTTAATACAGTTCCTTTCGATGCCTGATAAAGCAGTCCTTTTATACCGAGACCAGCATCAACCAGTATATTTTCACCCGATATTTTTGCGTTATCAGAATCCTCAAAGAAAATATTGACAGAAGGCGCATAATTATAATGAATTGTAGCATTGATAAGGGCATCATTTTCATATTCATTTATTTCTATCATTCCCCACTGTTCTTCGCTGCCAGAATAGTACACATCAGTGAGTTCGTTACAACACATAAAGGCTAAGGCACCGATATGTGTTACCGATTTGGGTATTACGATACTTTTGAGGCTGCTGCAACATTCAAACATACAATCTTCGATACTTGTCACTGAATCAGGAATGGTGATACTTTCAAGATTACTGCAATAGGAGAATGTTGAATCTGCAATTGTTTTCACAGTTTCAGGTATGGTCAAACTCTTGAGACTGCTGCAACGTGAGAATGCAGACTTTCCGATACTTGTGACACTTTCAGGAATGTTGATGCTTATTATATTTAAGTCGGATCGTAGCCA
>JAZNRX010000188.1:0-10770 GCA_045590915.1 Acutalibacteraceae bacterium | reverse complement strand
TACACTTTTTTTGCGGGGAGAGAATTTCTTTTTAAATGCTTGACCGATTCTCCGGAATTATTCAGCTGCTTCTTCTTCAGCGGGAGCTGCTTCTTCAGCCTTTTTCTTTGTTGTCTTCTTAGCGGCGGGTTTCTTTGCAGCCTTCTTCTTTGCAGGTGCTTCTTCCTTTGCATTTGCAAGGATGATTTCATCTGCTTTTCTTGCTTTAAGCTCCTTCTTTACTGTTTCGGGAAGAACAGCTTTCTTTACAACGTCAAGATCAACGCCGTACTTTTCAGCCATTGCGGACATTTCTGCCTCAACATCCTCGTCAGTGATTTCAACACCTTCAAGCTCAGCAATCTTTTCAAGTGCAAGCTCAATCTTAGTATCATTGAGAGCTCTTTCACGGTAGTTCTCCTTGATGGAGTCAACTGTCATACCGAGATAGGTGAGATACTGCTCAAAGGGGATACCCTGTGACTCAACATTGTATTTGAACTCATTGACCATATTTTCAACAGCTCTGTCAACCATAGCTTCGGGAATTTCTTCCTTAACAAGTCCGGCAAGCTTATCATAGATTTCGTTCTTGAATGCTGCCTCAGAGGATTTAGCCTTGCTTTCCTCAAGAGTCTTTCTGATGTCTGCCTTATATTCGTCAACAGTGTCAAATTCGGAAACATCCTTAACGAAATCATCGTCAAGAGCGGGAAGCTCCTTAGCCTTGATAGCATGAAGCGTGATTTTGAATACTGCGGGCTTGCCTGCAAGATTTTCTGCATATTCCTCGGGGAATGTAACGTTTACGTCAAATTCATCACCGATGTTGTGTCCGATGATCTGATCTTCAAAGCCGGGAATGAAAGAACCTGAACCGATTTCAAGCTCATATTCCTCTGCCTTGCCGCCTTCAAAAGCTTCACCGTCAACGAAGCCTTCAAAGTCGATAACTGCGATATTTCCGTTTTCAACAGCCTTGTCCTCAACGGAGATAATTCTTGCATTCTGCTCGAGCTTGCGGGAGATGTCTGCATCAATTTCTTCATCAGTAACCTCAACTGCGGGCTTTACTGCGGAAAGCTCCTTGTAGCCTTCAACTGTGATTTCGGGCTTAACAACAACCTTGCAGGTGAGTTCAACACCGTTCTTGCCGATTTCCTTGATGTCGAAATCAAAGGGATTTGCAACGGGCTCAATGCCTGCTTCTGCCAGTGCTGCTTCATAGATTTCGGGGAAAGCGATGTCAAGTGCATCATCATAGAAAACACTTTCGCCGTATACCTTTTCAATCATAGCTCTGGGAGCTTTACCTTTTCTGAAACCGGGAAGATTGATGTTTCCCTTTTCCTTGTTGTAAGCCTTGTTTATTGCCTTTTCAAATACATCGCCGGGGATGGAAAGGGCAACGGTAAATTCATTTGTGCCTGTTTTTTCTGCTGATTTTAACATTTTGAAGTCCTCCTGACTTGTGTTTTACATTAATAACCACAACATTATAGCAGAAACTTTTTTAAATTTCCACTGTTTTTCATAAAAAAATATAAGAATAATAATCTTAAAGCATAATCTTTTTTGGGCAGAATGCGAGAAAATCTGCCGAAATCAACGAAAATGTTATTCCGTCATAGGTATACTTTTCATAGCGTCCCGTTTTTTCTCCGTGAATGTGTCCGAAATAGCATCTCCTGATATTATATTCCTTAAGCACAGCCAGAAGCTCCTCGCATACACCCGATTCATACACCACGGGATAATGAAGAAAGGCAACAGGCTCCTTGCCTGAAATGAGAGCCGCTTCTATTGAGGTCCGGAGTCTGCCGGCTTCTCTCAATATGACCTTTTCGGCATTGTCCGATTTATCGTCAAAGAACCAGCCTCTTGTACCGCATATTGCAATATCCTCAGCTTCATATGCATTGTTGAAAAGGAAATTTATGGTATCAAGCTTCTTTTCCTCAAGAAAGGCATTCATCTTTCTCATGGTGCACCACCAATAATCGTGGTTACCCTTGCCGATTATCTTTTTGCCGGGGAGAGAGTTTAGAAATTCGAGGTCTTTTTCTGCTTCTTCCAGTGACATAGCCCACGAAATATCACCGGGAATAACAACTGTATCGTTTTCGGATACAATATCTTCCCAGTTTTTCTGAAGCCGCAGGGTATAATCCTGCCAGCCTCTGAATATATGCATAGGCTTATTTACCCCTAATGAAAGATGGGGATCGGCTATAACGTAAATTGACATAAAGCACCACAATTTCTGAAGTCGGAGATGTGCGGACTGAAAGTATTTTGTATTAAGTGCAGTTTTATGATTTTTGTCAGAATATTCTTGTTATAAAATTTCCTTGCCTGTGCAAGATATCTGTGAAAGCCGCTTTGTGTTTTTTTGTTTTTTCATAGATATTTCCTTCGCTCTTGAGAAAGGCGGCTTTCAATTTTTCGGGAGATGAGAAAATGCATAAAAACTGCAACGAAAAAAGCAACATCGTATGTGAAGCAAAAAACTGTGTTTATCACAGTAAGGACAGCAAGTGTACCGCTTCTTCAATTAAAGTCGGAAGCTGTAATGCCTGCTCCTGCAGTGACACCTGCTGTGACACCTTCAAAATGCGTGACGATGCAACCTCAACATTCTGAGGAATTATAGTTTCGAGACTTAATCGCCTCAGATTTCAAGCATTGAAAATACAACGCTTTCCATTTCGTTCTTATCGCATATTTCGGTAAAACGAGGCTTTGCCCCCCACAGCTCTGTGAGCTTTGCGGGAGCCGGAACACCGGTGTAGGAATCAAGGGCAGCCATCATATCGAATTCATCTGTTGATGTAATTTCCTGACCGAGACCTGTAAGAACAGCGGGGGAGAACTTATAGGGTGAGGCAGTGGAAACGATAACCGTAGGAGTGGTATCGCCTGTGTTTTCACGGTAAGCGTTATATACGTTTACTGCAACTGCAGTGTGGGGATCAAGAAGATAGTTGTGTGAAGAGAAGGTCTCACCGATTGTCTTCTTGGTCTCGCAGTCGTTACAGCAGCCTGCGGCAAACACAGCCTGAATTTTATCCAGCATTTCCTTTGTAACGGTATATTCACCGTTCTTTGAAAGCTCACCGAAAAGTGCTCTTGTTTCCTCACTTCCTGTTTCGCTCAGATGGTATATAAGTCTTTCAAGATTGCTTGAAACGAGAATATCCATTGAGGGAGAAACGGTTGTGTGGAACTGTCTTACGCGGTTATATCTGCCTGTATTTATGAATTCTGTGAGGACATTGTTTTCGTTAGAAGCACATATGAGCTTGTTTACGGGAAGTCCCATTTCCATAGCATAGTATGCGGCGAGGATATTTCCGAAGTTACCTGTGGGAACGGTGAAATTGATTTTTTCGCCGTTCACTATCTGTCCGGCTGCAATCATATCCGCATATGCGGAGAAATAGTAAACTATCTGAGGAACAAGTCTGCCCCAGTTTATAGAGTTTGCAGATGAGAATGCCATATTGTTTTCATTGAGCTTTGCCTTGACCTTGTCATCTGTGAAAATGGTTTTTACACCTGTCTGTGCATCGTCGAAATTGCCTCTGATTGCACACACGCCCACATTGGAGCCCTCCTGTGTGGTCATCTGAAGCTTCTGCATTGCGCTGACACCCTCACTGGGATAAAAAACAAGAATTCTTGTGCCTTCAACATTCTTGAAGCCTTCAAGAGCGGCTTTTCCCGTGTCGCCCGAGGTGGCAACAAGGATAACTGTTTCCTTTCCGTCGCCCATCTTCTTTGAGCTTGAGGTGAGAAGATAGGGAAGAAGCTGTAATGCCATATCCTTGAATGCACAGGTGGGGCCGTGCCACAGCTCAAGTATATTGATGTTTCCTGTAAGGTTTACAAGGGGGGCAACTTTTTCGTGAGTAAAGCCTGTTGAATATGCACCCAGTGTATCGGCATCAATTTCTTCATCGGTAAAATCCGTGAGATAAAGGGAGAGGACCTTGCGAGCCCGCTCAATATAAGTCAAAGGTAC
Organism: Acutalibacteraceae bacterium; assembly: GCA_045590915.1. Taxonomy (GTDB): domain Bacteria; phylum Bacillota; class Clostridia; order Oscillospirales; family Acutalibacteraceae; genus RUG806. The sequence continues at coordinate 6,767 of JAZNRX010000188.1, read as the reverse complement.
AAGGGAATCAATAAATTCCGCACTCACTTTGGGAATATCGGTGGGCACGAAGAGACCGCCTTCTGCGGATATGCCGTTTGCAATAGCAAAGGCGGAAGAAACTGAAAGGGAATCGTTTCTTGTGGATGTATAGTTCATAACATAACCTCCGTGCTGAATTTTTTTGCATATTATTTTACCAAACAAATTCTGAAAAGTAAAGTATTATTTTAATATAATAATAAAACTTGCAATATTTTTTCTTTTATGTTATTATAACAAATTACGGAGGCTGATAAAAATGAGAGAATATATGAAAAATGTGCTGAATTCAATCGATACGCACGCCGAGCTTCGTTCACAGGTTTCAAGAACAAGGAGAGTTTCAATAGTTTCCGGCTCTCTTGTGGGAAACAGCTCATCTGTGTCAAAGGGCATCGGAGCAAGAGTATATAAAGACGGTGTTTGGGGATTTGCTTCGAAAAGCACCTGTGACAAGGAAAGTATAGCTCAGGTTCTTGGCAGTGCAAAGGAAAATGCGCTTCTTCTTCACGGCGGCTGTCCCAAGAATAAGGGACCGTTGGTTACCGCTTCTCCCGTGGAATATTGCGAGAAAAGATCTTTTCAGGAGGTTTCACAGAAAACTCTCGTGGATTTCGCAAAGGAAGTTGATGCATATATTGAAAAGACATATCCCTCACTGACTTCACGTCATGTGGGGCTTTCAACAGGTTGCATAGAAAAAACTCTCACAACCTCCGAGGGTACATTCGCATATCAGCTTTTCCCGAGAACTTATATGATAGTTTCAATGTCTGCCGAGACCTCTGACGGCACCACTGTTGAGCTTTTCGATGTATTGGGCGGAGGGGAAGGATATTTCTCCGACCACTATTCCGATCCCGCATTATTGTTCCCCCTTGTTGACTCTTTATATGAAGAGCTTATGAAGAAAAAAGAGGGAATTTATGCAGATGCGGGAGAGGCACTGTGTATTATAGATTCCTCAATTTCAGGTATGGTGGCACACGAGGCAATAGGCCATACCGTTGAAGCCGATCTTGTGCTTGCAGGCAGTGTTGCTATGGGTAATATCGGGAAAGAGGTTGCCTCTTCTATGATCTGTCTCACAGACTTCGCTCACACCGCTTTCGGTGAAAGGGCTCCGCTTCCCGTGTATGTTGACGATGAGGGGACACTTTGTCAGGATACCGTGATTATCAAGGACGGTATTCTTCAGGGATATATGAATAACCTTGAAAGTGCAGCACATTTCGGTGTTGCACCTATGGGTAATGCCCGTGCATATGCATTTTCTGATGAGCCTCTAATAAGAATGAGAAATACCGCAATTCATCCCGGTAAGGATAAATTAGAGGATATGATAGCCTCCGTTGACAAGGGCTATTATCTCACAAGAACCCAGAACGGACAGGCTGACACAACGGGTGAATTTATGTTCGGTATCACAATGGGTTATGAAATCGTCAACGGAAAGCTGGGCAGAGCTCTCCGTGACACTACAATTTCAGGTGTTGCCTTCAATATGCTTAAAACCGTAGATATGCTTTCTGATACTGTTTCGTGGGATTTTGCGGGCTATTGCGGAAAAAAGCAGCCTATGGCGGTTTCAATGGGCGGTCCCTCAATCAGATGCAAGGTAAATATCGGAGGAAGATAAAATGGAAAATCTCAGAAAGACGGCAGAATATATTATAGAGTCCCTTTTGTCTTCAGGCGGGGATATGGCACAGGCAAGTGTTTCCGAGGGCAGAGTGGAAGAATTCAATGTTGATGCAGGAGAATTTTCGCTTATAAGAAGCGTGTTCAATTCCGGTGCGTCAATGAAGGTTATAAAGGATATGAAAAAAGGCACAGCCGCGGTAAATCAGCTTGATAAGGAAGCAGTAGACAATGCGGTTGCCGAATGTATGAATGCCGCCGTAACGGGTGTCAGGGATGAGGCTCTTTCAATAGCCGAAAAGCAAGAGAATGCAGATTTTGTTTCGGGAGAGCTCAACTGTGACAAGGAAGCCTTCTTTAAGTCGCTTCTCAAATTCACCGATGATGTGAAAAGGATTTTCCCCGAAATTATGCTTGAGCAGGTTATTGCATCATATTCCTACGGTAAGCACGTGTTTATGAACAGCAACGGGGTTGAATTTACGGAGGAGGACGGCTCCTATTCCGTAAGCATTATGTATTCGGCACACAATGAAGAGGAAACCACCTCCTTCAACTGTGTTGCAGTGGATTATCTCGATCCCTCACAGGATATTCTTGAAATTGCAGATGTGAAAACTATGCTTGAAAGAGCGGTAAAGGAGCTTGAAAGTGTTGCTTTTTCGGGTAAATTTACGGGAACTGCAGTATTTTCTCCCGCCTGTCTTTGTGATTTTGTTTCCAATATTGCCGAGTCCTTTACGGGAGATCTGGCACTCATTGAAGGCACATCCCCTTGGAAAGACAGTCTCGGAAAACAGGTTGCGGACAAATCCTTTACTCTCAGTGTTATTCCTTTAAGTGAGGAAATAGTATGCGGTGAGAGAATTACGGCTGACGGCTATAAGGCGGAGAATTATGACATTATAAAAGACGGTATATTGGAAAGCTTCAGTCTTTCCGAGTATGCCGCAAGAAAAACAGGACTTAAAAGGGCTAAAAGCACAAGCAGCTGTGTGAAGGTGCACGGCGGCAGTGAAAGCCTTGAAAAAATTATTTCGGGTATAAAGGAAGGAATTCTTGTCTGCCGTTTTTCAGGCGGTGAGCCTGCAAATAACGGTGAATTTTCAGGTGTTGCGAAAAACAGCTTCCTTATAAAAGACGGCAGAATTGAATGTCCCGTAACTGAGACTATGATAAGCGGAAATATGGCTGATATGCTCAAAAATATTGAAGCCGTGTCCTCTGATACAGTTAATTACGGAACCTGTATTATGCCCTATGCTGCATTCGGCGGAATAACCGTTTCGGGTGCAAATTAATCAGAAATTTTTCGGAGAACTATAAAGATATGGATAAAAAAACAGTAATGCCTATGGTGCCGTTGAGAGGAGTTGCTCTTTTCCCCGGAATGACACTCCATTTCGATGTGGGCAGACGCTCTTCCCTGCAGGCACTTAAAAACGCAAACGGACAGGATGTATTTTTTGTTTCCCAGAAGGATGCAATGGTTGAAAAGCCCGAGCTTTCAGACCTCTATCCCGTGGGAGTTGTGGGTACTGTCCGTCAGATAATAAGACTTCCCGAGCACAATTCTGTTGTAAGAGTTGTGGTTGAGGGAAAATACAGAGCAGAAATTGATGAGCTTGTTGCAAAAAAGCTTTACTATAAGGTTACAATAAATCCTCTGTCGGATGATAAGACACCGCCCTCCGAATTCGGTGAAAATCCTGCTCTTTTAGAGGCGGCGGCTCTTTTCAGCGTAAAAAACTATTTCGATGATTATGCGGAATTCATCCGTCATATGACTCCCGAAATGTTCCAGAATATATACGAAAGCAAGGAGCTTGGACGCCTTTCCGACTATATTGCGGGAAATATTATGATTCCCCTTGAGGAAAAGCAGCAGATTCTCGGAAAGCTCAATATTTATGAAAGAAGTGAGGCTCTCTGCTGCATTCTTTCAAAGGAAACCGAAATTATGAAGGTGGACTCTCTCATTCAGGACAAGGTTCAGGAGCAGATGGACAAAAATCAGAGAGAATACTATCTTCGTGAGGAAATGAAGGCAATTACGGATGAATTGGGTGAGCTTGAGGGGGACGACTCCTCAGAGCTTATTGGGAAAATCCGAGATAGCCTTATGAGTGATTCCAATAAGGAAAAGCTTCTTTCTGATGCCGAAAGGCTTAAAAAAATGTCCCCGTCCTCTGCAGATGCAAATGTTCTTCGCTCTTACATAGAAAAATGTCTTGAAATTCCGTGGGGAAATTTTACTAAAGAAAACAATTCTCTCATAAAGGCAAAAAAGACTCTTGAAAAGGACCACTTCGGACTTCGCGATGTAAAGGACCGTGTGACAGAGATGCTTGCCGCCCTTATGATTTCACCTGACATCAAGGGGCAGATAATCTGTCTTGCAGGCCCTCCCGGTGTGGGTAAAACAAGTGTTGCCAGAAGTATTGCAAAGGCTACGGGCAGAAAATATGTGAGAATTTCTCTCGGCGGTGTCAGAGATGAAGCAGAAATCCGCGGACACAGAAAAACATATATCGGCTCAATGCCCGGAAGAATAATAAATGCTCTTATTGAGGCAGGCAGTATGAACTGTCTTGTGCTTCTTGATGAAATTGACAAATTGGGCTCTGATATAAAGGGAGATCCCGCTTCCGCACTTCTTGAGGTGCTTGATGCCGAGCAGAATTTCTCCTTCCGCGACCACTATATTGAACTGCCCGTTGATTTGAGCCGTGTTCTTTTCATAACCACAGCTAACGACAAGGGAATGATTCCTCCCGCTCTTAAGGACAGAATGGAGGTCATTGACCTTCCCAGCTATACATATGAGGAAAAATTTCACATAGCCAAAAAGCACCTTGTTCCTAAGCAGATGAAGGAGCATTCTCTGACAAAGGATAATATAAGAATAACGGACACCGCTTTAAGAACAATAATTGACAGCTATACAAGAGAAGCAGGTGTGAGAATTCTTGAAAGAAAAATCGCTTCCCTTATGAGAAAGGAAAGCGTCAGACTTGCATCAGGCGTTGATGAAAGGCTTGAAATAACCGATAAGAACATAGAAGAATATCTGGGAGTAAAAAAATACCGCCCCGAAGAAAACGTCCTTGAAGATATTGTGGGCGTTGTAAACGGTCTTGCATGGACTGCCGTAGGCGGTGAGCTTCTCAAGGCAGAAGCCCTTGTTTTACAGGGAACGGGTAAAATTGAATTTACGGGCTCACTGGGCGATGTTATGAAGGAATCCGTAAAAACAGCCGTAAGTTTTGTGAGAAGCCGTGCAAATAAGTATAATATCAATCCCGATTTTTATAAGGAAAACGATATTCATGTGCATTTCCCTGAGGGTGCAGTGCCCAAGGACGGTCCCAGTGCAGGCGTAACCGTGACAACCGCACTGGTGTCCGCACTGACAGGAAGAAGGGTAAGAGGAAATATAGCCATGACAGGTGAGGTCACTCTCACGGGCAGAGTTCTTTCCATCGGCGGACTCCGTGAAAAGTCAATGGCGGCATACCGTGAGGGTATTTCAACTGTAATCATTCCATGGGGTAATACCGCAGATATTGAAGAGGTTGACGAGGCGGTAAAGAAAAAAGTGAAATTTGTTCCCGTAAAAACAGTTGATGAGGTGCTTGAGCTTGCTCTTTTTCCGGAAACGAGACACTCCGTAAAAAAAGCCGAAAAGCCTGAAATAAAAGGAAAGGACTGTCCCATTCCTCAGAAAAATTCGCAGATAGGACTGTCCTGTGATAAGAGAAGATAAGGAGACGTAAAAATGAATATAAACAACGTTAAGTTTGAAGCATCATTCGGAACATCTTCTCAGCTGAAAAACTCCGATTTGCCCGAAATTGTTTTTTCGGGTAAATCCAATGTGGGAAAATCTTCTCTTATCAATAAGTTTTTCAAGCGTAAAAATCTTGCAAGGGTTTCTTCTCAGCCCGGAAAAACCACCACAATAAATTTCTTTCTTGTGGACGATGTGAGAATTGCAGACCTTCCCGGCTACGGCTATGCCAAAAGAGCCGACAAGGAAAGAAGACGCTGGGGTGAGCTTATGGAGGCATATTTCAGCAGTGAGCGTAATATAAAGCTTGTTGTACAGCTTCTTGATATGCGTCACGAGCCCACAGAGGATGACAGAACCATGCTGGGCTTTTTAAGTGAAGCAGGTTATCCCTTTATTTGTGTTCTCACAAAAAGCGATAAGCTCAATAAAACCGAGAAAGAAGAGAGACGAAAAGCTTTTTCCGAAAACGAATATCTTTCCTGTGCAATAAAGATTATTGAGGCATCCGCACAGAACGGTGAGGGTATAGAGGAGCTTAAAAGCATAATTGAAGCCTCTCTTGAGGAGGATTTTCTTGAGAAATTCACGGAAACAGAAAAAGAACCTGAAGAAGCGAAGCCTGTAAAGGTTGCTGTCGTAAAAAGAAAGAAATAAACAAACAACAAAAAAGCAATCCGTAAAGCCCCCTGCTGGTAAAACAGTAATTCACAATTTTTCTTGGAACAGGCATGATTTCGGTCATGCCTGTTCTGCTTTTGTCAGTACATCTACGGGAATAAAGCCAATGAGGTCGTAGGAGATATGAATCTTCTGTTTTCTCTTCCCGCTGGACTTATCGGGTGCTTCTACATAAACCGCCTTCACAAGCTCTCTGAGAGCGTAAGGGGTAAGCTCCGTAAGTTCGCTGTTTCTCTTTACCCTTTGGATAAACTGTTCTAAATTCTCTGCCTGTCGTTCCTGTTCTTCAATAACCTGTTGCAGACTTACGACCTCAGCCTTGAGGTCTTTTTGTTCTTGAGTGTAGCTCTTGTTCATCATGGCAAAGCGTTCATCGTCAATCCTGCCCGACACATTGTCCTCATAGGATCGAATGAACAAGCGGTCAAGTTCGCCGATACGCTTCTCAGTCTGTGCCAACCGCTTCTTATGTATCCGAAGCGTTTCCTCACTTTGCACACGGAGCTTTTCTTCCATCTCTGAACGGAAATAAGCCTCGTAGCGAGTTATCACCGATATGACCTCTTGAATGTGTTTCCAGACCTCTTGTTCAAGCACAACAGCACGGATATAATGACCGCCGCACTTGTCCTTG
>JAZNRX010000187.1:0-8027 GCA_045590915.1 Acutalibacteraceae bacterium | reverse complement strand
ATATTTTACCAAAGCTTTTCGGGATAAATGCCATCGGCAATTTTACTCTTGATAGCATCAACAACAAGCTGTTTATCCTCCTTATATGTAACGCCGTACCACTTTTCTGTGGTGTCCATAACCTTAACGCTGATTTTGCCTTCTTTAAGCAGTTCGTCAACAACAAAGGGCAGGAAATACTCACACTTGAGCATATTATCCGCATTTTTATCAAGGAAGGCAGCAAAACGGTTTTTAAGCTCTGTCATCATCATACCGCTGAAGCCCCAGCAGTTCATCGAAACTGTACTGCCTCTTTTAAGCTCGGTCCAGCTTTCACCGTCGTCTTCAGTAAACATTATCTTACCGTCTCTGAGAGCGATTTTTGTTCTTTCAACAATATCTGTAAGGTAGGCCTCTTCGTTTGTCTTGCATACGCCTCTTGCTACGTGGCCGTTTTCTGTAAGTGTGTTTTCGATTTTAAAACCTACCATACAGAATTCATTATCGTTTTTATTTTTCTTGAGCTCGTTACAGATAAGTCTGAATGTCTCTTTACCGTAATAGTCATCTGCATTGATAACTGCAAAAGGTCCGTCAACAATACCGTCACAGGAGAGAACAGCATGACCGGTGCCCCAGGGCTTTGTTCTATCTTCAGGCACACTGTAGCCTTCAGGGAGATTATTTATATCCTGATAAGCATATTCAATCTTAATTTTATCTTCATACTTACCTTGCATAATTTCTTTAAAATCATCTTCAATTTCGTGCTTGATAACAAAGACGACCTTATCAAAGCCTGCTTCTATGGCATCATACACAGAGTAATCCAGAATAATTTCGCCGTTTGCTCCGATGGGATCAATTTGCTTGAGCCCACCGTATCTGCTGCCCATACCTGCTGCCATAATTACCAAAGTAATATCTTTCATAAAACAAACTCCTTTATACTATATTTCTTATGATTACACCACAAGAAAACGCATTAATCAAAATAATTATATCATACTTGTATGATAATTCTCAATATAAATATACAAGGTATAACAATAATTAATTTAAAGCGTAAAAAGATATACAAAACCTCCTTGCCTCGGCTCACGTCGATTCAAGGAGGTTTTTCGTTATATATTAACTTTCACCGCAGATACACCGCCCATTTCAGGCTTCTTCTCCATAAACCCATCAGGGATCTTGCTTTCATAGCTTTCCATATAAGTTGCCGAACCGAGATAGCAGAGATATTAGTCCTCGGTATAATAACCCATTCGGAGTCAGGCTCTTTGTTTGCAATATAATCCTTGTGATGATTTGAAGATTCCTAAGAATTCAGTCACCAAAACCCGTACAGCTATAAATAAGCATACCATTCAGTTAATTCTCACCACTGAACACAGAGCAAAGCTTCCTGCTTGCATAAAGCTTCTTGCAGGTCTCAGACAAGGTGAACTTACAGCTCTGACTTGGTTTGATATTGATTTCAGGAACAATAACATCAATGTTAATAAATCTTATGATTTCAAACAGTGCGAATTAAAGGAAACTAAAACCAAAGCCGGTATGAGGAAAATTCCAATGAATGATTTTCTTTGTGATTTACTTCTCGAAGCTAAAAAGCATTCTAAGGGCTCCTATGTCGTTCAGAAGGTTTACGGAGGAAGAATGACGGAAACAGCGTGGAAGCGCCTTTTTGAGAGCTATATGGAAGCGTTAAGAGTGGCTGACGGCGCAGATGAGAATAGCCTCTGCTTTGCGGATGAGTGCTTTGAAGAATTCACTGCACATCAGCTCCGTCACACCTACTGTTCTATGCTTCAATGGTCAGGTGTTGATATTAAAACAGCACAGGAGCTTATGGGACACAGTGAGTACGGTGTTACGGCAAATATTTACACTCATGTTGATGACGCCACCAAAACCAATGCAGCTATACTGCAGGATAAATTTATAAAGGAAACTTTAGTTTCATAAATGATTAAGAGCAGAATGATTTCATTGTCATTCTGCTCTAATTTTTTTGCGTCATAAATATCCATAAAACAAGTGTTAAAAACATCAAAATTACGGCACGCGGTAAAAAACGCCCTAAAAAACACTACATTTTCAATTTACCAAAAGCTCAAACCCCCTTATAACAACAGGGCTCGCGGTCTTTTGCGGGGGACATATCGGGGGACATTTAGTGCTCGAAAATGTACGATATTTTACGGTAAATTGCGATTTTAGCAAAATCGATTTTAGGTATGAAAAAAGTCCGAAACCCTTGTAAAATCAAGGCTTTTCGGACTTTTCTTTGGCAGGGGCAGAAGGGCTCGTTCTCGCCTGCCGGCTCGGTCGGTGCTTCTGCTTCGCAGAGGTCTCCACCGGAGACCCGCACCCCACGGCACGCTCCGCGCACCTCGTGTTCGAGCCTTTTACTCATACTAAAAATAAAAACGGACACCTTTCGGCATCCGTTTTCATTTTTGGCAGGGGCAGAAGGGCTCGAACCCTCGGCACGCGGTTTTGGAGACCGCTGCTCTACCAACTGAGCTATACCCCTATATAACAGTTAACATTGGTGGGCCATCAGGGACTCGAACCCCGGACCAACCGGTTATGAGCCGGTTGCTCTAACCAACTGAGCTAATGGCCCGTTTGTTAAACTGCTTGAATATTATATCCAAATTACACATTATTGTCAAGTACTTTTTTAACATAATTTTAAGTTTAAATTTGCCATAAAATATTGCCACTCTTATTGATTTTTAAGAGTGGCAATACCTGTAATTACATCAACTCACATATAAGAGAAGAAAATTCCGTAGGATTTTCTATTGAAAGTCCACCGATTAATCTTGCCTGATTATATAAAAGCTTTGCGTACTTACTGAGTTTTTCTTTATCATCACCGAATAATGTCTTAATTTTTTCAGCTATAGGATGATTTACATTGATTTCAAGTGCATATTCAGCTTTTACACCGTTATTTCCCGGCATAGAGTTAAGCACTTTCTCCATTTCGGCAGATATTTCACCTTCATTTGTAAGACATACAGGATGATTTTTAAGCTTATTTGTAAAACGAACCTCTTTAACACCGTTTAATGCTTCAAGCATATAGCTGAACATTTCCTTGTTTTCATCATTCTGAGTTTTAAGAGCATCATTTTCTTCATCAGTATTGAAATCAGCATCATCAGCACAAATGTTGATAAAAGCTTTGTCTCCATAGCTCATAAGGGTTTTTACGGCGAATTCATCAATATAATCTGTAAGATAAAGGATTTCAAAACCTTTATCCTTTACAGACTCAACCTGCGGTAACATCTCAATTCTGTCAGTTGTCTCACCTGCAGCATAATAGATGCTCTTCTGTGTTGACGGCATTGCATCAACATATTCTTTTAATGTTACATATTTGTTTTCGTTGGAGCTTCTGAACATCAGAAGGTCAACCAGGTCATCCTTGTGCATGCCGTAATCACTGTACACACCGAATTTGAGAGAAGGACCGAAAGCATCAAAGAACTTTTCATACTTTTCTCTGTCGGAGTTAAGCATCTTAACAAGCTCAGATTTAATCTTCTTTTCGAGTGTACGTGCAATGAGCTTAAGCTGATGGTCATGCTGAAGCATTTCTCTTGAAATATTCAGAGAAATATCCTCACTGTCAACAAGACCTTTGACAAAATTATAATGTTCGGGAAGAAGCTCTCCGCACTTATCTGATATAAGAACTCCTTTCGAATAAAGCTGAAGACCTTTTTCGAAATTCTTTGAATAATAATCATACGGAGCGTGAGACGGAATATATAAAAGAGCATTAAAAGTAGCATTGCCCTCTGTTTTTGAGTGTATTACTCTGAGAGGAGCTTCATAATCATAGAATATCTCTCTGTAAAAGGTATTATATTCATCTTCGGAAATTTCCGATTTCTGCTTTTTCCACAAAGGTAACATAGAATTAAGAATTCTGTCCTCTGATACCTTTTTATATTCCCCTTCATTCTCTTCGTCGGGAACTGTGTTTTCCATCTCCATTTTGATGGGATAACGGATATAGTTTGAATATTTTCTTACAAGAGCAGAAATTCTGTAGGAGTCAAGAAATTCGTCATAATTAACCTCTTCTGTATTATCCGAAATATAAAGAGTAATAACTGTTCCTGCTTCTGTTTTTTCACAGGGTGATACGGTATAGCCTTCTGCACCCGATGAAGCCCAGCAATTCGCATCATCAGTACCGAATGCTTTTGATTCAACTGTCACCTTTTTACTGACCATAAATGCCGAATAGAAGCCGACACCGAACTGACCGATAATGTCAATATTTTCATCTGAATTTTCTGCCTTGAATTTTTGCGAACCGCTTTTTGCAATAACGCCAAGATTATTTTCAAGCTCCTCTGCTGTCATTCCGATACCGTTATCTGAAATCTTAAGAATTCTGTTATCCTTATCAATTTCAATTCTTATTTCAAAATCGTCCTTTTTCAGACCAACGGTTTCATCTGTCAAAGATTTAAAATACAGCTTATCAATAGCATCACTTGCATTTGAAATAAGCTCTCTTAAAAATATTTCCTTGTGTGTGTAAATAGAATTGATCATAAGATCAAGCAATTTCTTTGATTCTGCCTTAAATTGTTTCTGTCGCATTATTAAACTCCTTCAAAAGACAAAAAGCTTCGGCTGACCGAAGCTTCTGCCTGTAATAAATTACAATCTTGGTTAAGAGAAAGGGATGTAAAAGAATAACTTTTACAACAATAATTCTAAACAATACCCTTAAAAAACTCTTAAGATTATTCTTCGACAGCAGCTTTTCTGCTATTAACATTATAGAAGAATTCCGATGGAAATTTCTCTTTTCTGTCATAAGTATAAACACCGTTTTGTTCCTGTTCAACGTCTGTCAGCTGTGTATAGCAGAAACCGAATAAACAGGGATTATCAAGCAGTGCGTCTGTAAGTCCTTTATATCTGTCCATAAATTCCTGCTCAGTTTTCGGTGCATTACCATATCCCCAGGAAACATGACGGGAATTACCCTCAGTTTTACTCCACTTGATACCGCCGTATTCACTGATAAACACAGGCTGACCTTTTTTATATGTCTGTCTGTCATCAAAACGGTCACAAGGTATACCGGATTCAATAATTTTATCATTATTCTCCTTGAAAACAGCTACATTCTGTTCATAATCATGAAGATCAAAAATGTCTGTTTCCACATGGAAATTACCGCTTGTGTCAATACAAGGTCTTGTTTTGTCTGCAGCTTTGGTTGCACGGTAAACAAGGCTTAAAACATCGTCATATTGTTTTCTGCCGGACATATCCCATGTCTCATTGAAGGGACACCAACCGATAATTGCAGGATGATTAAAATCTCTGTCAATTTCGCTGAGCCATTCGGGAAGGAATGAATATATAGCCTCGGGACGGGTGTGATCAAGTCCCCAGTTAGCATATTCACCCCATACAAGATATCCTTCTTTATCACAGTGATAAAGAAATCTCTCTTCAAAAACCTTTTCATGAAGTCTTGCACCGTTAAAACCGCAAGCCATTGAACGCTTTATATCGGCAAGTAGCTCTGCATCAGATGGAGCGGTATAAATTCCGTCGGGATAGAACCCCTGATCAAGAATAAGTCTCTGGAACACCGATTTTCCGTTAAGCATAAATTTATATCCGTCAAACCAGATATTGCGAAGTCCGAAATAGCTCTTAATATTATCTTCACCGAAAGATATTTCAAGGTCATAAAGTCTTCCGTTACCAACCTCCCACAAGTGAGTTTCAGAAAGACTGAGGTTTACACTGAAAGTGCCCGAGCAGTCATCAACCGATGCTTTTCCCACTTCCCTGCCTCCATAAGTTGCAAGAAATGAAAGCTTTTCAAAGCCGACAACCTCACCTGTGATTGAAACGGAAGATGTTCTGTAATCGGGATAAAACCTGAAGCTCTTTACATATGAAGCAGGTGTGAATTCAAGCCATACCGTCTGCCAGATGCCTGTTGTTCTTGTATAGTCACAGCTATGAGAAAAATATTCCTCACTCTGCTTTCCTCTGGGAATCATAGGATCTCTTGTGTCATCCTCACAGTAAATGACAATTGTATTCTCCCCTACTTTTACATAGTCTGTAACATCAAAAGAAAAAGACACATAACCGCCCTTATGAACGCCAACCTTTTCACTGTTTATAAATAAGGTTGTTGTATGGTCTGCGGCGCCTACATGAAGTACTGTTCTTCCCGTTAAAGCCTGCTCATCAAGAGTAACAGTTTTTTTGTACCATACACCGTACATAAAATCCTTATGCTCAATTCCTGAAAGCTTTGATTCAACACAAAAAGGCACATTGATTTTTAAATCAAAAATATCATTTTTATAAAATTCTCTTGCAATACCGCTTCTGCCGTTATCAAAGCAGAAATCCCATTCTCCGTTAAGATTTATCCAATTGTTTCTTTGAAACTGAGGCTTGGGGTGTTCACATCTTGGAATATTCATAATTATCTCCTTTAATTATCAATAGAATGTTGCAACCGTATCTTCAGGTGCCTGTGCTTCTACAATATTTTTAACATTAAAAACAGGGCCTTTCTTTCCGTATAGACGTGAAAATCTGATATCAATTTCAGCCGTTACAATATACCAGCATCCGTTTTCAACGTTATCAAGACCTTTAATCTTTGAAACAAGTCCGCAAAACTGTATATCATCTGCACAACAGGTCATTATATGTCTTCCGAATACACAGGTATTATCGGGAAACTTCGGATCTGTAGCCGCCATTGATTTGAATCTGACGGTTTTGCCTTTGTACTTTTTCATATCTTCCGTCAGATCTCTGTAAAATAGTGCAAAATCTCTGTCTTCAACAGAAACCACGGGGGCATCAATATCAAAAGGAAGCGGATCTTCAATCTCATCAGGAACAAGAGTGCCGTTTGCATATTCATAAAGAATGTTGGTTCTTCGTGAAACACCTCTTACAATTTTGTGTAGCTCCATTGTATCAAAGCCATCAGGAATACGATTAAAAACGACAACATCACAATCAGAAAGCTTGTCAACAACAAGGCTTCGCATATTCGAATTATAGCTCATAAAGGTTGTAGCATCAAAAAACAGCATATTCTGATAAGGCATCCAGTCTTCAGGCATATTATCGTAGAAATCCTGAATCTGCCACATACCGTTATATTCAACTATTACCCTCTCTGCCTTAAAATCCTCGAGAAGCTTCTGCAACGTTTCTTCAGAAATATCCTCATCAGGATCAATATTACAAATTTTTACATTTTTACCGCTGAATTTAAGCGGTTCATATTCGGTTTCTCCCTCTTCAAACACAACGAGAAGTGTTTTTTCACCCGAATTAAATCTCTTATCTTCAAGAGTATCCTGAATAAAAGTAGTTTTGCCGGACTCAAGAAAGCCCGTAAATATATAAACAGGAACAGCCATTTTATTCTCTCCCTCAAATACCAAATGCTTTTTCTATCTCTTCTTCATTAAGCTTTGAACCGATAACACAAATTCTTCCTATAATTCCGGCACTTCCGTTTCTCACATCTGTTTCACCGGGGGTATAGTCAAAATGAATCCAATTTCCGTCAACAGAATCAACAATACCTTTTGCTCTGAGAACAATACCGTATTTATCCTCATCACAGAAACCGTCAAGAATTTCTGATATTTCGTCAGCAGAGAACTTTTTTGCTGTTTCGCGTCCGATGCTCACAAATACCTCATCTGCGTGATGATGGTGCTGACCGTGATGTTCGTGACAACCGCAGTCACAATCATCATCGTTGTCATGATGGCGATGCTCATGATGTTCATGACATCCGCAGTCACAGTCATCATCGTGGTCATGATGGTGATGCTCATGATGTTCATGACATCCACAGTCACAGTCTTCGTCGTGGTCATGATGGTGCTGCTCATGATGTTCATGACATCCGCAGTCACAGTCTTCGTCGTGGTCATGATGGTGATGCTCATGATGTTCATGACATCCACAGTCACAGTCTTCGTCGTGGT
>JAZNRX010000186.1:0-7700 GCA_045590915.1 Acutalibacteraceae bacterium | reverse complement strand
CTTTCTGTGACATAAGGACATCTCCTTTATTTAAAATATAACACAATAAGTATAAATTAAAGTTAAAAAAAATCCAACAGAAATAGAAAAAATAATTGTAAAATAAAGTGCTTTGGAAATTCGGATTTCGGAATTCGGAATTCGGAGAAAACTCAACACAAATGCAATCAAGCTTCAGCAATGTGCCGAAGGCACGAGCGTTCAGCTCGAAGCGGAGCAAGACACGAAGTGTCTTCCGATGCTATTATCCATTATCTGTTATCTGATTTTCCTGTCCGAAACAAAAATCCCAAGCGGAAAATTCACCGCTTGGGAAAATTGTTTGCATAATAAAATTACAACCTTTCAACAAAAGCTGAAATTTAGGGTTCTCCGAATTCCGAATTCCGAATTTGCAAAAGCACCCGACCTCCGAATTGACCTTATGCCATCAGCTGACGGATGACTGCTTCGCAATCGGCTTTGTCCATAATCTTGGGAACGGGGTAGAGGGGATTGCCTTCCTTGAGGGCTCTTTCAACGATAACGGGAATGTCATCCTCTTTTATCTGCTCGAATTTTGAGGGAATGCCCATATTTTCGTTCATTTCTCTTACCTTTGCAATGAAGAGCTTTGCCTTCTGCTCCTTGTTCATTCCTACGGTTTCAAGACCTGCAATATCGGCAAGCTTGGCAAGCTTCTTGTATGCGGATTCTCCGTAATAGTCAAGGACATAGGGGAGAATAACTGCGTTAGCAAGACCGTGGGGAATTCCGTAGTGACCGCCAAGATTGTGGGCGATGGCGTGAACATAACCTACATATGCTCTTGTGAAGGCAACACCTGCAAGATAGGATGCTTCAAGCATATTCATTCTTGCGTCAATATCCCTGCCGTTTTCATAAGCGGTGTAAAGGTTATCGAAAATCATTCTTGTTGCCTTTTCGGCGCATCTCTTTGTTGTGAGAGTGTTGCTCTTGCCGATATAAGCTTCAACGGCATGAGTGAGAGCATCCATACCCGTTGTTGATGTGATGTGCTTGGGGAGACCTACGGTAAGCTCGGGATCAAGCACGGCAACCTTGGGAATGAGGTGATTATCGTTGATCGCATTTTTTTCGTGAGTAATGGGATTGGAAACAACAGCCGCAATGGTGGTTTCCGAGCCTGTTCCTGCAGTTGTGGGAACGGCAAAGAGGGGAGGTAGCTTCTTGTTTACCTTGAGAACGCCTCTCATTTTCGGAATTGTTTTGTCGGGACGGGCAATTCTTGCACCGCAAGCCTTTGCACAGTCCATGGGTGAGCCGCCGCCGAAGGCAACGATACCCTCGCACTTGTTTTCATTGTAGATTTCAACAGCATCCTCAATGTTGTCGATAGTGGGGTTGGGCTGAACACCGTCGAAAACAACATAATTTATGCCGTTTGCCTTAAGAGCCTCAAAAAGACTGTCAAGAAGATTGAGGGACATAAGCCCTTTATCTGTGACAACAAGAACCTGCTTGAGTCCTCTTTCCTTGATGGCTTCGGGAAGCTTTGTTACCGCACCTGCACCCTTTATGAGCTCAGGCTTTGTCCAATCAAGGAAAAATGTTCCCACATAGAGAGCCTTTTGGAATGCTCTGCAATAGGCATTGAAAAGAACGGACATTTTCTTCTCCTCCTTATAAGTTTTGATTTATTATACAACAGCGCCTGCGATAATTCAAGATTAATTATTTCACTTTTTCAAGCCTTATCATATTCCACGACATAGGCTTGAGGGGACAGGTGAGATTTTTGCCGTCGATTACGGGAAGAGCCTTCTTTACGGGCTTTACCTTCTCGCAGTCCTTTGTGTTTATGTCCTCGGGATCGCAGTCCTCCATTGCAATGTTTTCTACGGGGGCAAAGCCTTCAAAGTCAAGAAGTTTTGCTTCGAGGTTGATGGTTTCCTTAAGGTCGCGGTTCACTGCAAAAATCGTGAGGCTTTCTCCGTCCTCGGAAAGCACTGCCGCCGTGTCAACATCGGGAACATCGCAATACCATTTTGTGTCGTATCTGGAAATATCGGTAACACCCTCAAGCACATAGCCTCTTCCGTATTTCGAAGCAAAATAGAAGGGATAGAATATGGTCTGCTTCCATGCCTTTCCGCCGTTTTCTGTCATAATGGGGGCAATAACATTCACAAGCTGGGCAAGACAGGCAATTTTTACTCTGTCACAGTGGCGGAGAATTGAATTGAGCATTGTACCCACAACGAGAACATCGGCAAAATTGTAAACATCCTCAAGAAGATGGGGAGCCTTTGACCACTTTTCGAATTCTGCACCGTTTGAGTGATACCAGACATTCCATTCGTCAAAGGAAATGTCAATTCTCTTCTTTGAGTGGCGTTTGCCCTGAACATAGTCGAGGGCGGCAATAACGCTGTCAATGAATTTATCGGTTTCCACTCCTTTTGCAAGGTAGTTTTCAAGATAGTTATCACCGTTTCCGTGATACTGATGCATTGAAACATAGTCCACATGGTCATAGGCTAAATCAAGGGCGGTGGTTTCCCATTCTCCGAAGGTTTTCATTCCCCAGCCTGAGCTTCCGCAGAGGACTGTTTCAATGGTGGGATCCGTCCACTTCATTATTTTTGCGCTTTCACAGGCAATTCTGCCGTATTCTGCGGGAGTTTTTGCACCCATCTGCCAAGGGCCGTCCATTTCGTTGCCGAGACACCAGAGCTTTACGCCATAGGGAAGCTCACTGCCGTATTTCTTTCTTAAATCACTGAGATATGTACCGCCGGGATGGTTACAGTATTCAACAAGCTGTCTTGCTTCATCCGGACCTCTTGTGCCGAGATTTACCGCCATCATAGGTGCCGTGCCTGCCTTTTTGCACCATTTCATAAATTCATCTGTGCCGAATTCATTGGTTTCAAGTGTGCCCCAGGCAAGCTCAAGTCTTTTTGGTCTGTCACAAATGGGGCCTATGCCGTCCTCCCAGTTATAGCCGGAAACAAAGTTTCCTCCGGGATAACGCACAATGGGAACATTCAGCTCTTTTATCAGGTCGATTACATCCTCTCTGAAGCCGTCTTTATCAGCCGAGGAATGTCCGGGCTCATAAATACCGCCGTAAACACAACGTCCCAGATGCTCCACAAAGGAGCCGAAAATTCTGTCGTCGGTTTTGCCCTTTCTGAATTCGGACGCAATGGTAAGCTTTGCATATTTCATAAGTTATTCTCCTGTCAGTCGTATATAAACTCGTCGAGTTTTTTGTTGTTTTCTTCAAAATCCGCTATGAGAACTGCTTGATAGTTCTTTGTGGCGTTATACCATGTTCCCTGTGCAGGAACGGTCATCTGCTCAATATCTCCCGTAAGGCAGAATACCGCCTTAAGAAGAAGGGAAACGAATTCACTTTTTTCTATACTGCACTCTATTGTTCCCGCAATATCCTTTGCTGTCTGTATCAGTGTTACGGGATTGGAAAGGGGAAGCTTCTTGAGAACGAGGGATATGACCTCTCTTTGCCTTCCCGTTCTGTAGAAGTCGTCCTGACCTTTTCTTATTCTGCAGTAAAGAAGTGCCTGCTCGCCGTTGAGATGAACATTCTCTGACGGCTCAACAGTGAAGCCCTCTGCACGAAGAGCCTTTGCTTCGGTTTCATCTATCTCGGGAATTGTGACACCGCCTGCGGCATCAATGATTTTTATGAACATATCATAGCCGACCTTTGCATAGTCGTCAATTTTTATCCCGAAGTTATATTCTATTGTGTCGCACACAAGCTGGGGACCGCCGTAGACACAGGCGGCATTGAGCTTTGTGAAGCCGTAGCCCGGAATGTCAACATAAGTATCTCTCAGAAAAGAGGAAAGCTTTATGCTTTTGTCCTTCATATCAAGAGACATAAGTATCATGGCATCACTTCTTGATTTGTCGCCGGTGCTGAGAGTGTCAATGCCCATAAGAAGAACATTGTAAACGGCGGGGGACTGAAGAAGCTGCTTGTTTTCAATATATTCATTTTTCTGAAAATCACTTGCTTCATAATCCGAAAGCACATATGAAACACCTGCGGACAAAAGAGCAATGCCCGAAAGAGCAATAATGAGAAGCGCAAGAAGAAGCTTTTTTGCACGTGAGCGTTTTTTTGCTTTTTTTCTGCCCTTTTTTCCCGGATTGTGCGGTTTTATTGTTTCGTTTTCGGTCACTATTTTGCCGAAGGACAGCTCTCCCGGTGTCTTTTCAAGACGGGAAATGTCAATTTTTTCTGTAAAAGAGGGAACTTCTTCCTCTTTTTTTTCAATTTTTTTGCTTTTGCTGAAATAAATATCCTCTGCCATATCCATCACCTTCTGTTTGTTTATTTCTCGGGGGCAGGAATAATCAATGTTATTTTACATTTTTTTTGCGGGCTTTACAATAACTATTTCAAAATTAATCTGAAAAACCCCTTAAATTTTTTATATTGAAGTGAAAAAAGCCTTGAAAAATCCCGCTGTGTTATATATAATGATAGAAATTAGTTTTTTGCGGAGTTAGAGAATGTTAGGAAAAATCGTAAGGGTAAAGGTTACAAAGCCCTGTAATTATTATGAACTCCGTACCGGTGTAAGATATATTATTAACTACGGACTTGCCGAAATCCAGAATGAAAAGAAGAATTTTGTTCTCGGTGCTTATATTCTCGGTGTCAATCACCCGGTGCGGGTATTTGAGGGGAAGGTTATTGCTGTTCTTCGTTACAATGAAACAAAACGTACCGTGCTTGTTGTTGCCCCTAAAAATATGCGAAGAATAGACTATGAAATAAGGGATGTTCTTGAATTCAACGAGCCGAGGGATTCGTATGCTCTCGACTGTCTTTATGAGCATTCCTGCGGCGCTGTTGTTTTCCGTAAAATAAACGGAGAAAACCGTTTTCTTCTTATAAAGAACAGGAGAAGCAACAACTGGGGCTTCCCCAAGGGACATATGGAAAAGGGTGAAACAAGAGAAGAAACCGCAATAAGAGAGGTTCTTGAAGAAACAGGAATACATATAAATATTATAGACGGCTTCTGTAAGGAGTCTCAGTATAAGATAGGAACAAGAATTGAAAAAAGAGTTGAGGTGTTCTTGGGCTCCACCGAGGATACACAGACAATTCTTCAGAAGGAAGAAATTGAGGATTACCGTTGGCTTCGCTATCCCGAGGCTCTGGAAACTCTGAAATTTGAAAACGATAAGGAAATTCTCATATCTGTCAAGGACTTTATGACAGAAAATGCCATTAAATGATTTTGAGGAGAAGTATTAATGACCGAACAGCTTGCATTATGGTTTGAATCTCTTTTTCCCTCTGCTACAAGCAGAGAGCTTATTGCTTTCATCGTTTCTCTTTTTCCCGTCCTTGAATGCCGCGGCGGTATGATAATTGCCATGGCGGCAGGCGTTGAATTTTTAAGAGCATTCATCATCTGCTATATCGCAAATATGATTCCCATTCCTTTTATTTTGCTGTTTATCAGAAGAATTTTTGCTTTTATGAAAAAATACGGTATTCTCACAAAGGTTGTTGAAAAGCTTGAGGGAAAAACCGAAAAGCATAAGGATAAGATAAATAAATACGGTCCGTGGGCACTGTTCTCATTTGTTGCGGTTCCTCTTCCCGGAACGGGCGGTTGGACAGGTGCACTTATTGCGGCTTTGTTTAATATTGACATCAAAAAGGCCCTTCCTGTAATAGCCCTCGGTGTTCTCACCGCCAACGTCATTATGTCCGTTGTGACCTACGGTGCCGGTGCGGTTTTTGGATTTTAAGCTTAAAATTAAGGTGAATTGAAATGAAAAGATTTTCATTGGAAAAGGGCGGCAGCAAGTCGCTTTTTACAGTGTCTGCAATCAACTTCATATTGTATGCGGTGTGGTTTGCGGCATATATCATATGCCTCATTCTTCGAGCCTCCGCATTTAACAGTGCACAGTCTACCATGGCTCTTTCGGGACAGATGAATTATACCGTTGAGGTTACCTCCCCCTTCTTTGCGGTGCTTCGCGTGTTCATATATTTTCTTCCCGTGCTTCTTCTTTTGTGGACGGTGCTTCTTATGGTTGCTGACAAAAAGAGAAAGGTGCTTCCCGATAAAATAATCATTCTTTCCGTTTTCGGTGCAGACTTATTGAGTGCGGCTATGGTTATGGTGGATATTACTGCGGCTCATATGATTTTCTGATTTTTTTCTCTTGACAAAAGCGTTCAGTTATAGTAAATTTAACACAATATAATACTGTGACGGGAAACAGTAGCAGAAAATACGGCTTTCAGAGAGCAGTCGTCAGGTGCAAGACTGCAGTACGGTTTTTGTGAATACCTCCCCGAGTTTCGTACCGAAAAGCTCACACTCAGTAGGCTGCGGCGGATGCATCCGTTAAAGTGCAGGTGCTCTTATATGAGAGCCGTTGAGGGTAATTCCGTGAGGAATTGCTGAAAAAAGGTGGTAACACGGATTTTCGTCTGTCCTTTTATTATCGGGCAGACGTTATTTTTTTTTCGGAAAACGGAAGACAGGGGCTTGCAATGAGAAGAGCCGCTTTTTCAAAATCCCTTCACTCCTCATTCCTCATTTCTCACAACAACACTATTGATATTATAAAGGAGTTTTTATTATGCAGATTTACGAAGAGCTTAAAGCAAGAGGGCTTATTGCTCAGGTTACAAATGAAGAAGAAGTAAGAGAGCTTGTAAACAACGGTAAGGCAGTTTTTTACATCGGCTTTGATCCCACTGCAGATTCCCTGCATGTAGGTCACTTTATGGCACTTTGCCTTATGAAGCGTCTTCAGATGGCAGGCAACAAGCCTATTGCTCTGATAGGCGGCGGAACCGCACACATCGGTGATCCCTCCGGCAGAACCGATATGCGTTCCATGATGACAAAGGAAACAATAGAGCATAACTGCGAATGCTTCAAAAAGCAGATGGAACGCTTTATTGAATTCGGTGAGGACAAGGCAATTATGGTCAATAATGCCGACTGGCTTTTAGACCTTAATTATGTTGAGCTTTTAAGAGAGGTGGGAGCATGCTTCTCCGTAAATAATATGCTCCGTGCGGAATGCTATAAGCAGAGAATGGAAAAGGGACTTTCATTCCTTGAATTCAACTATATGATTATGCAAAGCTATGACTTTCTGGAGCTTTACAGAAAATACGGCTGTAATCTTCAGTTCGGCGGCGACGACCAGTGGTCAAATATGCTGGGTGGCCGTGAGCTTATCAGAAGAAAGCTTGATAAGGAAAGCCACGCTATG
Organism: Acutalibacteraceae bacterium; assembly: GCA_045590915.1. Taxonomy (GTDB): domain Bacteria; phylum Bacillota; class Clostridia; order Oscillospirales; family Acutalibacteraceae; genus RUG806. The sequence goes on along the minus strand of JAZNRX010000186.1, from coordinate 440 downwards.
ACAATTACGCTTCTTCTTAACTCCGAGGGCAAGAAAATGGGTAAAACCGTCGGCGGTGCAGTATGGCTTGATCCCGAAAAGACCACACCATACGATTTCTATCAGTATTGGAGAAATGTGGGTGATGCCGATGTTCTCAAGTGCATCCGTATGCTCACATTCCTTCCCCTTGAAGAAATTGACAAAATGGATTCTTGGGAAGGTGCACAGCTTAACACTGCAAAGGAAATTCTTGCTTTTGAGCTTACCAAGCTCGTTCACGGTGAAGAGGAAGCGAGAAAGGCAGACGAAGCAGCCAAGGCACTTTTCGGCGGCGGAGCAAATACGGATAATATGCCCACAACCGCTCTCACTGCCGAGGACTTCACAGACGGTGCAGTTTCCCTCATTGATGTTCTTATTAAAACAGGCATCATTAAATCAAGAGGTGAGGGCAGACG
>JAZNRX010000185.1:0-10397 GCA_045590915.1 Acutalibacteraceae bacterium | reverse complement strand
CTAATAAAAAATCCTCTGAAAAATTGCTTGATGTTATTCAGGTGGGTGCAAGAAATATGCAGAACTTTGAGCTTCTCAAAGAGCTGGGAAAAACTCAGAAACCCATATTGCTAAAACACGGACTTTCGAGTACAATAAAAGAATGGCTTATGTCTGCTGAATACATTATGGCAGGCGGCAACGAAAATGTAATGCTCTGCGAAAGAGGAATAAGAACCTTTGACAGTCAGTATACAAGAAACTGCCTTGATCTGTCAGCCGTTCCCGTACTCAAGGAGCTTACTCATCTTCCTGTAGTTATTGACCCCTCACACGCCACAGGCTCCTCAAAATATGTAAAGAGTATGGCTCTCGCCGCCGTTGCCGCAGGTGCAGACGGACTTATGACAGAGGTTCATTCCGATCCCATACATGCTCTTTGCGACGGAGCACAGTCTTTGACACCGGAGCAATTCGGTGATATGATGAAGGCTGTATTATCTGTAAGAAATGCATTAAAGGAGATATTATAATGACAGTCGGCATTATCGGTCTGGGACTAATCGGCGGTTCAATGGCACGTGCATATAAAGCCGCAGGACATACCGTTTTCGGTTTTGATATAAATTCAGCATCTCTCGGCTATGCAGTTCTTTCGGATATTATTGACAATGAGCTGACAGATGATAAAATAAATGAATGTGAGCTTATTTTCATTGCTCTTTATCCCGAAGCAGCAGAAAAATATCTGGAAGAAAAGGTAAAGCTTATTCCTCAGGGCTGTATGGTTATTGACCTTTGCGGAACAAAAAGAAGAATATGCGAAAAGGGCTTTAAGCTGGCACGCGAAAACGGTTTTACCTTTACGGGCGGACATCCTATGGCGGGGACACAGTTTTCGGGCATAAAATACTCAAGAAAAGACCTGTTCAGAGGAGCTCCTATGGTAATTGTGCCTCCGAGATATGATGACATTGAGCTTCTTGATAAGATTAAAAATATTCTCTCTCCTGCCGGCTTCGGAAGTATTTCCGTTACAACGGCAGAAAAGCATGATGAAATGATAGCCTTTACATCTCAGCTTGCGCATGTTGTTTCAAATGCTTATATAAAAAGTGAAACGGCAAAATCCCACGGCGGATTTTCGGCAGGCTCCTACAAGGATATGACAAGAGTTGCAAGGCTTAATGAAAATATGTGGACGGAGCTGTTCTCTGAAAATTCCGATTATCTCATAAAAGAATTGGATTATATAATAAATTCCCTTTCTGAATATAAAACAGCACTAAAAAACAATGACAAAGACACCCTTCGTTCACTTCTGAAGGACGGAAGTGAGCTTAAGGAGCAAATAGACGGAAATACACAAAAGAAGGCGTAAACATATGAAAAGAGTTAAGGTTGAGGCATCACTCACTTATGAGGTGCTCATAGAAAGAGGACTTCTCAAGGATGCGGGAAAGCTTATAAAAACCGTTTCAACGGGAGAAACTGCGGTTATAGTCTCAGAGACAACCGTATTTCCCCTTTACAGTGAAATACTGAAGTCTTCTCTCGAAAAGGAGGGCTATAAGGTTATTTCTTATATTTTTCCTGCCGGAGAAGAATCAAAAAACACCGACACTCTCGTCAGCCTGTGGGAATTTCTTGCAAAAAACCACATCACACGCTCTGATACGCTTATTGCTCTCGGCGGCGGCGTTACGGGAGACCTTACCGGCTTTGCGGCTGCCACTTTTTTAAGAGGAATAAAATATGTAGGCATTCCGACAACGCTTCTTTCGATGGTTGACTCCAGTGTCGGCGGAAAAACCGCAGTTGATCTTAAGAGCGGAAAAAACCTTGCAGGTGCCTTTTATCAGCCCAGTCTCGTAATATGCGATCCCGATACCCTTAAAACCCTTTCACCGTCTGTTTTCTCTGACGGTATGGCAGAGGTTATTAAATACGGAATGATAAATCTTCCCGACTTTCTTTCCGAGCTTTCAGCAGACATGGATATCTGTGATATTATAGAAATCTGTGTAAAGGCTAAAAGAGATATAGTAAACCTCGACGAAAAGGACACAGGACTTCGTCAGCTTCTTAATTTCGGACATACACCGGCACACAGCATTGAGCTTTTATCGGAATTCACAATTTCCCACGGAAGTGCGGTTGCAATCGGAATGGTTATTATGACCAAAGCATCAATAAAAGCGGGGCTTTGCACAGAAGAAACACTTTCTGTTCTGACATCACTTCTGAAAAAATATTCTCTCCCCACGGAGCTTGTTTTTTCTTCCGAAGAAATAGCCGCTCCCGCACAGAGCGACAAAAAACGCTCGGGAAGCACCATAACTCTCGTTATTCCAGAAGAAGCGGGGAAATGCACTCTGAAAAAGATGCCCGTCAGCGCACTTGAAACTTTCTTTTCGGGAGCTTGGGAAAAATGATAAAAACATTAAGAAATCCGAAAACCTCGGGCACAGTAAAGGCTATTACTTCCAAATCCGAGGTGCACAGACTTCTTATCTGTGCCGCGTTAGGCGACAAAAAAACAGAAATCGTTTGCGAAAACATAAACGAGGATATAACCGCAACTGCCGAGTGTCTTAAGGCACTGGGAGCAGAAATCACCTATGAAAGCGGGATATTTTCCGTTATTCCCATAAAAAACACAGCCGAAAATCCGATTTTACCCTGTAACGAATCAGGCTCAACTCTGCGATTTCTTCTGCCTGTTGTTGCAATTCTCGGGAAGGGCGGAAGTTTCAGAACTCAGGGAAGACTTGCCGAAAGACCTCTTTCTCCGTTAAAGGATGAGCTCACAGAGGCAGGAGTTACAATAAATACTCTCGGAAAAGAAATTACGGTTTCGGGAAGATGTGCAAAAAACGAATTTTCCGTTGCGGGAAATGTTTCTTCGCAGTTTATTTCGGGACTTATGTTTATGCTTACCGTTACGGGCGGAAAAATCACAATTACAAAAACTGTTGAAAGCCGTCCCTACATAGAAATGACTGCAGATGCACTGAGGCTTTTCGGCTGCAATGTTGACTTTTGCGGAAATACCATTACAGTGCCGAAAACCAATCCCCTTCACTCTCCCGAAAAGACACAGAGCTTCGGAGATTGGTCAAATGCTGCATTTTTTATAACAGCAGGCATTATCGGCAAAGAAAAAATCACTGTCTCGGGACTTGATATAAATTCCCGTCAGGGAGATAAAAAAATCGTTGACATACTCCGCTTATTCGGAGGTAAAACAGAAATTTTCGGGGATAAAATCACGGCATATCCCTCTTCTCTTACAGCAATTGATATTGATGCAAGAGATATTCCCGATTTAGTTCCCGTCTTATCCGTTGCGGCGGCAAATGCAAAGGGAACAACACGGATTTATAACTGCCAAAGACTACGTCTGAAAGAAAGCGACAGAATAGAAGCAGTTGTTAAAATGATAACCGCCTTGGGCGGAAAGATTAAAATCGTTGAAGATGACATTTTTATTGAAGGCACTTCCCTTTCGGGCGGTGAGGTCAATTCGGAAAACGACCACAGAATTGCAATGAGTGCGGCGGTTGCGGCATTTTCAACTGATAATACGGTAACAGTACTTGATGCCCAAGCAGTAAACAAATCCTATCCGTCCTTCTGGGATGAGATAAAATAAGGTGACTATATGCTTTTTCCATACGGTAACAACATCAGATTATATATTGAGGGCGGCTCTCACGATGAAAAAATAGAAATGCTCTTAAAAGGCTTTCCCAAGGGGCTTCGTATTGACGAAGACTTTTTAAGCTCATTTATGGCAAGACGTGCCCCCGGACAAAACAGCTGGTCAACAAAAAGAAAGGAAGCTGACAAGCCTGTTTTTCTTTCGGGTGTAGAAAACTTTATCACAACAGGTGAGGATATTCACGCTGTGATATATAATCAGAATCAGCACTCCTCGGATTATTCAACCGTAGGAAAAATTCCCCGTCCCTCTCATGCTGATTACACAGCAATAATGAAGTATGGCAAGGGAACGGACCTTCGGGGCGGCGGACACTATTCAGGAAGGCTGACCTCTCTGATGTGTATTGCAGGGGCATTGTCCCTTCAATACCTCAAAGAAAAGGGAATTGATGTTTTTGCTCATATTTATTCAATAGGTAATATATCTGACAGTGCTTTTGACAAGGTAAATGTGTGTAAAAAGGAAAAGCTCACACTTTCGCAATCCGACTTCCCTGTTCTCTGTGAAAAAAGCGGAGAACAAATGAAGGCACTTATAGAAAACGCAAAGCAAAACGGCGACTCGGTGGGCGGAATTATTGAATGTGCGGTAACAGGACTTCCCGCAGGACTGGGCGAGCATATGTTCCGCGGTGCAGAAGGAGTTATTTCTTCAATAGTATTTTCAATCCCCGCAATAAAAGGAATTGAGTTCGGAAACGGCTTTGACTGCACAAGGCTTTTCGGAAGTGAAAACAACGATGCCTTTTATTATGACAATGATACCGTAAAAACCAGAACCAACAATGCAGGAGGTATTCTCGGAGGAATGACAAGCGGTATGCCTATAGTTTTCAGAGCGGCGGTAAAGCCAACTCCATCTATAAGCAAAGAACAGGATACCGTTGATTTAGACGAAAAGAAAAACATAAAGCATACAATAACCGGCAGACACGATCCGTGTATCGTCCCCCGTGCCGTTCCCGTAATTGAAGCGGCGGCTGCCATTGCAATTCTTGATATGATGCTTGATGAGGAGAAGGATAATGAGTGATACAATAATCCCCATAGAAGAGCTCCGAAAAAAGATTGATGAAATTGATGAAGATATTGTCCGTCTTTTTAAGGAGAGAATGGATGTGGCGGCAGATGTAGCCGCATATAAAAAAGAACAGGGCTTGCCCGTTCACGATCCCGCAAGAGAAAGACAGCTTCTCATAAAAATTGCACAGATGGCAGGACAGGATTTTTCCGATTACAGCCGTGTTTTATATTCAACCATTATGTCGCTGTCAAAATCCTATCAGAGAGCTCTTTTAGGTGTTGAATGTGCGGTTTATGATAAAATAACAAAGGCTCTTGATGAAACACCGAAAATCTTTCCCGAATCCCCCAAGGTTGCCTGTCAGGGCGTTGAGGGAGCATATTCGGGTATTGCCGCGGGAAGACTGTTTTCATTTCCCGAAATTACATACTGTCCCTCCTTTGACAGTGTTTTCGATGCACTGGACAAGGGTGAATGCGAATACGGTGTTCTGCCCCTTGAAAATTCCACAGCAGGCTCTGTTGTAAAGATATATGACCTTATGATGCATCATAAATTCAGCATTGTCCGTTCAATCAGAGTAAAAATTGACCACTGTCTTCTTGCAAAAAAAGGTACAAAGCTTGAGGATATCAAAGAGGTTTTCTCTCACGAGCAGGCAATAAACCAATGCTCTCAGTTCATAAAGGCTCATCCTGAAATCAAGTTCACTCCTGTTGCAAACACCGCTATGGCATCAAAGGCGGTGGCAAATTCCGACAGAAATGATGTTGCGGCACTTTCATCAAGACACTGTGCCGAGCTTTACTCTCTTCAGAATCTCATTTCAGGAGTTCAGGATCAGGGAAACAACTATACAAGATTTATCTGCATTTCAAAGAAGCTTGAAATTTATCCCGGTGCAGACAAGACAACGATTATGGCGGCAACAGGCGACACTCCCGGTGCACTCTATCAGCTCCTGTCTCTTTTCTTTGCACACGGAATAAACATCACCAAGCTTGAATCCCGCCCCATGCCCACACGGGATTTTGAATATATTTTCTATCTTGATTTAGATGTTTCCATCTATTCTCCGAAGCTGAAAACTGTTTTATCGGAGCTGGAAAGATATTCAGGTGAATTCAGATATCTCGGAAGCTATACGGAAAGTGTCGGTTGATATGATACATTGTGAAAATTTCGGAACAGGACTTATAGGTAAAAAACTGGGGCACAGCTTTTCACCGGAGATCCATTCATATCTTGCAGATTATGAATATAAACTTTATGAAATGGAAGAGGAACAGGTCGGAGTTTTTCTCAAAAACTGTCCTCTTGATGCCTTGAATGTTACCATTCCCTACAAAAAAACGGTAATGCCGTATCTTGATTTCATTTCAGACACGGCAAAGAGAATCGGCTCTGTCAATACCATTGTAAAAAAAGCAGACGGACTCTACGGATATAATACGGATTATTACGGCTTTTCTTATATGGTAGAATTAAGCGGTATTGAAATAAGAAATAAAAAGGTGCTGGTTCTCGGCTCGGGCGGCGCTTCCCTGACGGTTATTGCGGTGCTTTCGGATATGGGAGCGAAAGAAATTATAACTGTTTCAAGAACAGGTGAGAATAATTATGAAAACATTTCCCGTCACGCCGATGCTGATGTTATCGTGAACACCACACCGGTGGGAATGTACCCCAACAACTGTGCTTCGCCTGTAGATTTAAGCATTTTTAAAAAGCTTTCCGGTGTGCTTGATTTAATTTATAATCCTGCAGTAACAAAGCTTTTATATGATGCCAAAAGACTTGGAATTCCGTGCATCAACGGTCTTTCAATGCTTTCGGCTCAGGCAAAAAGAGCCTGTGAGTTTTTTCTCTCTACTGAAATTGAGAAGGATCCCACACCCGAAATTGTCAGAAATATTGAGCAAAAATTAAAAAACATTGTTCTTATCGGTATGCCCGGCTGCGGAAAATCAACTGCAGGACGACTTCTCGCCGAAAAGCTCTCACGAGGCTTCATTGATACCGATGAAATAATAGTCAGAAACTCAGAAATGCCCATCCCCGAAATTTTTTCCTTGTACGGTGAAAATGAATTCAGAAAAAGAGAGAATGAAGCGGCAAAAGAAGCGGGCAAGGCTTCCGGCTCGGTTATTGCAACCGGCGGAGGTATCATAACAAGAGAGGAAAACTATTATCCTCTGCACCAGAATTCATACATAATATGGCTGCAGAGGGACACCGCTCTTCTTCCTGTTGCCGGAAGACCGATTTCACAAGGCAATGACCTGAACGAGCTTTACAAAAAGAGGGCTCCTCTTTATGAAAAATTCGCAGATATATCAGTTGAGGTCAGTGAAAATGCTGATGAAACGGTACGGAAAATTATTGATGCTGTAAGGAGAATATAAAATGAAGCTTCTCATAATAAACGGTCCTAACCTCAATATGCTCGGTCTTCGCGAGCCCGACATTTACGGAAAAAAGGACTATAAGACGCTGTGTGATATGATAAAAAATGCCTGCAGCGGTATTGATTTTGAAATTTATCAGTCCAATCACGAAGGGGATATTGTTGATAAAATTCAGTCCGCCTTCGGCAACACCGACGGTATAGTAATCAATCCTGCCGCATATACCCATACAAGCGTTGCAATTCTTGATGCGCTGAAGGCAGTGGGAATTCCCACTGTTGAGGTACATATTTCGGACATAAACGAAAGAGAAGAATTCAGAAAATTCTCTTATGTTTCCCTTTATGCCGAAAAGCTAATCAAGGGAAAAGGGCTTGACGGATATATTGAGGGAATTGAATATCTGAAAGAAAAACACATCGGATAAAACCACCCTATTTGTAAACTTTTTCTTCACAAGCCGTGACAAAAGTATTAATATTTATTCTATATTTGGTGAAAAGAGGATTTGTATGAAAAAAATTATTTCTCTGCTTTTATGTGTAGTTATGGCATTTTCCTGTCTGAGCATTGCGGCATTTGCCGAAGAAGAAAGCGTTGACTATCTCATTCTCGGTGACTCTATTGCATACGGTGCCGGTATGCTCAACATAACAGACGCCTGCTACGGAAAAATCGTTGCAGACACCAACGGCTATACTTATACTAACCTTTCAATTCCCGGTATTACCTCGGGTGTTCTTCTCACTATGGTCAGTGACGGCGAAAAGGTCAGAAAAAATATTGAAGAGGCTGAAATCATAAGCATTTCCATAGGCGGCAACAACTATCTCACAAACAATATGGTGGGGCTTGCCGTTGACTGTCTTATTACAAAGGATATGACAACATTTGACAGTATTGCCGACACCTATTACAATGAGCTGTGCGGTATTATGGAAAAGATAAATGAGCTCAATGACGATGCCGTTGTTCTTTTACAGACGGTTTATAATCCGCAGGACGGTGCCGCAGGCAAGGTTTACGGTCTGGGCGGTGACAAAATAAATGAAATGATAAGAAAATACGATGCGGAGCATCCCGATGATATTGTTATTGTTGAAGTGGCGGATGCATTAAACGGTAACAGTGACAACTTTGCGGATGATAAGCTTCATCCGAGTGCCGAGGGTAATGAGCGTATCGCCGAAGCCGTTCAGGAAAAGCTTGTTGAGCTTGGCCTTGCCAACACAGACGAGCTTGTTATAACAACAAAGGGACTTGACATTTTGATGCCTGTTTCCTATGCACTTCTTATAAATATTGCCTGTTCACTTCTTGAAGCCGTCGGCAATATCCTTAATCCTCTCGGATAATAAGAAAAAAATCTTACGATTTGCCCCCCCTACCCCAATCTTGAGGGCTGTAGGTGTTTCTTGTTATAAGGAAATTGCTCACATCGCGAGCAATTTCCTACATAATAAAAAAACAAAAAATATGGCTCAGATTTACGAGAATTGTAAATCTGAGCCTTTTTCACATTCTTTTAACACTTTTACGGGTGAGCTTGCTTATCCTGTTGATATAGTCTTCAACATCAGTTTTTTCGGGAATACGGAACAACTGCGTTTTTTCTCCCAATCTGTCACTTTTTGAAATTCCAAGCTCGTGATACGGGGCAATCTCAATTCCCGTAATATTTTCGCAACTGTCTGCAACCTCTGCAATAGCGCTGAAATGCTCTTCGGTGTCATTGACATCGGGAATTATGGGACAACGGAGAATTATTTTATTGCCGTTTTCGTTGAGAAGCTTCAGGTTTTCAAGAATTTTCTCATTTCCGACGTCTGTATATTCCTTATGCAAGACACTGTCAGAAAGCTTATAATCGAAAAGGAAAATATCAACATATTCTGCGGCAGATAAAAGCTTTTTACTGTCCGCAAATCCACAGGTTTCCACACAGATGTGAAGAGAATTCTCCTTTGCTTTCTTCAGTATTTCCAGCATAAATTCATATTGCATAAAGGGTTCACCGCCCGAAAGAGTAAGCCCTCCGCCCGAATCCTCATAGAATTCCCTGTCGGACAAAACGGTATTTAGCACTTCTTCGGCTGTAACATATTTTCCTGCAATTTCAAGTGCGTTTACGGGACATACACCCTCGCACTTTTTACAGGCGACACAAGAAGCTCTGTTAAGCTTATGACTGCCGTCAAGAATATGTACTCCGTTTTCACATACAGCTTCACACCTTCCGCACATAATACATTTATCGGAAGAATAAAGCAGTTCAGATGCTTTTTTCTGTGATTCGGGATTATGGCACCATCTGCAACGCAAGGGGCATCCCTTAAAAAATACGGTTGTACGAATACCCGGTCCGTCATTTATGCAAAAACGCTGAATATTAAAAATCAAGCCCTGCATTTCAGAATTCAATGTCTGCGATTACGGGATAGTGATCAGAGGGAACATCGCCCAGATATTCTTTTCTGTCAACTGCGAATTCCTTTACCTTTATGTCACCCTTTACGAATACATAGTCTATAACAGAGCGGTATTTTTCCTCACCGAGCCATGCGTGGAAGGTAACATCCTTGTCGGTTATTTGGGCAACATCGCGTGCATCAAGGAAGCCTCCGTCCTTAACTGCCTTGCAGGGTGCTGAATCGGGAGTTACATTGAAGTCACCTGTAAAAACTGCGGGACAGTCAGTACAAATCTCATTAGCTTTTTTTGCCACAAGCTCTGCCCCCTTCTGCATAGCAACAAGTCCCACATGGTCAAGATGAGTGTTGAAATGACAGAACTTTTTGCCGGTTTCCTTTTCTGTGAGCATTACATATGAACAAATCCTGATGCAAGCGGCATCCCAACCCTTGCTTCCTGCTTTTTCGGGAGTTTCGGAAAGCCAGAAATTACCCTTTTCTCCGGGGGTGAATTTATCCTTTTTGTAAAATACTGCGGAAAATTCGCCGTCCGTCTTGCCGTCATCTCTGCCCACACCAACATAATCATACTCGGGAAGCAAGTTCTCCAACGCCATCATCCAGCCGATGTGCGCCTCCTGAACACCGAAGGAATCGGGATCATTTTCTTTTATTGCACAAACAACTCTTTCTATTCTTCTGGGCCATTCTCTGCCGTTGTGTCCTGCACAAAGCACGTTAAAGCTCATTATTTTCATATGTAACACACTCCTTTTTCTTTCATAAGTCTAATTTATCACAAGCAATTTATTTAAAGTCGGATCGTAGCCATGTCGTTCTGTGAGCCAA
>JAZNRX010000184.1:0-12418 GCA_045590915.1 Acutalibacteraceae bacterium | reverse complement strand
CGGGTAAAGTTTCCGTCACACCTATATAGGAATTGATTTTCTCTATATCCTCGGTATAGCCCTTTGATGTCTCAATTACGATAAGCCAGCCTGTCGGAGTGTTATCCTCTGTTTCATATACACTTTCGCGTATATTTATCTGAAGCGTTTTATTTTCAGGCTGAACACTCACAACATCAAAGCGGTTAAGATTATTCGGAGCGGTAACATAAATCAGAAGAAGTGTCTGCTCATCAAAAAATGAAGAGTTTTCAAAAAAACCTGCATCCTTATACTGTGAAAATGAAAGTCCCGTATCTTCAAAAAGCTTTTCGAAATCCATTTTGTCTTCGAAAAAGCGGTAAAACTCATTGAGTGCCTTGAGACTGTCGAGCTTTATTGTAGGATATGTCTTTATGCGGTCATAATTTACGGGAAGAAATGCTCCGAACTGAATTATTTCATTGAGGTTTTCTCCCGTAGTGTCAACCGGAAATATCCATTGGGTAAAGTTTAATTGAAAGTCGGGAATGGGATTATCCTTGTTTTCCTCAATAAAGGCTTCAACATCATCCTGTCTTATGTCAATAAATTCACCTGCAGAGCCGTTGGGAGCACAAAGATAAATATACATAGGCTTTGTGTCAGTTCCTCCTCCGCCGATGTTAAGAGAAAACCTTCCGTCAATTTTATATACCCGAATATAAAGACCGCTTCCCGTTTCGAAATAGGAAAAATCTTCAAAATCCTCCCATGAAAGCTCTTTTCCCTTTTGTGAAAGACTTATAACATCGTCAAGGGTGAGTATTTTTTCTGTATCCACATATGTGCTTCCGTCGGCACTTCCGATGTTAATTGTTCCGTCACCTATAATAAAAGTTACTCGCGTATAGAAAATACTGCCTTCACCTGTGCGGAAGGTGGTTGAAAATCTGTAGCTTCCGTCAGTAAGCTCCATGGGACATGAATATTCTTTTTCAGTTACGTTTCCCGGTTTCAAAATATAAGAAGGAAGGAGAAAAACAAAGTTTTCGGGGAAGGGAACATTTTCATAGGTGCCGTTTTTGGTGTATCTTTCAATGGAAAACATTTCTCCGTATTCAACCGGCTCACTTCTTTCATTGTGCCAGTTTACAGTGAAGCTTATTCCGTTATCTGTTTGCTTTACATCCTTAAGTGTGATATAAATGCCATTCATTTCCGTTGTATAATTGCTTATGGAAAAAAGGTTTTTCAGTACATCGGGATTTTTGATTTTATATGAATAGGAGGGGCGTGTGCCGTCATCAAGCCATAAATCAGAGAATTCCTTATTGATATTTATTGTTACCTCATCATTGATTTCAATTCTGTATGAGCTGTCACGGTCTTTGGCATGTGTTTCTTCGGAAGGAGTCTTTTCGAGCCTTATTCTTTTTATGTCGGAAATCTCGGGTTTTATGTCTTCCGTGGTGTAAATGTAAGAGCTTCCGATAAACAGCTGTATTTTTTCAACATCATCGAATATATAGCCGTATGCATCAATATCTGTGAGCTTCATTCCTGTGGGATTAGTCATAAAGCAAAAGGATAAAACTATGCTTATAATCAAGGTAATTATAACTATCCATAATGTTGGCTTCTTATAACTGAGAATATTTTTTATTCTTTCTTTTACGCCCGTTTCACCGAAAGCAAGGGGGCAGGCAGATATAAGCTTTTTAGGTGCAGAGAAACTAAGCAGTGTCTCAGAATAAACCTTTTTAATTTCTTCGCCTTTTTCTTTCAGCACCCTTTCGTCACAGGCGGCTTCAATGTCTCGGCACAGAAAAATATATCCCATCCATAAAATCGGATTGAACCAATAAACAGAGAGAAGAAGAAAGCCCAGCGGCTTCCATAAATGATCGCCCCGTTTTATATGTGCTTTTTCGTGGGTAATTATGAATTCCTTTTCTGCTTCCGAAATGGCCGAAGGTAAATATATTTTCGGTCTGATTACTCCTAAAATAAAAGGTGTTTCAATGGTATCGCATATATAAATTCTCTCAGTCGTTTTTATACTTTCCCTTGTTTTCTTTCTTAAAAGGAAATAGCTAACAGCGGTGTAAATAAGCATAATTCCGATTCCGCACAGCCATAAGGCAGACAGAATAAACATAATTACCTGTAACGGATTTACGCTGTTTGCAAAATCCTTTGGTGCAAAGGACTCTGAAATTACGGGATTTATAGTGGAATTCAAAATGGGGATACCGCTCGTAATATGAGGTTCCTTTGACATCATAATGTCAGACGGTATGGTTTGTGAACTGGGAATAAGACTTAATATACTTTCAACGGAAAAGGGGAGAATAAGCCGCAGTCCCGCAAGTCCCCAGAGAACACAGGAAAGCCATTTCGGAATTTTTCTGAATAATGCTCTGAAAATTATCAGTGCCAATACAAAATATGATGCGGTGATGCTCATATTAAGTATATCAATGAATACATTTTCCATAATCAGCCCTCCTCAAAATCGTTAATCATCTTTTTTATTTCGTTAATTTCATTCTGGGATAGTTTTTTTCTTTTTGAAAAAGCCGCAATAAAGGCTGGAAGTGAACCGCCGAAGGTATCGTCAACGAATTTTTCACTTTGCAGGGAAAAGAAATCCTGCTTTGAAATAAGTGAGGTTACGGTTCCCTTATTATTGATAAAAATACCCTTATCGCAAAGACGGCGAAGCACTGTAAAAGTTGTGGATTTTTTCCAGCCAAGTTCCTTTTCTGCCATTTTTACAATATCAGAAGAGGAAACAGGCTCGTTTGACCAGATAATATCCGCAAATCTTCCTTCAACAACTCCAAGACCTGATTCAATCATATTGTGTACCTCCCATATTGGTTTACTTGTTGTAGACTACAATATTAGTTTACAATATGTAAACCGATTTGTCAACATAAAAAAACTCGGAAAACAAAAAAAGTTTTCCGAGAGTTTTTTTATTTGAAAAAGCTTGTTATGAAAATTTCAAGTCCGATAAAAATAAGTATCGCACCGCCTAAAATCCCCGCCTTGTTTGAAAGTTTGGTTCCTGCTTTCTTGCCGATTATAATTCCGCCGAAGCAGATAAAGAAGGTTACAAGTCCTATCAATGCACAAGCGAGAAGTGCTTCAAGGAAATTATATTCAGCAATGGTAAAGCCGACAGACAGGGCATCAATAGATGTTGCAACACCCTGAATGAGAAGTCCCGTAAATCCCGTTGCTTTTTTTTCTTCACAGGCCTCATCCTTATTTTTAATGCCTTCATACAGCATTTTTCCGCCGATTATTGAAAGAAGAATAAGAGCAATCCAAGGGATTAATTTCTGGAATGCTTCAAATTTCTGAGCAACGGTAGAAACACAAATCCAGCCGATGAAAGGCATCATAGCCTGAAAAACAGCGAAAACACCGGCAGTACCGAGCATTTTACTTTTTTTCATACAGGGCTCATTCATTCCGTTTGCAAGTGAAACGGAAAAAGCATCCATGGCAAGTCCCACGCCCTGAAGAATATTATTGAAAAAGAAAGAGAAGCTTAAGTTCATTTTATTCACTCCGTAAAAAAATTAGGGTAAGCCCGAAAGTCTACCCGATAATCATACAGATATTATGACTCTATGTAGGCTCAGAAAGCTACATGAGTCTCGCAAATTAAAACAAGCCAGACCGAAAGGTCAGTATGTTGACTTGTTACGCCTGTTGCGTCTGCTACTCCCTCACAACGAATGGAATTTTATCATAAAAAATACTGCTTGTCAATGAAATAAACAAACAGTATTTTTCATTTTATTTAATAAGATCGTGCTCCTTGATGAATTTAACTGTTTCATCAACTGTTGTGAAAGCAAGTCCCACAACGGTGTCGGCACAGCCGCAATAAATTGCAATCTTTCCGCTTTCGGCATCTGTTAATGCAGCACAGGGGAAAACAACATTGGGAACATCTCCCACAAGCTCGTAGTTTTCATGGGGAGCAAGAAGGAAGCAGTCTGCACGGTGAAGCACCTTCCATGGCTCGTCCTTATCAAGAATGGCTGCACCCATAGCGTATGTAAAGCCGTTACAGGATGTGAGCACTCCGTGATAGAACATAAGCCAGCCTTCATCTGTTTCAATAGGTGTAGGACCTGCTCCGACCTTTGTCATTTCCCAGTTCTTTTCAGGCTTCATAACGAAGCGGTATTTTCCCCAATATTCCAGATCTTTACTCTGCTGAATGAAAATATCACCGTAAGGTGTGTGGCCTCTGTCACAGGGACGTATAAGAAGCATATATTCGCCGTTCACTTTTCGGGGGAATAATACGCCGTTTCTTGCAACAGGATAGCAGGCATCCTCAAGCTGTACCCATTCTGAGAAGTCTTCAGTGTAAGCAATTCCTATTGTTGTGCCGCGGGGAGTAAGATTTACCCATGAAAGATAATATTTTCCCTCAATTTCGCAAAGACGGGGATCATAGCCCCTGAAAATTACTTCACTGTCAAGCTCCCAAGTGATGCCGTCTTTACTTGAGCCTGTCACAAGTGTGTGATCTCTTGAAATATCATCCACTCTGAAAACACCCTTGAATCCGTCACCGTAGGGAACAACCGCTGAATTAAAAATGCTGTTTGCACCGAAAAGATTGTCTCTTGTAATAACGGGATTTCCCGAATATCTCCACACGGGATATTTATAACCCTCGGGCTTTTTCTCCCAAGGAATATTTGGAACATTTGCACCGATTATTTTAGCCATGTATATTACCTCCGTTTTTATTAAGTTGATTATATAATAAACTTTTTACTTTTGCAACTATAAAGAAATATCCCGCAAAGAATTATTACTTTGCGGGAGTCAAATTATTGATTAACCGTTTCTTTTTTCTTTTCTCTAAGGGGGTTATCGTCTTTCATATCTCTTATTTCAACGGGCAGACCGTGCTTGACATTATGTGCTTCTTTAAATTTAAGTCCGCCGGTATACGTGTTCGGGAAGAAGCCATACACTGCCAAGATACATTTCCTTTGCTTCCTCTTCCGAGCATTCCATACGTACCGTCTCCACACCGGGACAGTTGTAAAAGGCGTGATGTCCGATGGCTTTTACAGAGGAAGGAATGAAAATGTCATTTATTGATGTGCAGTTTGAAATTGCATCCGAGCCGATGGAGACAACGGAGTCGGGTATATCAATTCTCTGAAGAGCACTGCATTTGAAGAAGGCGAGAGTCTCAATTACTGTCACACTGTCGGGAATTTTGATTTCCTTCAATGCCGTACATTCAGCAAAGCACAGCTCATTAACCACCTTTACCGTTTCGGGAATAATGAAAACGGAAAAGCTGTCCTGGGCTTCCGATTGAATGCGGTTTTTTCCTGTGGCAGCTGACGGCTGTTCATTCTGAAGATTTCGGTGTTTTTCAAGAAAAGCTTCTGCATCATCGGATGAAGTGGGAGACTTTGCACCAAGCTTCAGTGCCGCAAGGTATTCGGGATTTTTCGGCGGATACATCATAATTTCCGCTATTTCTCCGTTTTCAAGGCGGTACAGTACACCGTCAACAGATTTATAATTGGGATTATTTTCATCAACGAAAAACGCCATAAGATTTTTGCAGGTATAAAAGGCCTTCGGATCAATTATTTCCACTGTATCCGAGATGTAAATTAAATTAAGCATTTCATTACAGTTGACTGCATATTTTCCGACCTTAAAAACAGGTTTATCCGTATCGGGAATATCGTCTTCGTTTCTTACATAATCGACAGACAGCACCTTTTGTTCGTTACCGTGGTATTCCGACAGCACGTAAAGGGGAGAGCCGTCTTCAAGAATGCCGTCCTGATTGAATTTATAAAGCTCCTTTGAAACTGTTCTGAAGCTGAAATACATTGAAACGTTGATAAAAAACAGCAGAGCAATAATAAACAAGGCTTTCTTAAACACAATTTTACCGAATATTCCCTTTTCGGGGTTGTCCCGAAGAATGTTGTCGGGATTATCGGCAAACATAGGATCATACAGCAATTCCTGTTCATTTATGGGAATATCTTTGATGTCCAAAAAACTCAGCTCCTTCGATGTTATGATAAGATAATTTTAATAAATTTTAATAAAAAAAATCAAGAATTATGGCAAAATTATGTTAAAAATGATATGATGTTTTGTATATTTACCAAACAAACTCCGAATTTTTTTGATAATATTAACATTGACAATCAGAGAATACGGTGATATTATAAACAATATATCAAACCGATGAAGCGGAAGTAAAGGCAGTTTAGGGCCTCACAGAGAGTCTGCGGTGCTGAAAAGCAGACAGGAAACCGATTGTCAAATGGGCCGCTGAGGGTGCAGTCAAATGTGTTTTTTCACAGAGTATTCTGCAACGCGATGAAATGCGTTAGTTTTCAGGGATATGTCAGTATCCTTAAAGTGTTCGGCAATGCCGTAAATCAAGGTGGCACCGCGGATAGTATTATTCGTCCTTGACAGAAAATTTCTGTCGGGGATTTTGTTTTTTTCGGGGGGACTTTTATGGTTTTGTTAACAAAACGATGGCGAAGCTAATAAAACATTGCTATTAAACTTAATAAAGGAAGGATTAATTTGAAAAAATCGACCGGATATTTAGTTTTTGCTTCCTTGTTGGCTTCTCTGACATGTGTTGCAACAATTATTATTAAAGTTCCGTCACCCTTCAAAGGCTATCTCAATCTCGGTGACAGTGCGGTGTTGCTTTCAGGCTTTCTGCTTCCGTCAGGCTACGGATTTTTAGCAGCGGCTGTGGGCAGTGCTTTGGCGGACCTTTTTGCAGGCTACGGTGTTTATGCTCCCGCAACATTTTTTATAAAAGGTCTCACCGCGTCAGTTTTTTATCTTTTGAACCGACATCTGCCTAAAACAATCCCCGCTTTTCTAAATAGAATAATCGCAGGAGTTGTCGCTGAAACGGTTATGGTAACGGGTTATTTCATTTTTGAGGGAATAATCTACGGTTTTTCTGCTTCGGCTGTCAATATACCGGCAAATGCAGTTCAGGGACTTGCCGGTATAATTATCGGAATGTCCCTGATGAAAATTTTTGAAAAACTGAAAATACGGTTTTAAGTAAGGAGATATGAAAATGATTATTAACGATGTAAATTTTGACACCTATTTCAATAATTATCCTGATGTAAACGGATATTTCGGGAAATACGGCGGTGTTTTTGTTGAAGAAAAGCTTGTTCGTGCAATGGACGAAATTACACAGGCATATTTTTCAATCTGTCAGTCAAGAAAGTTTATTGCAGAGCTCAGAAGAATAAGAAAGGAATTTCAGGGCAGACCTACACCCGTAACACACCTTGAAAGACTTTCCGACAGTCTGGGCGGTAAGGTTCAGCTTTATGCCAAGAGAGAGGATCTTAACCATTCGGGTGCCCATAAGCTCAATCACTGTATGGGTGAGGCTCTTCTTGCAAAATATATGGGCAAGAAAAAGGTTATAGCAGAAACAGGTGCAGGTCAGCACGGCGTTGCTCTTGCAACCGCAGCCGCATATTTCGGTCTTGAATGTGACATTTATATGGGTGCTGTTGACACCAAAAAACAGGCTCCCAATGTTGCGAGAATGAAAATTCTCGGTGCAAATGTCATTGAAGTAACACACGGACTTCAGACTCTCAAGGAAGCAGTTGATGCCGCATTTGATGCATACAGCAAGGAATATGAAACTGCAATTTATTGCATCGGCTCCGTTCTCGGTCCCCATCCTTTTCCTATGATGGTCAGAGATTTCCAAAGCGTTATAGGAATTGAAGCAAGAGAACAGTTTATTGATATGACGGGACATCTGCCCTCAGCTATTGTTGCCTGTGTGGGCGGCGGTTCAAATGCCGCAGGTCTGTTTTCAGGCTTCCTTAATGATCCCGTTGATATTTACGGAATTGAGCCTCTGGGCAGAGGTGAAAAATTAGGTGACCACGCTGCTTCTCTTAAATACGGAACAGAAGGCGTTATGCATGGCTTCAACAGTATTATGCTTAAGGACGAAAAGGGTGAGCCTGCCCCCGTTTACTCTGTAGCAAGCGGACTTGATTATCCCTCATCGGGTCCAGGACACGCATTCTTGCTGGATATCGGCAGAGTTAAATATGATGTAATTGACGATGAAGAATCAATAGATGCGTTCTTCAAGCTTTCCCGTCTTGAAGGTATCATTCCCGCAATAGAAAGCTCTCACGCTGTTGCATACGGAATAAAGCTTGCAAAAACAATGGAACACGGATCCGTGCTTATTAACCTTTCAGGCAGAGGTGATAAGGATATGGATTATGTTCTTGAAAACTTCGGTATCCGTTAAATTATGGAAAATAAGATAGCTATAGTAACTGGCGGAAATTCGGGAATAGGAAAATGTACCGCACTTGCTCTGAAAAAAGCAGGATGTACGGTATATGATTTTTCACGCAGAGAAATAAAAACTGAGGGTATAATCCATATTTCTGTTGATGTAACAGACGAAAAAGCTGTTTTTTCCGCTGTTGAAACCGTCAGCAAGAAAGAGGGAAGAATTGATATTCTTGTAAACTGTGCGGGCTTCGGCATATCGGGTGCCGTTGAATTTACTTCACTCAATGAGGCAAAATCACAGCTTGATGTGAATTTCTTCGGAACGGTAAATGTATGCCGCACAGTAATTCCCGTAATGCGAAGAAACGGCGGCGGACGGATTGTCAACATAAGCTCCGTTGCCGCAGTGGCTCATATTCCTTTTCAGACCTATTATTCTGCTTCCAAAGCCGCAACGGAGTCATATACACAGTGCCTTGCAAATGAAGTGAAGCCTTTCGGAATAACCGTTACCGCAATTCAGCCGGGGGATATAAAAACCGAATTCACAAGTGCAAGAAAAAAATCCTTTGACGGTGACGATGTTTATTGCGGAAGAATTGCAAGAAGCGTATCGGGAATGGAAAAGGATGAAATGAACGGTATGAGTCCTGAAAAAGCAGGGGAGTATATTGCATCAATTTCCCTTAAAAAGAAAGTAAAGCCCCTTTATGCTATTGGATTTACATACAAATTTCTGGCTGTTCTATGCAAGATTTTTCCGTGCGGAATAAGAAATGCTATTGTCGGAATGCTTTATGCTAAATAAATAATCAATGCGGGATTGTATTTTTTGCAGTCCCGCACTTTTGTGTGATTGACATTTATTGTAATTTGCTATATATTTAATATATATATGCTTTCAGGAGGAGAATTTTATGTTGTGGCCGTTAATCAGAGTTATCGTTTCGATGTTTATTGTTCTTGAAACAAGCTTTGCAGGTATTTTTAACGGAATTTTGTTAAAGCCCGTTGATATGCCCGATGTTGAAACAGGCGAATATACTCAGTTTGTCGATCCCTTTATCGGAACAGGCGGAACGCCTTGGACTGCAGGTATGTTGAGTCCTGCCGCTACAGTGCCCTTCGGCAGTGTAAGACTTGGTCCCGATACATCATTTTTAGGTGGTGCTTATATTGTAAAAACCAATACATCAGGTTACTATTATGAGCATGCACATATCAAGGGATTCAGCCATTCGCGTCTTTCGGGAACAGGTGCGGAGGATTATCAGATGTTCCGAGTAACTCCCGCAGTCGGTTCTTCCGATGTCGGTGTGGTTCCTTATTCACATATGTATGAAACTGCAGTGCCCGGATATTATGCAGTATATCTTCAGTCTCTTGACTGCCTTGCGGAAATGACCGCGGATATACACACAGGTGTTCACAGATATACCTTCAACAATTCCTCTGCTGCACGTCTTTATATTGACATTACAAGCACGGCAGGAAATTACAATGCAGGCAAGGGCAGTGTTAAGGTTGACGAAAACGGTATAATTTCAGGCTCTGCCGAAATCGGTGCCGCATTTTCTTCAAGATATAACGGCCTTCCCGTTTATTTTGTTGCTGTTGTTGACAAGGAAATTAAGTCCTATGAAATTAAGGGTGACGAAAACGACCTCGGAATTGACCTTAATTTCGGAAATATTCAGGGACAGCCTCTTGAAATGAAGGTCGGAATAAGCTTCATAAGCTGTGAAAATGCATATGAAAATCTTATGGCAGAGACGGACGGTCTCACATTTGATGATGTAAGAAAGAATGCTCTTAACGATTGGGAAGAAGCACTCAGTGTTATTGATATGGAAAGCCGTGACGAAGAAATTATGACGGTTTTCTATACCGCTTTATATCACAGTATGATAATGCCCACAAACTTTACCGATGTAAACGGTGAGTATCTCGGCTTTGACAAAAAGGTACACACAGCAGACGGCTACACCTACAGAACAGACCTTTCTCTTTGGGATACTGTCAGAACAACACATTCTCTTTACACTCTTATTGCCCCGGAAATCCAGTATGACTGTTTAAATTCTCTTGTAGATATGGCTGAAAAGGGCGGTGCCCTGCCTCGTTGGGCACAGGGAGCAGGTTATGCAGGCTCAATGCTGGGAGATCCTGCCAACATTATGATTACCGAAAGCTATCTTAAAGGCTTTACTGATTTTGATGTTGAAACTGCTTACAGCTATATGAAGCATTCATCCGAGGTTAAGGATACTAAGGTTGGCAGAGATTATATTGATCTTTATAACCAATACGGTTATGTGCCCGATGACCTTGCCCCCGCAGATGAATCTGTTGCAAGAACCATAGAATATTCATGGGAAGATGCAGCTATTGCCTCACTTGCTCTGGCTCTCGGATATGAAGAGGATGCCGAGAAATATTACGAAAAGTCAATGTATTATAAAAATACTTTCAACCCCGAAACAAAGTATTTTCAGGCAAGAAATTCCGACGGTGAATTCGTGTGGAACTTCAATCCCTACATCACATCCTTCTATGATGCGGTTATGATAAAGAAATTTGCAGACTGCTATTGTGAAGGCAGTGCAAGACAGTGGAGATGGAATGCTCTTCATGATATTGACGGAATGATTGAGCTTTTCGGAAGCGAAGAATATTTTGTAGATGAGCTCAATGATTTTATGGAGGATGCTTCTCTCAACCGTGCCGCAATAGATCCCGGACACGGCTACTGGGTTGGTAATCAGCACGATATTCACACACCTTATCTTTTCAGCAATGCAGGCAGATCTGACCTTACTCAGTATTGGGTTCGCTGGACACTCAAAAATCGTTTCAGCTCCGACATCAACGGACTTGACGGAAACGACGACGGCGGAACACTCAGCTCATGGTACATCTTCTCCTCAATGGGCTTCTATCCTCTTGCAGGAACAGATAAATATTGGATAGGCTCTCCTAATATTGACAATGCAACAATTAATCTCGGCAACGGAAAAACTCTCAACATCAAGGCATTCAATCAGAGTGCAGATAATGTATATGTATATTCCGTTAAGCTTAACGGCGTTGAGCTTGAAGGACCTTATGTAACCCACGAACAGCTTATGGAAGGCGGAGAGCTTGTATTCTATATGAGCTACACTCCTGCAAACTAAATAGTAAACCATCACCCGAAAGGAAGCTGAACTTCTTTTCGGGTGATCTTGTTTTTTTTATAACTAATTTTTTGCTGTTATTTTTGTTGCCGTTTCATTTGCGATAAAAACGCCTGCACATAAAGCAAGGAGAACAAATGGTGTTATTGTGAATGTTATTCCTGTTGCCGCAAAGCCGTAAATAAGCTGAATAAAGAAGCCGATGGCATATGCTCCGCCCATATGATAGCCGGTCAGATCTGCTGAATATCTCTTACCGAATCTTGCAGGGACTGTGTGAAGGATAGTAGGGAATATGGGGCCGAAGCCGATACCGATGAGAAGAAAGCCAAGAAGGGATGCTTTACCCAAGGGAAGTGCAAACACACATATACCGAGAAATGCGGCAATAATTGAGCATTTTATAAGCATTTTGTCTGACACCTTGATTGAAATAAAGCCTGCAATTATCCTGCCTATCATAATACCTCCGAAATAAAGCGAAACCCATTTTGCCGCTTCATCAGGAGAAATTGCGAATGTATTTACCGCATATGTGGCACCCCATGTGCCGAGACTGAATTCCATTCCGCAGTATAATCCCATGGAAAGAATTGATGGAAGCACCCCTTTAATTCTCAGAAGTTCACGAAGCTTTCCGCCGTTTTCATCTTCCGTAATTTCCGTTTGAGAAGCGTTTCTTTCCGTTGTATCCCACCTTCTGATAAAAAACAGAACGAGCAGTGCAATGGAAAACTGGAGGATAGAGACAATTCTGTAGCCGTTTCTCCAAGAGCCGCCTTCATCCGACAGAAAGGCGGACATAATAAGAGGACTTATTGTAACACCCAATCCCCAACAGCAGTGAAGCCAGTTCATATGCCGTGCCTTATAATGAAGTGATATAAAATTATTAAGTCCCGTGTCAATAGCTCCTGCACCGTAGCCGAGAATGA
>JAZNRX010000183.1:0-7268 GCA_045590915.1 Acutalibacteraceae bacterium | reverse complement strand
CGGTACTGCTGCTGTTACAACAAGAGGACTTAATGCAGCCGATATGAAAATTGTTGCAGATTGCATTTATCTTGCCGCCACAGATTTTGAAAATAATATCGACAAAATCAGAAATACGGTAAACGGACTTCTTGAAAAATATCCTCTGTATGAAGATTGATTAAAATTTATTAAAAAAGATTCACAAACTTTTAAGCAGGAGAACCTTGACGGTTCTCCTTTTTTTGATGTTATTTTTGGTGATTTTTAAAGCCTGTTGTAAAAAATACACAAAAATATGGTGCAGTATTTGGTTATTGTGTGGAGCATGATTGAGTTTTGAGAAAAAATCACTTGTGCAAAATGCACAATAACACACCTGTTCATTTGTACAAAATTACTTGACTTTTTTGAAAATCTGAGTATAATATGGATGTAATCAAACGAAAGGAGTACTGACATGAAAGAGTACAACAGAGAAGTTATTAAAGTAGAAGAAAGACTTATCGGCGAAATTGCAAATATGAAAAAGTTTTCTTTCAAGAAGCTCCTCAAGATTATAGAACTTGATGCTCTTATCTCTTATTCAATCGAAAACAGATAAGTCAGGTTCTGATTCTTCAGGACTTCCTGACAACAATGCCCGAAAGGGTTTACATATAAAGGGCTTGAAGCCCCAAAGGAAAAATACGACCGCAGCTTTTAACGTCTGCGGTCTTTATTTTTTAAATGATTATAAAAATATGTAATTTGCTATGGAAAAAATCAATTGTTTCTGCTAAAATATAATAAATATACCGTAAGGAGGGATTCAGATGAAAAAATTGATCGCAATTTTACTTTCGATTTTTATATTCGCGGGAGTCTTGTCATCATGCTCATCTGATGAACCTATGGTTTTGTTTTTCGGTGTTGAAGGCAGCGCCGGAACCTTTGATCCGCAGATCGTATCTGATGCTACAGCCTCAATTGTTGTAAGAAACTGCTTTGAGGGGCTTTTAAGAAAGGACGAAAACGGGAATATTGTAAACGGTGTTGCAAGGTCATGGACTGTTTCTTCTGACGGACTTACATATACATTCTTTCTTCGTGAGGATGCCGTATGGCATTTTACCGGTAATGCCGAAAAGCAGCTTGAGGGTAAGCTTCCCGAAAATTTTGATCTCGGTGTAACTGCTTACGATTTTCAGTTTGCACTGAGAAGAGCCGTTGATCCCGTTACGGGAGCACACGATTCTTATATGTTATATAATATAGTAAATGCGCCTGAGATTCTTTCAGGTAATGCGGATAAAAGTGAGCTCGGAGTTAAAGTAAAAGACAGATACACTCTGGAAATCAAGCTTTCGCAGCCTCAAAGTAATTTTCCTGAGGTGCTTTGTGAGCCTGTTGCAATGCCCTGCAATGAAACATTTTTCAATGCGTGTGCCGGAAGATACGGAACACTTATAAAGTTTTTACTGTCAAACGGACCTTTTTATCTTTCAAGATTTGATGAAACCTCATACCGTATAAATAAGGCTTCGGATTATGTGGGAGAATCTGTTGCGGTGCCCGATTATGTCTGGCTTTATGTTTACAGCAATGAAGCTGAGCTTCTCGGCTATCTTAAGGATAATAAGTATTCCGGCGGAGTAGTTTCCGAGGATATGTTTTCTCAGCTGAAGGTCACATCTGATATGACTGTATATAAAACCGAGAATACCGTAAAGGGACTCATTATGAATCTCAAGGATAACGTGCTTTCGGAAGAAAATATCAGAAAGGCCTTTGCTGCAGCTACAGATACAAAAGAAGTGGCTGAAAATGCCGAAAAAAATTATACACAGAGCTTTATTCCTTTAAGTGCTTCTGCAGACGGAATACTCAGCCATCCTGAAGCCTTCAGTGAAGAGAAAGCAAAAATATATCTTAACAGCGGTCTTGAAAAGCTTGAAAAAACAAGCATTGATGTTGTTGTTTTGTGTGAGACGAGATATGAGGAAGCAATAAGAAAACTTCTTCAGCAGTGGCAGCGCATATTAGGAATTACCGTGAATCTTTCCGTAAAAGCTGCATCGGCTGCAGAAATAGAGAAGGCAATGAAAAACGGAAATTATCAGATTGCTTTTTATGACTATTCTGCACAGACCGACAGTGCATATCAGTTTTTCGGAACCTTTACGGATAAATCCCCGAATAATATCACGGGATATACAGGTCAGGGTATGGAAGAGCTTATTGCAAAGCTTTACAGCGGCACTGATGAGAATTACCGTTCGGTTTATCAGTCTGTTGAAAGTAAAATTTCTGCTGCATCTCTTATAATTCCTGTATGGTCCGAAAATTCGTATTTTATCTGCACAGAGGATATATCAGGCGTGATGTATTTTTCCGGCAGTGACAGGCTTTATTTTCATAAAGCAACCAATAAATAGTGAAGGACTGGTGTTTATATGTCGGTTTTTAATCCCTTTAAGGCAGTAAGACCGAAAAAGGAATTTGCAGCCTCTGTTGCAGCACTTCCTTATGATGTAATGAATTCAGAAGAGGCACGTATAAAGGTTCAGGGAGCGCCTTATTCTTTTATCCATGTAGATAAAGCTGAGGTCGATTTGCCTGAGGATACATATCTTTACAGTGATGAGGTATATGCAAAGGCAGCCTCTAATCTTGAAAAGCTGTCTTCAGACGGAATATGCTTTAAAGAAGCAATGCCCTGCTTTTATATATACAGACAAATAATGGGTGAGGTCTGTCAGACAGGTCTTGTAGGCTGTGCAGGTGTAGATGATTATATTAATAATGTAATAAAAAAGCATGAGTTTAGGCGTGCTGATAAAGAAGAGGATCGTATTCGCCATGTTGATACCTGTAATGCAAACACCGGTCCTATTTTCCTTGCCTACAGAAAAAATGCCGTAATTGACAGAATTTTAGATAAATATGTTTCTTCAGAGCCCGAATATGATTTTGTTTCTGAGGGTGATGTGAGAAATACAGTATGGGTTATTTCCTGCGAAGAGGATATAAATGCAGTTAAAAATGCTTTCGGCAGCATCGGAGAGCTTTATATTGCAGACGGACATCACAGAGCTGCTTCTGCAGTTAAGGTTGCCCTTAAAAGAAGAGAGGCTAATCCCGGTTTTACCGGAGAAGAAGAGTTTAATTTCTTTCTTGCCGTGGCTTTCAGAGCAGAAGAGCTTAAGATAATGGACTATAACCGTCTTATAAAAGACAAGAACGGTCTTTCAGACGGCGAGCTGTTTTCAAAGCTTGAAAAAGTATTTGAAATTACCGAAAAAGACTGTGCGGTCAAGCCTGCAAGCAGACATTCCTTCGGCTTTTATTCCAATAAAAAATGGTATGAGCTTAAATTGAAAAACGGCCTTTGTGATGAGAATAATGCTCTTGAAAGTCTTGATGTGGCTGTTCTTCAGAAATATGTCATATCCGATATCTTCGGAATAGATGATCCGAGAACCGATAAGAGAATTGATTTTGTCGGTGGTATAAGAGGGCTTTCAGAGCTTGAAAGAAGATGTGAGGATGATATGGAGATTGCAATTTCAATGTATCCCACTTCTCTTACAGAGCTTATGGCAATTGCTGATTCGGGACAGGTAATGCCGCCTAAGTCTACATGGTTTGAACCTAAGCTTCTCAGCGGTCTTTTTGTTCATGAATTGAAATAATTTTGATGTTTTGCAAAAAAAATTTAAAAACCTCTTGCATTTTAAACTATTATCTGTTATTATGACTTTTGCTGATTTAGATATTAGGGTTTATCCCTGAAAATAAGAGGGAGGTGCGCTCCATGGCAAAATGTGATTTTTGCGGTAAGGACGTAAAGTTCGGTATTCAGGTTTCTCACTCACACAGAAGATCAAACAGAACCTGGAAGCCCAATGTAAAAAGAGTAAAGGCTATCGTTAACGGTTCTCCTTGCAGAGTATATGCTTGCACTCGTTGCATGCGTTCCGGTAAGGTTGAAAGAGCTGTCTGATTTTACGAAAAAGTAAAGAACGATAAAAGAGGCTGTCTCGTAAGAGACAGCCTTTGGTCTTTTTCTGTGTAATATCAGAAGAGAGAATTATATTTTTCTTTCCCACGAGGTTAAGGTATTTTTCATAAGCATTGTGATAGTCATAGGTCCTACACCTCCGGGAACAGGAGTAATGTAAGAGGCCTATTCTTTTACTGCTTCAAAATCTACATCACCTGTTACCTTGCCGATTTCAAGACGGTTTATTCCTACATCAATAACAACAGCTCCGTCTTTTACCATATCAGCGGTTATAAAGTTCGGTTTTCCTATGGCAGCTATTACTATATCACCCTCAAGTACCTTTTCCTTAAGATTTTTTGTGCGAGAGTGACAAACTGTTACAGTAGCATTTTCCTGAAGCATAAGAAGTGCTGCCGGCTTGCCCACAATATTACTTCTGCCCACTATAACACAGTTTTTTCCGGATATTTCTATATTCTCATACTTAAGCATTTCTATAACACCTGCGGG
The DNA here is from genome assembly GCA_045590915.1 of Acutalibacteraceae bacterium. Lineage (GTDB taxonomy): Bacteria > Bacillota > Clostridia > Oscillospirales > Acutalibacteraceae > RUG806. Next base: position 2,791 of record JAZNRX010000183.1, on the reverse strand, counting down.
AGTGCAGGGTGCAAAGCAAGGCTTTCCCGACATAAGATTTCCTGAGTTTACAGGTGAAAAGCCGTCAACATCCTTTTCGGGTGCGATTGCATCAATTACCTTGTTTTCATCTATATGAGCCGGAAGAGGCAGCTGGCACAGTATTCCGTCAATGTCGTTTCTGTTATTAAGCTCATCAATAAGTGCGAGAAGCTCATTTTCCGGAGTGTTTTCATCTAATGCATATTCAAATGAGTTGAAGCCGCATATTTCGCATGCCTTCTTTTTATTATTTACATATATACGTGATGCAGGGTTATTTCCTACGATTATTACAGCAAGTCCGGGAGCTCTTACCCCGTCCTTTCTGCTATTTACCTTCCGGGCAGTTTCAAGTCTTAATGCCTCGGATATTTTTTTTCCGTCTATAATTTTAGCAGACATTAAATTCACATCCTTAATTTATATGCACATTTTATTTGTATACATTATATTAAGATAAAGACAGCGTTGTCAACACGAATAAACAGACTTCAATTAATAAAATTAATTATTTTTTTGAAAAAGTTTGTTTAAGCGATGAAAAAAAGTACATTATTTTTCTTGACTTTTAGTTTTATATGTAATATTATTCTGTATGTTAAAAGGATATATGCGCAATTGAATATATTTAACAAAAATCACACGGAGGAAAAAGAAATGAAAAAGTTCTCAAAAGTTATTGCACTTATTCTCAGTCTTTCAATGGTTCTTGCTTTTGCGGCTTGCGGCGGTACAACAGAAGAAACAACCGGTGCTGCAGGTGAAGAAACAACAGCTGCTGCTGATGTTGCTTATGATCTTACAAAAGAAGGCGAGTACACAGCAGATAACACCGAATATGTTATCGGTGCTACAGGTCCCCTTACCGGTGACACTGCTTCTTACGGTATTTCCGTACAGCAGGGTGCACAGCTTGCTATTGATGAAATCAATGCAGCCGGCGGTCTTAACGGCGTAAACTTCAAGCTTGATATGAAGGATGACAAGGCTACAGCTGCTGATGCATCTACAGGCTACGATGCTCTTTTTGAAGCAGGTATGCAGGCTTCTCTCGGTAGTGTTACTTCCGGTTCTGCTGAATCCTTTGCTACAAGAGCTGCAGAAGACGGTGTCTTCTCTCTTACTCCCTCAGCTTCTGCTGATCCCGTAATCAACGCAAGCAACAACTCCTTCAGAGTTTGCTTCGGTGATCCCGATAACGGTATTATGTCTGCTGAAAAGCTTGCTGCTGAATATAAGAATATCGGTGCTATCTATGATTCATCCGATGCTTATTCATCAGGTATTTATGAAGCTTTCAAGACTAAGATGGCTGAGCTCAATGTAACATACATTGAACAGTCCTTCGATAACGAAAACAACCGTGACTTCTCAACTCAGATTGAAGCTCTTAAAGATTGTGACGTTATCTTCCTTCCCATTTACTACACAGAAGCAGGTCTTATTGCTAAGGCTTGTGTAGCTAAGGGCTGCGATGCATTCCTTTTCGGTTGCGACGGTCTTGACGGCGTTGCTGCTCAGATTGATGCAACAGTTACAAACAAAATCAGCTACATCACTCCCTTCGACGTAAACAGCACAGTTGCTAAGGTTTCTGCTTTTGTTACTGCTTATGAAACAAAGTACGGTACAAAGCCTGACCAGTTTGCAGCTGACGGTTACGATGCAGTTTATGTAATTTATGAAGCTATGAAGACTCTCGGTGTTGACAATGTTAAGGTTGATCCCGCTGAGCTCGGCAAGGCACTTACAGCTACTCTTACATCTGCTGATTTCTCCTATGAAGGAGTTACCGGCGGTATGGTATGGGATGTATCAGGTGCTTGCGTGAAGGATCCTATCATTGTTGAGCTTCAGTAATCACTAAGGTTAATGTTTTTGTATATGCCTGAGGGTAAATACCTTCGGGCATATACCCGCCTTTAAAGGTTTATGCGGCGGAGCCTGTCTGTCGCATTTTTTTCATTTTTATACTTTTGTTTGATAGTACAAACTCCGCAGAAAACGAGAAAATTTATGAGTATTTTATTTGACGGACTCAGTCTCGGTGCTATATATGCTCTTATCGCACTCGGATATACCATGGTATACGGTATCGCAAAGATGCTTAATTTTGCCCATGGTGATATAATTATGGTTGGTGCATATACTGTTTTTGTTGCACTTGCTTCAACAGGACATGTTGCAGTTGCCGTGCTTCTTTCTATTGTAATATGTGTTCTTATGGGTGTTACGGTCGAAAAGGTTGCTTATAAGCCCTTGCGCGGTGCTTCGCCTCTTGCTGTTCTCATTACCGCAATCGGTGTAAGCTACCTTCTTCAGAGTATTTCACAGCTTGTTTTCGGTGCAGATCCAAAAATGGTTACAATTGCATCGCTCGGAACCGTAACTGTTTTTGGTGCTAAAATCAGCGTTTCCTCTATTGTAACCCTTATAATCGGTGCCGTAATTATGGCAGGACTTACTCTTTTTGTAAAAAAGACAAGAACCGGACGTGCTATGGTTGCTGTTTCTGAGGATAAAGGCGCAGCAATGCTTATGGGTATCAATGTAAATAAAATAATTTCCGTAACCTTTGCAATAGGCTCTGCACTTGCAGCAGCTGCAAGCTTATTCTATCTTATGCAGATTCCTTCAGTTGAGCCTACTCTCGGTTCAATGCCCGGCATAAAAGCATTTACGGCAGCAGTTATAGGCGGAATAGGCTCTATTCCCGGTGCAATGCTCGGTGGTGTTCTTCTCGGTGTTATCGAAAAGATTTGTCTGAGTA
>JAZNRX010000182.1:0-10895 GCA_045590915.1 Acutalibacteraceae bacterium | reverse complement strand
TGAAGCTTGAAACAGAAATAAACCGCAAGCGCCAGAGCGAAGTAACTGCAGACGTAATAGAAACAACCAATAAATCATAATTCAGCAGTCGCAGACTGCTGAATTATGATAAGTAAAAAGTAAGAGTGAATAGTGAATAGTAACACTGTCGGAAGGGCTACGCCCTTAAATTATATAATCAAGACGCTTTGCGTCTTCCTACAGGGGCACTTTTCACTCTTAACTATTACCTATTCACTATCATAATTCATCGTCCCGATAAATTATGATTTCGGAGGTTTTATGGCTAAGGGTTCTCTTGGTATGGTAATGCGGGTTACAGGACCTGTTGTTGACATACTTTTCAATGAAAATGAAGTACCTGACATTTTCCACGCTATTGCTATTGAAAAGGACGAACAGCTATTTGTTCTTGAGGTTTCACAGCATCTGGGCGGAGGTCTGGTGCGTTGCATATCCATGTATCCCACCGACGGACTTTCAAGAGGTCTTGACGCTATGGATACAGGTGAGCCAATACACGTCCCCGTGGGTGAAAACACGCTGGGGCGTATGGTTAATGTATTGGGACGTCCCATTGACAACGGCAGAGACATTGACTGTGACGAAAAATGGTCTATTCACCGTCCCGCTCCCAATTTTGCGGATATTGTGGCATCCGACGAAATTCTTGAAACGGGAATTAAGGTAATTGACCTTATGACACCCTATGTCCGTGGCGGAAAAATCGGTCTTTTCGGCGGTGCCGGTGTAGGAAAAACCGTTCTTATAATGGAGCTTATCAGAAATGTCGCCTTTGAGCATAACGGCTATTCCGTTTTTGCAGGTGTAGGTGAGCGTTCCAGAGAGGGAAACGACCTTTTCAACGAAATGATGCAATCGGGAGTTCTCGACAAAACCGCACTTGTTTTCGGTCAGATGAACGAAACTGCAGGTGCACGCCTTCGCGTTCCCCTTGTGGGACTTACAATGGCTGAATATTTCAGAGAAAACTCTCACAAGGATGTTCTTTTGTTTATAGATAATATATTCCGCTTTTCACAGGCAGGCAGTGAGGTTTCCGCACTTTTAGGCAGAATGCCCTCTGCAGTAGGCTATCAGCCTACACTTGCATCCGAAATGGGCAAGCTTCAGGAAAGAATTGTCTCAACGGGAAACGGCTCAATAACCTCTGTTCAGGCAGTTTATGTCCCCGCAGACGACCTTACGGACCCCGCCCCCGCCACAACCTTCTCCCATCTTGATGCCACCACCGTGCTTTCAAGAAAGATAGTTGAGCTGGGCATCTACCCTGCAGTGGATCCCCTTGAATCATCCTCAAGAATTCTTCTCCCCGACATAATAGGCGACCGACACTACAAAGCAGCAAAGGAAACCCAGAGAGTGCTTCAGAAATATAGGGAGCTTCAGGATATTATTGCTATTTTAGGTATGGAGGACCTCTCCAACGAGGATAAGCAGACCGTAAAGCGTGCAAGAAGAGTCCAGAGATTTTTAAGTCAGCCTCTCCACGTTGCAGAAAATTTCAACGGAATAAAGGGCGTTTATGTTCCCCTTGATAAAACCGTGGAAAGCATGGAAGCAATCCTCGGCGGTGAGTGTGACAGCATTCCCGAGCAATATTTCCTTAACTGCGGTACTGTTGAGGATGTTTTCCTCAAGGAAAAAAATGCGATTTAAGCATTGATAAAGGACAATAATAATGGAAACAACAGATGCTCTCCCCTTGACTCTCATCATAATAACTCCCGATAAAAAAATACCCGACATCCGCTGTGACAGCATAAGCATTCCCGTATGTGACAACAAAAAGGGAAAAAGCGGCGGTTTATACGGCATAAGAAAAGGACATATAGACTGCCTCATTGCCGTCGGTGAGGGAGAAATCACGGCAAAGGCCGACGGAAATGTAATATACAAGGAAGCTCTTTCAGGCGGAATTGCACAGATAAAAAGCAATACCGTAACACTCACAACAACCCACTGAAAAATTAAGCTGCAGCCTGACACAAAACAGGCTGCAGCTTTTATTTTGTAAAAACAAAAGATTATATTATCTGAAGCTGTTAATCATAGCTTCGGCTGCAATATTTATTTGCAGTTTCATCCAGAATATTTCTGAATGCATCATAATAAAACGACTCAGTCTTTTTCATATGCTTGAAGGAGTCAAAGAAAATACCCATATTGTCTTGCATACTTTTTGCAGTGCTCAGGAAAAGATGAGTAAATATTTCGTCAGAGGAAACATTCATTTCCTTCTTTTTTGCCACAGACCTTAACTCATCAGAAATATCCTTTCTGTAAGAATTGAGATATTCCAGCTTCTTTTCGTTTTTGATATAAGAAGTGAAAAAATCATAGTCCTTCTTTGCAAATCTGTACTCAATTATCTTGTACAGAGATATACTCGCTTCCGAAAGTCCCAGATTATGTCTGATACAGGCGCTGATAACATTTTCAGCCGCCTCAATCACCTTATCTCTGTCGGAGAACAATGAAATATTCAATTCCGACATTTTCAGCTGAATATCGGCAAGCTGACGGATATTTTTCTTTCTGCTTTTTCTGAAAAGCCTGATAAGCTCAATATATTTTTTTGCCTGCTCGGGACAGAAGTTATTAAGCAGCTTTACGGTAATACCGTAAAGACTATACAAAAGCCCCTGCTGTGAAACTGTGGCAAAGCTGTTGAGTCTTTTTATATCGTTGAGGAAAATTTCATATAATTGAGTCATTTGGGCACCGTCAGGCTTAATCCCTTTATTTATTTTTTCGGAAAGACGCGTAGCATATACACATAAAACATTACAATAACCCACACTGTAAGACGGATGATTACGGATAGCGGCATCTCTGGCGGACTGAAGCGAACTGACATCATATTCGGAAAAAGCAGGATTACACAGCATCTGATAACATATTCCGCCCAGCTTTGAGGATTCGGGACTGTTCTTTTTCAGCATACGGTAAATATCAACATATGCCGACAATGCCTTTTTATTTTCACCGAATGCAGTACATATATCCGCATAGGATTCCATAGCACTTATAATGTCATTGTGCCCCTCGGGACGAAGACGGCGCACAACATCAATAAGCTGCTTTGCCTGTAATATCGCAGTTGAATTCTTGCAGGTCATATTTATAAGTGAGGCAACCTGAAGATTTGACACATCCGCGATTGTAAGGTTGTTCATATTGACATCGTCAACAATGGTCTTTACCGTGCTTTCAACATCTGTACCGGGAAAGCCCTTGAACATTTTGATTATGGGAACAATACAGTCTGCGGCAGTTGCAAGGGTGCATTGATGACGAAGACGAAGCTGATGCATATTGATAACTGCTCTTACAAGGGTTCCTATATCCAGAACACCCTCATCCACAAGCTGTAGGGAAACATTATATGACAGCTTAAGTGTCCAGGCAAAAGGATCGCTTTCATCAATATCATCAATTTTATTTACAATTCTGTTAAATCTCGCATATTTCAGAGGATGCAAAAGCATAGCTCTGTAAACAAAGCCGTAATCCTTGAGCTTATTGCTTTCTACCAAAGAAAGACTCTTGTTTAATGCCTCTGAATAATTATTGAACGAAAAGAGAGTGAATTCATACTGCGTCAATTCCAGAGCCATAAGCTCACCGTTATCAACACCCTCTTTTTTTCGTTGCTTCACATACCTCGAAAGGTCGTCAATAATTCTGTTTTTATCTCCGCCGAGCTCAAGATAGTAGGGCATAAGAAGAATAAGAGCAAAATCATCATGGCAGAGAATTGCCGAGTCAAACGCTTTCTTTATTGCATCAAGAAGAAAAGACTTATATTCTTCAACCCCCGCAAGATGAGAAAAGGTAACAGACAGAGCTCTTAAAACCCACTTATAGTCATAGGCATTTTCACCCAATGTTGCTATATATTTTTCAAGAACATCAACACGGGTGGGATATTGCTCAAGAATTATCATATCACGGTATGATGTAACAAGACTCTGCTGTCTTTCATCCTCAAGATATGATAATATTTTTGCCGTTCTTTTTTCGGTTATTTCGGTATCTCCTGACATACGGTCGGCTTCAATAAATTTATTCCACAGCTCAGAGCAAAGAGTTCTCTCACTGCCGGCAAGAATCATACAGGCATAAAAAAGCTTTCCGCTGACTATGCTAAGATCCTTAAAGGTCATATTCTTTTCAAAATCACTGCCATAGCGAAGAAGAAGCTGTATCATTTCTCTTGTCTTTTCCGCAGTAGGCTTCAGGATATTTGCCATAAGAACAGACAAAACGGGATGAAGATACAAATATTCTCTTATCTCACCGTTTTCCTCAATTTCAAGGATTTCAAGCCAGCCGCTGTCAGTAAGCCTGAGAATTTCGTTTCTGTTTTTCAATGAAAGTATGCGGCAAAGCTCATCAACAGATATGATGCCGTCCTCAAGAAGCGACATTGACATCAGTATTTTTTTGCAGCCCTCTGAAAAGTCACTTATGGTATAAAGGTGGCTGAGATGTCCCAATACAGTATCATTATCGGTATATTCATTATGCACGAATTCAATTTTTGCGGCATCAGCATCGGCGGCATTTATTTCACCAAGAATAGCATCGGCAGACATTTTATGAGCCGCCATCATTTTTGCCATTATGCAAAGAGTTATGGTGTGCCCCTTTACTCGCTCATAGATGTTATGAAATTCATCACAGACGATATTCTGTCCTGCATTTTCACAGAACATGGAATAAGCATATTTTTCCTCAAGACATTCCACAGGAAAAGACCTGACACCCTTCAGATTTACCGTGAATTTTTTTCTTGTGGTTATAAGAATACGGAAATTGAACTTTTTCATAAGCTCCGAAATATCGTTTTCGGAAACAAAATTGAAATTATCAATAACCAGAAGCACCGTTTCCGGAAGTGACTGCAGCACCTGAAGCTTCTTATTAAAGCGGTCTTTTTCGGGAAGCACCGTAAGACTGTCATACACACTTTCATCATAGCTGACCGCCGATACCACTGCTTCAAGTCCCTTTGAAGCGGTCAGATCCTGAATATGTACTATCTGGGGACAGCGAAGATAACCCAGCTCATGACATCTTCTTGCAATTTCCGTTGCAAGAACTGTCTTTCCGATACCGCCCATACCCCATAAAACTACAGTCTGATTGCCCTCTCTGAAGGCATCAAAAACATTTTTTATATCATCCTCACGGCCTTTGAAGACACCTTGCTCACGGATATTTTCAAATGCTATCTCAAATTTCTTCATCTGAGACAGTACAGGCTCTCCTGCATTTCTTCTTGAAATGAATTCAGAGCATTGCCTGACAATTTTCTGACGGACACCATCGGTAAGCCCTCCGTTTTCGTCAACAGCACCGTCAATCTGAGAAAAGCCTCTTGTGAGTGAATAAAAATGCCAGCCGATAAGGTCATTATAATCGTGAAAACCGCCTGAATAGCGAAAAAACTCGGACATACAAAGAATTACTATATTAAGCTCATTGCGTGCCTCCAGCTCACACGCCAAAGCCGATTCGCGACGTATCTCAGTGAGCACACCTGTTTTGGATATGGCAGGATCATTCCGCAGATTATCCGTCAGAAGCATAAGATAAACTCTGCTTTTATCAAGTGCCTCACAGAAATCGTCACGAAAATGCCCCTGACAGTATAAGTCACTGTCATAACAGGAAAGTCCCTGAGCCTCAAGAGTATCTCTGACGGTATTTTTAAGCTCCCTGTCTGCTCCCGTGAAGCTCAGAAACACATCATATAAATATTCCTTCATAAATTCACCCACATCCCGTTAAAAAACATCTTTAAATATATTTTACTATTCTTTGTCAGCAAAAGCAACAAAACATCCTTTGCAATATGCAAATTATTTTTAAATAACACAACCCCAAAAAGAAAGCTCTTTTCGGGGCTGTTTGTTTTGATTTTCCGTATTTAACCGTATATTATCGTTGTTCGGTTTCATACCATTGCTGATGGCGTTCCATATAGAAATCATAGGCAGATGTGTTTTTTACATCATTTATAAATCTGAGCCATCCTTTTTTTCTTTCCTTGGGGATATATTTTCCGTAAACCTCAACATTTTCACTGACATCTACAATAAGCTCCACCAGAGACATAAGCCTTTCAAGATCTTCAGTGTTTTCATCAACCTTTTCACCGTAATATACATATTTTCGAAGTTGGGGATATTCAATAAGAATTCGGTCTATTTCCAGAGAATTGGCAACGAAATTCTGATAGATCTGACTGTTTATGGTTTTCTGCAGATTAATGCTCTGATAAATAACCCCCACAAGTCCCGCAACGGAAATAATAAGGGTAAGAGTATCAAACATATCCATAATTATACCTCAGATTTACTGTTGAATTCCGGGGCCACCGCCGCCCATAAGCTTTTCCATAAAGCCTGCCTTCTTCTGCTTTTTGGGCTTATATTTGGGAGGATTAAGAAGACGGAGCTTTGCGGATTTGCTTTTTTTGAGCTTCTTTGAAACTGCAAGAACAGGCTCAAGCATACTGTCTGTGAGATAGGGCATAATTCTCTGAACAATCACGGGATCGTTTTCAATAAAGCCCAAAGCGGTAACTGCAATAAGGCTCTGCACCTCGTTGGTTCCGTCCTCATAAATCTCACAGATAATATTGAAAAGTCTCTTCATCTTCTGAGGATTGTTTTCACGGATGGTATTTTCAATAAAAGCATTGGCGTGAGATACGAAAAATTCTTCACAGAGGAATTCGCCGTATTCTTCAATATTTCTTGTGATTTCATCCTTAAGCTCGGGATAAATACCGCTGAGCTTTGTTGCAAAGGTGATGGGATCATAGGAAAGAGCACCGCTCTTTGCGGCAGAGCGGGAAACGGTTGCAATATTCTTTGTTTTAACTGCTGTCTTTTTCTTGACAACAAAGGTATCTGTCATATAATCGTTGATTTCTGCAGATATGCTCTTAATGTCACGCTCCGTATATTCATCAAGCACGAAAAGATAGGTAGTATCCTTTGTGAAAGCCGCATCGTCACCTCTGGGGGCATCATTTCCGGCAAAGAGAAGATGAATTCTGTCGTCACTGAAAACAAATCTTGTAACGCCCTTTTCACCTGAGAAATCCATAACGGTTGCATCGCCTCTTTCATAAGCGGGACAGCCTGTTTTTCTCATACCCTCCTGATATTCGGGAGAAAAGCCGCACTCGGTCATAGCGGGCTCTATATTCTTGTACAGTAATTCCAATACCTGAATTCTTTCCATTTATATGTCCTTTCAGCCGTTAAGAGCGGCAAAGTTTTCTTTATTTGCTTTATAGAGATTTTTGAATACGCTGTACTGCTTATCATAAATCTCTTTATTTTCCTTGTTGGGAGTGTAGGTCTTCACTGCAGGAATAAGGCTCTTTGCCTTTGAGAAATCGGAAATAAGTCCCGAACCCACTGCGATTGTAACAGCCGCACCCACAGCACCTACATTCTGGGGTTTGTCAACAACCTCAATCTTCTTTCCGAGAACATCCGAAAGAATCTGACAGGTCATATATGATAAAGCACCGCCGCCTACAAAACGGATAGTCTCTGATGCCTTAACCTTCTTTTCCTCTGCCTCCATAAACCAACGCAGATGGAAGCATACACCCTCAATAACGGCACGGATAAGCTCACTCTTTCCTGTTTCAAGACTTATGTTAAAGAACATTCCTCTTGAATTGGGATCCTCAAAGGGACAGCGGTTACCGTGAAGCCATGGGGTGAAAATAACTCCGCCGGAGCCTGCAGGCACCTTGCTTATAACATCACTCATATAGTCATAGAGGTTAGTATATTCGGTTTCAAAGCTTCTTGCAACATCCTCTTTCTTAAGATAGATATTGATTTCGTCAAGAGCAAGGTGATCCTTCACCCATTCAAGACACTTGCCTGCTGTTTCAAGCTCACCGAAATAGTTATAATATCCGGGAACCGCACCGATAACTGCGGCAATCATAGCGGATGCATCAACAATGGACTTATCAACAACAGTTGAAACCCAACCCGATGTTCCGCAATAAACGTGAGTATCGCCGAGAGCCACAGCACCGGCACCCACACCGATAAGAGAAGCGTCACCGCCGCCGCCGTAAACCGCAATACCTGCCTTAAGTCCAAGCTCTGCGGCTTCCTTTTCGCGAAGAGGACCTACAACATCGGTGGAATTTATAATTTCAGGCATATGCTTTACATCAACACCGAGAGTTTTGCAAAGGCTTTCACTCCAGCATTCGTGACCTTTACGAAGGTCATATAAAAGAGCACCGAAGGCGGAGTCTCTTGTCATAACACATCTGCCTGTCATTCTCGCAATAAGAGCTTCCTTGACATCAAGCCATTTATGTACACGCTTGAAATTTTCGGGTTCGTGATTTTTAACCCAGTTATACTTCCATACGGGATCCTTAACGGATGCCGCAACCGCACCTGTAATCATAAGAGATTTGAGAAGTATGGGAAGGCTTGCACCTGCAATCTGAACACCGTGGGCAATTCCCTTCTTCAGCTCCTCGCGGGCACGCTGATCCATATAGCTCATTGCTCGTCTTACGGGCTTGCACTCCTCATCAACAAGAACAAGTCCCTGCATCTGTGAGCAGAATGAAATACCTTCAATAAGAGAAGCATCTATTCCCGCCTCGGCAACCGCCTTTTTCGAGGTGTTGCACATAGCAGTCCACCACTCATCAGGATCCTGCTCCGCACCGCCGTCAGGAAAAACATAAAGCTTGTACCCCTCGGAAGCACTTCCGAGAAGCTTTATTGTATCAGATATTTCAAACACACAGGTCTTAACCCCAGTTGTGCCTATATCAAAGGTAATAGCATACATAAGAAATCTCCTTTACATAAATCATAATTTAACGGCTTGAGCCGTTAAAAATTCGGAATGCGGAATTCGGAATTCGGAGAAAGAAGCTTTAAACTTTAAGCATTTATACTCTTTTTTTCAAAAATTTTTCACAAAACGCGAAAATCAACACCTTTATGACACTGCTCGAAATTCCGAAATCCGAATTATCATAATTTATAGTGTTCTTCTTCCTTCAATAGCTCTCATCAGGGTTACTCCGTCAGCGTATTGCAGGTCACTTCCTACGGGCAGACCGTATGCGAGCCTTGATACTGTTACTCCGAGAGGCTTGAGAAGCTTTGAGATATACATTGCCGTGAGCTCTCCCTCAACGGATGAGCCTGTTGCCATAATAACCTCCTCAACTCCGCCTTCTTCAATACGGGCAAGAAGCTCCTTTATTGCAATATCATCAGGCGAAACATCGTCGAGAGGTGAAATAACTCCGTGAAGCACATGATAGGTTCCGTTATACTCGTTGGTGTTTTCAATAGCCATAAGGCCTTCAACATTTTCCACAACACAGATAAGCGACTGCTTTCTCGCAGAGCTTTTACAAACGGGACATATCTCCTCGTCTGTCAGATTGCAACATATGGGACAACGGTGAATTTTTTCACTTGCTTCCTTTATGGTATCGGCAAGCTCTGATGCCTCCTCCTTTGAAAGAGAAAGCACATAAAAAGCAAGTCGCATAGCGGTTTTTCCGCCGATACCGGGCATTTTTCTGAACTGTTCGGTTAATTTCTCAAAAGAAACCGCACTTTCCATATACTAAACTACTCCTTAGAAGCCAAGTCCGGGAATTCCCAGTCCGCTTGAAAATGCACCCATTTCTCTGTCCATAGTATCAGATGCCTTTCTTATAGCTTCATTGAGAGCCGCAATAAGAAGATCCTCAAGCATTTCAACATCCTCGGGATCAACAACCTCGGGCTTTACGGTAATTCCGAGAATTTCGTGCTTACCGCTGACCTTTACCTCAACAGCTCCGCCGCCTGCGGATGCGGTAAATTCACTGCCTTCAACCTCAGCCTGCTTATTAGCCATATCCTCCTGCATCTTCTGAAGCTTTGCCATCATATCATTTCTTGACATATTATTCTGATTGGGAATTCTTGCTTTCATATTTATTTACTCCTTTTCGGGATATTAATCCAATTTTATTTTATACTCTTTACCGAGAATTTTTCCGGCAGCCTGTGATACAAATCGTCCCAGCATCTGCTCATTTACAAACACCCTGAGATTTTTTTCACCGAGTGTAATATATATTGTAGCTCCCTCTATTCTTGCAACGGAGCCTGTAAGCTGACCGATAAGCGGCGGGAAAAGATGCTCTGTTTCATAAACAATTTTTCCCCATGTTCCCTTATCTATCGAACCTGCGGCAGAGGATTCGGGAATAGACTCCTCAAAAGAGGTCTCATACTTATTTTCATAAACCTCTCTGGGCTGTGCCTGTTCATCCTCATTCTTTTTATGATTGCCCTCATGCTTTTTCATAAATGCATCAAAATCAAAGGCTTCACCGTCATCCGCATCATCATCCGCACTGTTGAAAAGTGCAGCAAACGATGAGGAGGAGCCTTCTGAACCAAAGCCCTTGAACTCACCGACGGGGGAATTCGGAGTTCGGGATTCGGAATTCGGAGAAGTCTCGAAGGGAGGAGTATCGTCGAAGGGATACTCTTCTTCGGAATTCGGAGAAGCATCAAAGGGAGGAGCATCGTCGAAGGGATACTCTTCTTCGGAAGTCGGAAGTCGGAGGTCGGAGGTCGGAGACACACCGTTGGAATTCGGAATTCGGAATTCGGAATTCGGAGCTTCTGTTATGACGGGTTTTTCTTCCTGAACGGGAATTTCCTGCCTGATTATCTCCTGACGGGGAGAGCCCTGTACAAAAGGTGCCTGCTCGGAAACTGCTCTTATTCCTGTTCTTTACAAAAGCTCTATTTCCTTTTCCAGCTTTGCTATTCTGGCTCCCA
>JAZNRX010000181.1:0-18467 GCA_045590915.1 Acutalibacteraceae bacterium | reverse complement strand
TTCTGGTCATTTTCCTTGTCAATACCGTATGCGAGAGCAGCCGCTGTGGGCTCGTTGATAATTCTCTTTACCTCAAGACCTGCAATTTTACCTGCATCCTTTGTTGCCTGACGCTGTGCATCCGTAAAGTATGCGGGAACTGTGATAACTGCTTCTGTTACGGTTGTTCCGAGATAGCTTTCTGCATCACTCTTTAACTTCTGAAGAATCATTGCGGAAATTTCCTGAGGAGTGTATGCCTTGTCATCAATTTTAACTCTGTATTCAGTACCCATCTGTCTCTTGATGGATGCAACTGTCTTGTCAGGATTTGTGATAGCCTGTCTCTTTGCCACCTGTCCTGTCATTCTTTCACCTGTTTTGCCGAATGCAACTACAGAGGGAGTTGTTCTTGCACCCTCCGCATTAGCAATAACGACGGGCTCGCCGCCTTCGATAACTGCTACGCAGGAATTTGTTGTACCTAAGTCAATACCAATAATTTTTGCCATTGTTTTTTCCTCCAAAATTTATATTAAATAATCAGTTTGCAACTATTACGGTAGCGTGACGGATTACTCTGTCACCCATTTTATAGCCCTTCATATAGACCTCGGAAATCTCGTTTTCACCGAGCTCCTCATTGTCGATATGCATAATGCCGTTGTGGATATTGGGATCGAACTGCTCGCCCTTTTCACCGAAGGCAGTGACACCGAAGGAGCCGAAAACCTCAAGAAGCTGATTTACGGTCATTTCGATACCTTTTTTGTAAGTTTCAAGGTCGCTTGCCGCCTGTGATGCTCTTTCAAAGTTGTCTATTACGGGAAGAAGCTTCGCAATTATATCCGTTTTTGAATCGGAATAGATTGCTTCCTTTTCCTTCTGACTTCTTTTACGGAAATTATCATATTCTGCAACCGTGCGAAGAAGCTTATCGTTTGCCTCAAGAAGCTTGGCATTGAGCTGTTCTATAAGCTCATCCTTTTCATCAAGGACTTCTTCAACGGTTTCTTCAGCCGTGTTTTCAACAGCCTCTTCTTCGGGCTTTTTCTTTTCTTTAGCCAATTAAAACATCCTTTCTGTTTCAGGTATCTATGGTATCAGCGAGAATAAAGCCTGTTATTTCACTGATGTATTTTACTAGAGGAATAACTCTTGAATAATCCGTTTTCGTGGGACAGATAACACCTATGGAGCCGAAGGAAACGTCCGAAACCTTATAGGGTGCCTTAATAACTGCCGCATTTCTCAGACAGGAGAATTCATTTTCCGTGCCGATTTTAAGTTCAAGGGGTGAATTCCTGTCCGCCTCAAAAAGAGCCGCCGCAGTTCCCTTATTATTCAGAAGCTCCAGAATACGCGGTGCCCAGGGTGAAAGCTCACCGTCTGACATCAGAGCATACTGACCTCTGACAAGCACATCAGCCCCCGAGGCTTCAAGAGCCGCATCAAAAAATGATACTATAAGGGGCATCATTTCAAGTGCCTTTTCTCCGAGAGATACTGCAACGCTCTGAAGCTTTGCCGTAGTAAACTCTCCCGTATCAAGTCCTATGAAGTTTGCCGCAGTTACATTGTGATAAAGCTCTATGGTGTCAAAATCGGGCTCCTCGGAAAGCTTTGCAATTCTGCTTTTCGTAACTCCCGCCGAGGTCTTCACAATAACCATAGCCGTTTTGTGACTCAGAGGAATTATCTGAGTTCCCGTTATGACGGGATGCTCACTGTGGGGAGTGACTGCCACCGCCGTAAGTCCCGTAATTGACGAGAGAACCTCAAGGATATTTCCGAGAACTCCCACGCTGTCACCTTCGCTGCGGTCAATACTTGAAAGAATTCTGAACATTTCCGCATCCGAGGGAGAATAATTCATCAGCAGCTTATCTATATAATATCTGTAGCCCTTATCGGAGGGAACTCTTCCCGCCGAGGTATGAGGCTGATCGAGATAACCCATATCGGAAAGATATGCCATTTCATTGCGGACGGTTGCGGATGAAACGGGAAAGGACAGAACCTCAACAAGAAATTTTGAACCGACGGGCTCACCGGTGGTGATAAATCTTTCAATTATTGCCGAAAGTATTTTTTCTTTTCTCTCGGAAAGTTCCACTGAAAGCCCTCCTGTCCTGTTTTTTGTTTTAGCACTCTCAACTTGCGAGTGCTAACTGTAACTATAATATATATCCCTCAAGGGAATTTGTCAAGTGATTTTTTCAATATTTTTGCCCGTTTTTCAAAAAATATAGCAATTAACGCAAATGACTGCCAACATGCTTTGCAAAATGCATATAATATTGAAAATTATACTTGTAATACTTATTTTTTTGTGGTAGACTTTAGGATGAATTATTATGAATAAATTATCGACGGAGATGAATATACAAAATGACTGATATTTCTAAACTTTGTATGTTTTGCCTCGGAACTAAAGATGAAAACGGTCTTTGTTCCAATTGCGGACAGACTGAGGATATTATTCAGACTTCCCCCCTTCTTCCTCTGACAAGTGCAGTTGCACAAAGATACATTATTGCAAAGGCATATAAAAGAAACAGCGAAGGCATAACCTATGCCGCGTATGATATGAAGCTTGAAAAAAGCGTTTCAATAAGGGAGTTTTATCCCTCCGGACTCTGCGACAGAGAGCCTGATATGATGACCGTACAGGTAAAAAATGAGAATGGTGATATCTACGAAAGATACCTCAATTCATTCATATCCTTATGGACAAAGCTTATGCGTCTCAAGGGAATTACCGCACTTATTACCGTCACCGATGTTTTCAGAGCAAACAATACGGCTTATGCGGTTTATGACGAATCGGAAAGAACAACCCTCAGAGACTTTCTTCTTGACACAAAGGAAGGCTTCATCTCATGGGATAAGGCACGTATGCTTTTTATGCCCGTACTTTCAACAATAGGCACTCTTCACACCTCGGGAATTTTCCACCGCGGAATAAATCCCTCGTCCTTTATTTTTTCCAAGGACGGAAGGCTCAAGCTGACAGATTTCTGTATAGAGCCTGTCCGCACACTGTCAGGAGCTCTTGATGCCGAAATTTTTGACGGCTATGCACCCGTTGAGCAATATTCACCGAATAAGCCTGCCGATGCAAGAACCGATATTTATTCCTTCTGCAGTGTAATTTACCGTTCGCTTATAGGCACAACACCCATTGATGCAAAAACAAGAGCTGAAAATGACAGGCTGATGATCCCCGCAAGATTTGCGGAACAGCTTCCCGCCTATGTTATAAATGCTCTCATAAACGGAATGGCTGTTGAGCCCGAGGACAGAACAGATAACATCGAGCAGCTCAGAAGCGATCTTTCCGCCTCTCCGAGAGCCGCAGGTGCATCTGCTCCCAGCTATACCCCCGCAAAAGCACCCGTTTCACAGCAGGAAACAAAAAATATCTATGTTGAGCCCCTTGCCGACGAATCCGTCAAGCCTCAGAATACACCCAAGAGACCTCCTGTCCGCACCGAGCAGCCGCCGGCAAAGAATACCTCATCAAAGAACAAAAATGTCCTCATTGCCGTGCTTTGCATAATCCTTGCCGTGCTGGTTCTGGGAATAGGAATTCTTGCAGGCGAGCTTGTAAAGCTTACAAGAGGAAGCTCGGAGGAGCAGACAACCGTGTCAGGCTCATCCATTGTTCAGGTTCCCAATTTCATCGGCGGCTATATTTCCGACATTATCACAAATCCCCAATATACAGAATATTTCGTTTTCAACACGGTAAATGAAAGCAGCTCCTCAGTTATGGCTGGTGTGGTTATGAATCAGAGCATTCCCGAAAACGCACAGGCTACAAAGGGTGAAACAATAATTCTGACCGTAAGCACAGGGCCCAAAACCTTTAAGCTTGACGATGTATCTGGATGGACCTATGAACAGGCAGAAGCACATTTTACTTCACTGGGACTTATCTGTCAGCAGTCACAAATTCACAATGACGGCTCACACACAGGCGGAGTGATTGCGGAAACCATTCCCGCCGCCGACAGTGTTGTTAAGCAGGGAGACAGAATTACAATCGTCACATACACAAATCTTGACGAGGAAGAAACTCAATCCGATGCTCAGGATATGAGCGGCAATTCCGTGGAGGATTTTCTTCAGGGACTGAATCCCCCTGAAAGCACCACCGTCGCCCAAACTCCCGTTCAGTAAATTTCAGTAAAGAAAGGCAGTGAGAGACAAAAGATGAACTATTTTCAGCTATTGAAGGAAGATGTACAGTGTGTCAAGGACCGAGATCCCGCGGCATCCTCTTTCATTGAAATACTGCTTTTATATCCCGGTCTCAAGGCTGTCCGTTCACACCGCAGGGCACATTGGTTTTATAAGCATAATATGCCCTTTATTGCCAGATTTATTTCACAAAAAAGTGCCAGAAAAACAAATATAGAAATCCATCCCGGTGCCACAATCGGCAGACGCTTCTTCATTGACCACGGAACAGGTGTGGTTATCGGAGAAACCGCTGAAATAGGCGACGATGTAACAATATATCAGGGTGTCACTCTCGGCGGTACGGGTAAGGACATCGGCAAACGCCATCCCACTGTAGGCTCGGGTGTTATGATAGGTGCAGGTGCAAAGGTTCTGGGGCCTTTTACTGTAGGCAACAATTCAAAAATTGCCGCAGGCTCCCTTGTGCTTCACGAAATACCCGATAACTGCACAGCTGTGGGTGCCCCCGCCCGTGTTGTAAAGCGTGACGGAAAAAGAGTTGATATTCTCGACCAGATACATATGCCGGACCCCGTGGCACAGGAATTTGATAAGCTTTATAAACGCATCGGCGAGCTTGAAAACGAGTTAGCCGCTTTAAAAGGAGAATGATATAAATGAAGGTGTACAACACACTCACAAGACAAAAGGAAGAACTTCGTCCCATAAAAGAGGGCGAATTCAGGATATATGCGTGCGGACCTACCGTATATAACTATATCCACATCGGTAACGCAAGACCTATCTGTGTTTTCGATGTTTTAAGACGCTATCTTGAATACAAGGGTAACAATGTTATTTTTGTTCAGAATTTCACTGACATTGACGACAAAATCATCAACCGTGCAAATGAAGAAGGAATTTCGTTCTCAGAGGTTTCCGAAAAATATATTAAGGAATATAAAACAGATGCCGCAGGCCTTAATGTCAGAGAAGCAACAATTCATCCGAAGGCAACCGAAAACATAGATGAAATCATTTCCATTATCGAAACACTTGTTGAAAAGGGCTATGCATATCAGGCTGAGAGCGATGTATATTTCAGTCCCCTCAAATTCAAGGAATACGGAAAGCTTTCACACCAGCCCCTTGACGACCTCATGGCAGGTGCAAGAATAAACATCGGCGAGAAGAAAAAGGAAAGCATGGACTTCGCATTATGGAAGGGTTCAAAGCCCGGCGAGCCATATTGGGAGTCTCCTTGGGGACAGGGCCGTCCCGGCTGGCACATTGAATGCTCCGCCATGAGCAGACGCTATCTCGGCAAAACCATAGACATCCACTGCGGCGGACAGGACCTTGTTTTCCCTCATCACGAAAACGAAATTGCACAGAGCGAATGCTGTAACGGCACAACCTTTGCTAACTATTGGATGCACAACGGTTTCATTACTGTTGACAATGAAAAGATGTCAAAATCAAAGGGCAACTTCTTCACGGTGCGCGACGTGGCAAAGCAGTTCGGATATGAGCCCATAAGACTTCTTATGATCTCCTGCCACTACAGAAGCCCCATCAACTATTCATATGACTCTCTTATGCAGTGCAAGGCATCGCTTACGCGTCTTCACACCTGCAGAGATTCCCTTGATTTCAATATGGCTTCTGCCGCTGACGGTACCGCAAGCGAGGAGCTTATCAAGGGCCTCAACGATTTCAATGTGAAATTCTGCGAGGCTATGGAGGATGACCTCAACACAGCAGATGCAATAGGAACAGTTTTTGATCTTGTAAGATACATAAACAAAAATGTGCTTACAGCAGAGGCTTCAAAGGGTGACCTTGAAGCCGCAATAAAGGTTTTCGATGAGCTTACAGGTATTCTCGGCATCGTTTACAGCGAAAAGACTGAGGATGAAGCTGATGACAATGCTGAAATTGAAGCACTTATAGAAGAAAGAACTGCCGCCAGAAAAGAAAAGAACTGGGCAAAGGCAGACGAAATCAGAAACCGCCTTACAGAAATGGGAATTGTCCTTGAGGACACTCCTCAGGGCGTAAAATGGCACAGAGCATAACTAAAAGCGACAGCAGAGAGACACTTCATAAGGAAGCGGTCTCTCTGCTTTTATATGCCATCATCATTCCGATTTTTCGGTCTGTGTTTCATTTTTTATCTGGAACAAAACGGTGCTTCCCATTTGGGCATTAAAAAAGGACAAGCAATATCGGTCCTCCTGTGCAAAATATGCATTTTCGGAAAAGATCTCGTTCTCATTGTAAAAATTTACCTTTCCGAGAAAATCTTTTATGCTGTTACTGAGAGTAAATGCCTCCCCTGCCGCTTCACAAAGGCTCATAAAAACCGCAACTGCTTCATCTCCGGTATCCATCACACTTATTCCCACTTGGGTTATGTATCGGTTTTCATCCTCCCTTGCCGTCAAAAGAATACTGTTTTCTCCGTTTACCTCAACAAAAAGAAACCATCGGTCTTCCGAAAAAAATGCTTCCTCAATTCTGAGGACATAATCGGCGTTTTTCTTATTCATCCTTATGAGCAATTCGGAAAAATCCGCCCTCACGGGCTCTGTACAGGAGCAAAAAGTAAAAATCAGCAAAAATATTAACAAAAGAGACAGGATTTTTTTTGCCATAATCAATATAATCTCTCCAATGTCATAATTTTTTGAAAATAGTATTTGATATTTTAACTGTATGCATTATAATGATTATGTATACTTGATTTTATATAAAAGGTGAAAAATATGGCTGAAAGAAATAATCCCAATGAATATCCCGATATTTCGGGAATATTTGATATAGATAAAGATAATTTACCTGACAAGCTGATACCGAAGGAAAAGACACAAACAGAGCTTCGCACCCGTTTTCTCACGGCAGAGGAACCTCAGGAGAAAACGAAAGCACAAATAAAAGAGGAAGCAAAGCAGCAAAAAGCCCAAACAAGAAAAAAGAAAAGAGAGAAATTCAGAAAAAAGACGGTTGCAGTAATTTCTGTTCTTCTTGTCATTTTTATTGCATTTGAAGCTATAAGCTTCTTTGTCGCCGACAGTAAAAAGCCTGTTGTTACCGCCCAGAAGCCCATAGAGGAAACAATATGCAGATATTATGAAGCAAAGGGCATTACCGTCACCGCAGGTAATTCAAAACAGATTATGGTGATAGACAATGATTATGATGTGCACTACATCGAAAAGGGACAGACCGTTGAGCTGACAGCAGAAGAAATAAATACACTTAACGGCACTGTTACTGACATAAAAGAGCTGTCCCCCGACAATGAATACATCGAAAACTTTGCCGAGTCTCTCACAGGCACACTTCCGTCAACCCCTGTTTATGCAATCTTTATTTCTCCCGAAAACACCGATGCAGTAAAAAAAGACGGAATTATTTTCAGTTCAAAAATAATAACAAAAAAATCGGAAGATACTCTTACAATCAGCTCCGGTGCCATTCAGTACAGCGGCAATCAGCCTTTTGTGTGGATATATTCTCCCATAAAGAAAACTCTGACAAAGCAGGATGTAAAAACAGGATTAAGCTCTGACGGTAAAACGGAAATTCTCGCAGGAGTTAAAAAGAACGACCGCATCGTAATATCCTGCTCTGTGGATTATGCCGCACTTTACGAGGGCATAAAGGTCAAGCACGACTAATACCATAAAATTCAGGTGACACTATGAAAAACATATATCTTGTTCAGGCTAACGCCATATACGGCGACAAGATAAAAAGCACATATATTCCGTATGCAATAGGCTGTCTTGCCGCATACGCTTTCTCCGATGACGATATAAAAAGTGAATATTCTCTCGGGAAGTTCATCTATACACGCGTGCCCCTTGATGAAGCACTGTCATCAGTAGACAAGCCCTTTCTTGTGGGCTTTTCCTCAAGCATATGGAACAATGAATATAACAAGGCTCTCGCAAAAAAAATAAAGGAAAAATATCCCGACTGCCTTATTCTTTTCGGAGGCCATCAGATCCCGCCCGATAAAAACAAAGCCTTCCTCGAATACCCGATGGCTGATTTTATCATTCACGGCGGCGGTGAAGAAGCCTTCAGGGACATTCTGTTAAGCTTCATAAATAAAAAAGAGGCTTCTGAAATATACAACATTTCATATAAAGACAAGAACGGGAACACATTTTCAACACAAAGAAAAAATCCCGATACACCCGACTATCCCTCTCCCTATCTTACGGGAATTTTTGATAATATTCTTTCAGACGGCTATGATTTTTCCGCCATTATTGAAACAAACCGCGGATGTCCCAACCGATGTGCATTCTGCGACTGGGGAATTCTTCGCTCAAAAGTCAGACAGTTTGATATTAACAAGGTTTATCTTGAGCTTCAGTGGCTGTCCGACCACAAAATAGAATATGTTTACTGTGCGGATGCCAATTTCGGTCTTTTCGACCGTGATATGCTGATTACGGATAAATTTATTGAGCTTAAAGAAAAGACAGGCTATCCGTCAAAGCTCAAGGTGAATTTCACAAAAAACAGATGCGATTTTGTAGGTGAAATCAGCCGCAAGCTCAGTGACCACAACATAGGAAAATCACAGACACTTTCATTTCAGAGTGTTGATGCAAAGGTTCTTGAAGCTATCGGAAGAAAAAACATAGCACTCCCCTATTTCAGAACACTTCTGTCCATGTATGAGGCTGCGGGAATACCAACCTATTCCGAGCTGATATTGGGACTTCCCGAGGAGACCTATGACAGCTTCTGCGAGGGAATATGCACTCTTCTTGAAAACGGACAGCACAAATCAATAAACATCTACCCCTGTGAGCTTCTCCCCAACTCTGCTCTGGGCTCCGATGAATTTATTGAGAAATACAAAATCCGCACCACAAAGCTTCCCTTCTCGCAGTTTCACTGTGAAAAGGCAGACAGTGAGGTTACCGAGTTTTCGTATCTCATCACCTCAACATCAACAATGACGAGAGAAGACTGGATAAACTCCTATTTCTTCGCAACGGTCATCCAGAGCTTCCACTGTCTTGATATTACAAGAGAAGCGGCAATTTATATGAGAAACACTGCGGATGTTTCATACAAAAGCTTCTACCGTTCACTCCTCGATTTTGTCTTTTCAAGGAAAAATTCTTATCTTCACAGTATTTTCACAGAAAAAAAGGCACATCTTGATGCAGTGAGCAAGGCAGAGGATACACTGGGAATATATGACAGCCGTTTCGGTAAAATATCCTATGAGCCCGATGAAAATATGTTCTTAAGCTGCATTTATGACAGCGAAAAGCTTTTCGGTGAGCTTTCCGATTTTATGAAAACACTCACCGACGAAAAAACTGCCGAAGCACTGATTTCATACCAGAAGGCAATTCTTAATTTACCCGAAAAAGAAGATTTCACAGAAAGCTTCTCCATAAACCTTCCCGAATATTTCCGTGCCTGCCTCAAAGGAGAAAATCCCTCTCCCAATGAACAGAAAACAACCGTTCGCTTCATTTCACCCAACAAAACGCCAGACTGGGAAACATATGCGAGAGAATGTGTATGGTACGGAAGACGAAACGAAGGCATGCATATGAGAATTAAAATTCAGCAGTGCTGAATTTTAATTCTTCGGAATTCGGAGAAAGCTGTGCTTTGCAATGTCGGAGGGCGGATGCTTCGCAAATTCGGAATTCGGATTTCGGAGAGAATTCTACACAAATGCAATCAAACTTCAGCAATGAGCCGAAGGCACGAGCGTTTATAGAGCGAAGCGGAGCAAGACACGAAGTGTCTTCCTTCACATTTTCCGAAGGAAAATATATCACTCCTGCGAAGCAGGAATATCACTCATAGCGAAGCTATGAATATCACTGCATAATTCAGCGGTGCTGAATTATGCTTCTTGGGGGATATACACATGAAAAACATACTTATTGCAGGTGCGGGGCACGGCGGTCTCAGTGCCGCGGCTATTCTTTCAAAAAACGGCTATACCGTTACAGTGCTTGAAAAAAACACAAAGGAAACCATAGGTCACGACTGGCATGACTGTATGGATATTCCGGCATTCCATTTTGCCGATATACCTGTTCCCGATGAAAAGGATTTTCACCGCGGACTTTCCATGTGCTATTTCAATCCGAAAAAGACTGCCACAATAAAGATGGACGGCGGTCCCGGTGTGGCACAGTCAAACTGCATTACAATAGACAGAAAGTTTCTTATCAGATATCTTATTTCCCACTGTGAAAACTGCGGTGTGAAATTTGTTTTCGGTGCCGAGATTAAAGAAGCAATAACCGAAAACAGAAGGGTTCTCGGAGTAAAAGCCATCGTTGACGGTGAGGAAAAGGACTTTTTCTCAGATATGATCATTGATGCGGCAGGTATGCACTCACCCGTCAGACGCTCGCTTCCCGAGGAATTCAACATTCAAAGGGAAATTCCCATAGAGGACACCTTTGAGATTTTCAGAGCCTATTATGAAAACACGGAAAAATATATTACCGATCCTAA
Source organism: Acutalibacteraceae bacterium (assembly GCA_045590915.1). Taxonomy (GTDB): domain Bacteria; phylum Bacillota; class Clostridia; order Oscillospirales; family Acutalibacteraceae; genus RUG806. Next base: position 7,781 of record JAZNRX010000181.1, on the reverse strand, counting down.
CTATTCCGTTTTCTTTTTCAACTGCAAAAAGCCCGGTCTTGACTGGGTAATCACCGAAGAGGATTATATTGATGTTCTCATAGGAAAATTCGGAAAGCTCACAGAGGAAGAAATAGAAGCATCCTTAAATGATGTGAGAGAGAATTATCCCGGCATCGGGGAAACACCCGTAAGAGGCGGTAATGTTGCCACAATTCCCCTTTCCAAAACGCTGCCCCTTATCGTTGCGGATTCCTATGCACTTGTGGGTGACAGTGCAAGCATGACGGTGCCGCTCAACGGCTCGGGAATTGACCTTTCGCTTCAGGCGGGAAAGCTTCTTGCAACAGCTGTTATGTCCTCTGCCGACGGCGGCTATAAAAAAGAGGATTTATGGCAATATCAGTACAGATATTTCACCCTTTTCGGCTTCCAGCTTGTTCCCATAAGCATCTTGAGACGCTTTTTCGGTGTTATAACAGCCGAAGATATTGATTTCTTTATGGAAAAAGGAATTCTTTCCGAGAAAGAAATCAATATGGCAGGCGGAGTGTCGGGAATTACGGCTTCATATGTGCTTGAAAAAATTTCAGCCGCACTTCCGAAAGCAAGTCTTCTGCCCGATCTTCTGAAAACCATAAAGGAGCTTCCTTTGTATCCCGTCGTAAAAAGCACTATGCCGAAGGAATGGGATGACAAAAAGATTGCTGAATGGGTAAAAAATTACAGCAGACTGTAAAATTTACCTTTTCATAATCTAATTATTATATTGCAATACAATAATTTTTATGCTATTATAATTGTGTATATTTTTGCTTCCGGGAGGAAATAAGAATGAAAAACAAGATATTATGTATGTTTTTCGTCGTAACGGCACTTATGTGCTGTTTCGCTTTTTCGGCTTTTGCAGGCTTTGATATGAATATTGATGATATTCTTGAGCTTGAACAGGTCGAAAACTATAATGAATGCTATGCAGTAGGCGATGTTGACGGCAACGGCTCAATAAAGGCTGACGATGCCCGCATAATTCTGCGAGTAGCTGTAAATCTCGAACAGATTGATGCATCTGCTTTTATCAAGGCAGATGTTGACGGTGACGGAAAAATCACAGCAAAGGATGCAAGAACTGCTCTTCGTCTTGCCGTTGGTCTTGATAAAATTCCCGACCATGACATAGAGGAAATTGTTATAATCCCGTCAACCTGTGCAACAGACGGACTTACTGTTAAGCTTTGCAAGACCTGCCTTAAAATTTATGCAAAGGTTACAGTTCCCGCAAAGGAAAACGGCCATGTAACTGACGGCAGATGGACAACAGTTAAGGCTCCCAACTGCATGGAGGAAGGCTTAGGTCAGCTTAAATGCATTCTCTGTCAGCAGGTTGTAAAGGAAGAGACTCTTCCCAAGCTTACAACTCACAGCGGTGAATGGGAATATCCCGACGGTAAGGATTGCTATAATCCATACACGGCAAAGCGTACCTGTGCGGTATGCGGTGAAAAGGAAGCCAAGAAAATCAACCCTCCCGGCTCCTGCGGTTTACATAATGTTTTATCAGGAAACTATGAATTCAAGGTTCTCAAGGCTGCAACCTGTCTTGAAGACGGCGAAGGTGTTGTACGCTGCAAGCATTGTGAAAAAACAGGCGATACCGAGGTCATAAAGGCAACAGGACATCTTTTTGAACGCGAGGTTACAACTCCCTCAACCTGCACAACACAGGGCAGTGTTGCCGATATATGTGTAAAATGCGGTGAAAAAGAAAACGAGCTTCTGCTTCCTCTTAAGGAACATTCCTTTGATAATGTTCACTACACCGTAACAAAAGAACCCTCCTGTAAGGAAGAAGGCTCTGCAGATGTATTCTGTATGGAATGCTCTCTCAGTGATACAATTACACTTCCCATGAAGGAGCACGCACTCATCGGTGAATGGACAGTGACAACACCTCCCACCTGTACAGAAAAGGGTGAAGAAACCGGCTTGTGCGAATATTGTGATGAGGTCACAAGAGAAATTGAGCCCACAGGACACACAGTTGCAAAATGGGTAAACACAAAGCCCGCAACCTGTTCAGAGGAAGGCATCAAAACCGGATATTGCTCTGTTTGCGAAAATGAAGCAGCCGAAGAAAAGATTGAAAAGCTTCCCCACAATTTTGACACAACACATGTTTATTATAATCCCGCAACAGAAATTCCCTGTAAGAGCGTTTGGAACGGTTATTTCAAATGTACAGTCTGCGGCGGTCAGTCAGATGTCATTGAACAGCCCCAGCAGAAATGCTCAAGCAATCACTATAAGGCTACAAGAACCGTAACAGAAGCCACCTGTACGGAAAGAAAGACAGTAATAAGCATCTGCGACTACTGTAAAGAGGATATGGCAGGCACTGAAATCAAAACAGGTGTTGCACTCGGTCACGATTATTCAGCAGACTGGACAGAAACAAAGGCTGCATCCTGTACTGAAGACGGTGAGAAGACAAGCACATGCACACGCTGTGACGATGTAAAAGCAATAGTTATTCCCAAGACAGGCCACACACCCAACACGGAAGTACAGGTTTCAGAAGCAACCTGCACAAAGGGTGAAGTAACACAAATTCTGTGCGGAACCTGCGGTGCAATCTGCAAGACTCTTGAAGGCGATTCCCTTCCCCATACCCCCGTAACAAAGCTTGTTGCAGACTCCGCAAGCGTAACAGAGGACGGCAATATCGCAGTTAAATATGCAACCTCCTGTGAGGACTGCGGTACTGTTCTTGATGAGATTACAAGCACAAGAATTGAGCTTGAAGCAGAAGACGGAATTGAGGTTACATTCTCCGAAGAAAGCGGTGTTGCTCCCGGTGAAGACATCATCTTCTCTGTAAACGGTGCAGAAAATGTGCTCGTATTCATCCTCTTCGGCGATGAAGGTGAAAACAATCGTCTTACACCCGACAACAGTGAATATCGCTTCACAATACCCACAGATCTTGATGATTCCGAAACAATTATAATAATCATCCAGACTCTCAACTGACATAAAAAACACTAAGAGTATTTACAGCTCCGATGCAGGCATGGCATCGGAGCTGTTTTTCTGCACAAAAAAAACGGAAAGCTTCACACTTAAAGCATTTCCGTCTTCTTGTTATTATTCATCCTTTGATTTTTTTCGGAGTGCTCTGAAAAATTCCGTCAGCACGGCTGAGCATTCCTCCTCCATCATTCCGCCGAACACTTCGGGGCGGTGATTATACGGCAGGTCAAAAAGCCTCACAAGACTTCTCACACTTCCCGCCTTTTTATCGTAGGCTCCGAAATAAACCTTTTCTATTCTTGAGTTTATAATTGCTCCGGCGCACATCGGACAAGGCTCAAGTGTTACATAAAGCTCACAATGGGGAAGACGCCATCCTCCAAGCTTCTTGCAGGCATTATCTATTGCCTCTATCTCAGCGTGATGCAAAGCATTCTTCTGAAGCTCTCTGCCGTTACAGCCCCTTGCAATTATTTCACCGTCACGGACAATAACGGCTCCTACGGGCACCTCTCCCAGCTGTGCAGCCTTTTGTGCGAGGCACAACGCCTCCTTCATAAATTCGGGATTATATGAGCTCATCTGCTTTTTTAAGGGTATTGAGTCCGCATCTGACACCTGTTTTTGCATCCTCCATACCTTCGAATTCAACAGTCACAAAGCCGTTATAGCCTGCATTTTTAAGTATTCTCATGCACTGAACAACAGGCACTACACCGTGTCCTATAATAGCACCGCGAAGGAAGTTTCCGCCTCTTGTCATAAAGAAGCCGTCGGGAGCAACAAATTCATTGCCTGTCTTCTTATGAAAATCCTTTGCATGAACATGAACCGCATAGGGAGCAACATTTCCCACTGCCACAGCGGGATTTTCATCGGCACAAAGGAAATTGCCGATATCAACAAGTGCTCCGAAATTTTCGTCATTAACACCGTTTATAATTGCTTCCACACGAGCTGAGTCCTGTGCAAAAAAGCCGTGATTTTCGATACAGGTCTTAACTCCCTTTGTCTTTGCATATTCAGTAACAGCCTTATAGCCCTTTATGATTACAGGCAAAGCGTTATTAAAGCCCATGCCCTTTTTCTCATCCTCGGTCTTATATCCGCCTGTGGCATCGTGACGCATTGTGGGACATCCCATAGCGGCACAGACATCAACCTCGCTCTTAAGTCTTTCTATTTCATTTTGTGTATCATAGAGAAGATTGGCACCGATGCAGTATGCGGCAATCTCTATTTCGTGCTTTTCGGCTTCTTCCTTAAGTGTTTTTGCATATGTAAGCTTATCCATTCCCTCGGGAGCGTGGATTTCGGCGAATTCGATACCGTCAAAACCCATTTCCTTTGCAAGTGCAATGAGCCCCTTTTCCGTATATTCTCCGCTTGAGGTAAGCTTGCTGTAGCTGTAAGAGCTGACTGAAAATTTCATACTCATTCTCCTTTTGGCATTTATTTTTTAAAATACAAATAATAGTTTATCGATTCATAATAAATTCCCGATGTAACTCTGATATAATACTGACCTTCGGGAAGTGCCTTATAATCAGCCTGAGTTTTTTCTTCATCCGCCGCCACGTTGATTTCGGTTATATCTTCAGCATCCCCAACGGTGCATTTGACAGGGTTGAAAAGTCCGTCATACAAGGTGACATTGAATATATTTTTGCTGTTATCAAGCTTCTCATGCTCAAATATAAGGGATATATCCGTTTCTTCGGAAAGCACGAAGGAATAATAATCATAATCACTGTCTGCACCGCCGCAGTCTGTTATAATGCCCGTTACAGCCGTATCGGCATATAACTCATCGGCAGATGCAAAGGAATTATTAGGCTCGGTTTCCCAATCCTGAATTTCCATAAATGAAACAGTCAGATAATAGTCTGTTGAATTAAGGTAGAGATTATCACTGTCAACAAGGATATAATATGTACCCTCGCTGAGTCCTATATATGAAGAGGTGATAACATCATCACTCCATGCCGAAAGTCCCTTATAAAGCACCTCACCGTTTTTGTCGGTAAGGGATATATTCCAACCGTTTTTGTCCTCAGCCAGAGCCTCATGTGAAAATTCAAGCATAGCAATACCGTCAGAGGTGACCTCGACTCTGAAATAGTCTCTGTCTATTCCGGAAAGCCTCTCCGCAACAGAGCCTGTCACAGTTGAATTCACGGAAATTTCCATAGCGGTATCCTTTGTATCATTCTTTTCAACCTCATAGGAAATATCATCCTCACGATTCAGTGTCAGGGTATACGACACATCGGAATAAACCCTGTTTTTTACAAGCACATAGTAATTACCCTGAGAAAGACCGATGGCTCCGCTTCTGATAATTTCATCGGTAAACAAAGAATTTACGGAATAAAGCGCTGTACCGTTTTCGGAATATAAAATTATCTGCCAGCATACCGTGGTTTTATCCTTAACGGCAGGATGCTCAAATTTAAGCCGTACAAAGCCGTCCTCATACTGACGGAACATATACCAGTCCTCGTCCTGTCTGTCCCTGAAATACGATGCCGTTCCTTTTATAGGCACAGAGCTGAAAAGAGAGGTATATCTGTATATATTGTCATTACACTCGATTTCATAATCACTGCCGTTTTCCGCAGTAACATCAATTCTGTAACCCTCAGAGGTAAATTCAGCTCCCTTTGTGACAACAAGTCGGTAATTTCCGGGAATAAGTCCCAGCTTTACGGACTGCTGTCGGGTGACAGAGGGCTCGGAAATAAGTGTATTCAGAAGACGATAGCCTGTTTCGCCGTCTGTGCCGTTAAGATAATATTCACCGTATAGAGATATTTCCCAACCGGCAACACCGATTATCTCCTTATGAGAAAAAATATACTGAAAGGCACATCTCTTTTCAAGGGAAAAGGTGTATACATTCACACTGTCCGAGGACTCAAGTGAGCCTGTATTTTCAGAGAAAAAATACAACGGATACACATTCTCATTCACACCGGGCTTATATAAATTATGAAGAACAGGCTTCACAACTTCAGAAACAACGGGCATATCCGTAATCTCTTCCGGCATAATACTGTGGGCTTCCGATTTATTTTCTGTGACCTTCCCGTTCGGTTCTTCATCTGTCACAATTTCAGTTATGTCATCATATATATCAATTTCTTCATTTTCTGCAATGCCGCTGTTTTCTTCTTTGTCCGAAAAAATCACGGCAGGAATAATATTTCTCTCAAAAGGCACCAGGGCGACCGCCAATAAAACAGCCACCGCAATATAAAAACCGACAATGCTTCTGAGCTTATACATCAACCATTTCTCCGTTAATCAATATATGTTCATTCTATCACAAGTGCAGGCGTTAATCAAGAATAATTACAACAAATAAACACACAAAACATTGACAACAAAACATAAATTTGCTAAAATTACGATACTGATTATACAAGCCTCCTTAGTTCAATGGATAGAATAAATCCCTCCTAAGGATTAGATGTGAGTTCGATTCTCGCAGGGGGTGCCAGAAGCGGCGAGACAAGCTCGCCTAAAAGAAGAAAGAATAAAGAATAATTAAGAAATAAAAATGTTTCCGTTTTCGGTGCCGCTTCTGTATTATTCTTTATTCTTTATTATTTTTTCTTTATTCTTTAAAAAGGAGAATAACGATATGCAAAAAGATAATCCGTTATTGGATAAATCCTTGTTGTTTGCCGCAAGAATAGTCAAGCTCAATAAATATCTTACAAAAGAGAAAAAGGAAACAGTTATTTCAAAACAGATTATCCGCAGTGCAACATCAATCGGTGCAAACGCCAACGAAGCGATTTACGGTCAGAGCAAGGCTGATTTTATAGCGAAGCTTCAGATATCTCTTAAAGAAACTGCCGAAACAGAATATTGGCTCAGATTATTGATCTTAACCGACTATCTTGAAAAGGAACACGGTAATTCGATCCTTTCGGATTGCTTAGAGATAAAAAGAATTCTTATATCCTCTCTGAAAACGGCAAAGAAAAAACAAGAGGATAATAAATAATTTCGCATGGGCCTTATATTAAAGATGCGTGTGTTAGTCGGGTATTGATCATATTCGTCTTTATATCGGTCGTGCAGCTTTTAACAGCTGACAGCAGCAAAAACCTTATAGATAAGCAGGAGGAGCGTATGGGCAGATTTTCTACAACAGTTCACATTAAATTCAATACCGATGCAGCAGGTTTTAAGAATCTGTTCCGCGAGATAATGAAAAAGCGCGGATTTGTCCTTTGTGATGAGGACGAGGCGGTTTTGTCGTATGCTCTGGCTTCTGGCGCGAGCGGCTGGGTAACGCTGGCAAGTGAAGCTTACAGGGACGACCCTAAGATAGCACAGGGCGATCTGAAATATATCGCCAAAGAACTGCGTGCAAATTCGTTTTCCGTTGAGGTGGTGGACAGCGATTTTGCGGTCTTAACACTCGATAACGGCGATACGGTGATCGTCGGCGACGGCTCGGGTTATGGAATTGAAGCGCCCTCCCGAGGGGATCGTAAATATTGGGAGCCGCTGCTTGCTGATGGCATGACATGGCAACGATTCTCTGAAACCGCACAAAAGGACAGCGTTTTTGTCGAGGATACCTTATCCGAGCTTGCTGGCATCATAGGCATTTCTCCCGAGTTGATCTGTGCCGATCCTTCGGAGCTTTCGGACAACGAAAATGCAGTTCAGCTTTATTTCAAAAAAGCTGAAGCTAAAGAAAAGGCTATGTCCTTGAACGCGGCATTCAAAAAGGTATTCGGAGAGGCTCTTGA
>JAZNRX010000180.1:0-13564 GCA_045590915.1 Acutalibacteraceae bacterium | reverse complement strand
ACTTTCGTTTCATAACTATAAAATACCCCTAAGGATAATTTTACAATATTATATTACCAAAGAGAAATATGAATTTCAAGTGTTTTTTTTATGAAATTACAATGTTTACAATTATAACAAAATGTTGGAAAAATTGCTTTATCAAAATCCGCACAAAGTGTATCATTTTGCAACATCATGTTGGATATTTAAGGTTTTTCCTACGGTTTTTATCTCTAATTATTAACAAACTATTTCCGTTTTCAAAAAATTCTATGTATTTTCCGTAACATTCTGACCGAGTTTTACCAAATCTGCAAAAGCAAAAAAACAGGAATGCCGGTGCTTTTCCGAAGAAAAAAAATATACCTGAAAATACATATGAGCCTGAGCTTTCACGAATGTAATTATATCTGAAATAAAAGTATTGTCAAGCCGATTTTTAGTTGCAAAGAAAGAAAAACTGTGCTAATATAAGTTGTATTTTAATTTAATGAGGTAATATACAGATGAAATTAGGTATCGTAGGTTTACCCAATGTAGGTAAAAGCACACTTTTCAATGCACTTACAAATGCGGGAGCACAGGCGGCAAACTATGCCTTCTGCACAATCGAACCCAATGTGGGCGTGGTGTCCGTGCCCGATTACAGAATTGATAAGCTTGCCGAAATGTACGAGCCCGACAAAATAACACCCGCAACTATCGAGTTTGTTGACATTGCAGGTCTTGTCAAGGGTGCTTCAAAGGGTGAGGGACTGGGAAATAAGTTTCTTTCTCACATAAGAGAGGTTGACGCAATAATTCACGTTGTGCGTTGCTTTGAAAATGATGATATTATGCACGTTGACGGTGAAATTGATCCTGTGAGAGACATTGAAACCATTAATCTTGAGCTTATTCTCTCCGACACTGAAATTCTCCAGAGAAGAATTGACCGTGATACAAAGGCTATGAAGGGAGACAAATCCCTTGCAGGTGATGTTCAGTTCTTCACATATCTCAAGGAACAGCTTGACAACGCGGTAAATGCAAGAGCAGTTGAGATGACGGATGACCAGAGAGAGCTTATGGCTTCTGTTGCACTTCTCTCCTCAAAGCCTGTGATTTATGCCTGCAATATGAGTGAAGATGATTTTTCAGGAAACATAAATGCAAATAAATATTTCAACAAGGTAAAGGAAATTGCCGCGGCAGAGGGCAGTGAGGTTCTTCCCATCTGTGCAGAGCTTGAAGCACAGATAGCAGAGCTTGAGGGTGAAGAAAAGGAAATGTTCCTTTCTGAAATCGGTGTTGAAAAGGGTGGTCTTGACAGACTCATTCAGAAAAGCTATGATCTTCTCGGTCTTATGTCCTATCTTACTGCAGGCAAGCCTGAGGTAAGAGCATGGACTATCAAGAAGGGCACAAAAGCACCTCAGGCAGCAGGAAAAATCCACTCCGACTTTGAAAGAGGCTTTATACGTGCAGAGGTTATTTCCTTCGACGACCTTATGGCAAACGGCTCAATGGCAGCCGCAAAGGAAAAAGGACTTGTCAGAAGTGAAGGAAAGGAATATGTGATGCAGGACGGTGACATCGTTCTGTTCAGATTTAATGTATAATATGAACACAACAGGAACAGGACGGGTTTCCCCCAAGGATACGGAAGAATTCATTGAAGTAACTGTCATATTCGAAGACGGTGAAGTGACCGATGCACAATTCCTCTGCTCCACCGATGAAGTTCTGGAGGACTGCGGTGAAACCGTATGCCGTATGATAAAATACCATACAGCAGAGGATATTATGCAGGTCACAAACAATGTGGTTTTCTACAACACAAAAAATGACATTCCACGCGAAAAGCTCTATCTCGGAGCTATGGCAGTTATGGCTGCAAAAAAAGCGGTTGCCGACTGGGGAAGAAAAAACGGCAGGACCTACGAAAACCCCACAGGCTGCAGTTGTTATTAAATCAAAAAACTCAGGTTTTGTTATGCCTGAGTTTTTTTGCTTGAAAAAAGGCATATTAATTGATATATTAGTATCAGAAGTAATAAAAAAAGGGGGATTTTATGGATATTTTTCATTCCGTATACACTGAAGTAAATCATCTTGAAAAGCTGGAGCCTTCAATGGTTTTTCAGCCCGAGAAAGAAAAGCTTTCACAGTGGCAGAAAAAGGCAGAAGAAAAGCTTTTGGGACTTTTAGGACTGCCCTATAAAAAATGCGAGCCTCTTTTTGACAAGGAATATGAAAAAGAGCTTCCCGACTGCAAGGAAATCAGATTTACCTTTCAGAGTGAAGAGGGAGAATTTGTCAACGGGATATTAAGACTCCCGAAAAAAGCAATATCTGAAAAGCCTCCTGTTATGATATGCCTTCAGGGACATTCCACGGGAATGCATCTGAGCTTCGGCATAAAGAAATATGAAAATGACAAGGTTGACGATGAATCCGGTGACAGAGATTTTGCCCTTCAGTGCATTAAAGAGGGCTTTGCCGCAGTTGCCATTGATCAGCGTTGCTTCGGAGAAAGAGGCGGCACGCCAAATCCCGATTGCTATGTCGCATCAATGACAGCACTTTTGTCAGGCAGAACCACCATAGGCGGCAGAGTGTGGGACATTATGCGGCTTATTGATATTCTTGAGGATAAATTCAGTGACGTGCTTGACACTGAAAAAATTTACTGTATGGGAAATTCAGGCGGCGGTACTGCAACATTTTATGCAACCGCACTTGAAAAAAGAATTAAGGGTGCCATTCCCTCCTGTGCCTTTGCAACCTTCCACGGCTCAATAGGCTCAATGTATCACTGTGCCTGTAATTTTGTCCCCACAATTTCCAAGTATTTTGACATGGCAGAGCTTGCGGCACTCATAGCCCCGAGACCTCTTGTTATTGTTTCGGGCAAGGAAGACAAAATATTCCCCCTGCTCACCGCGGAACACGAATTTTCAAGACTTCGTGACATTTACTATAAAAATTCCGAAAATCCCGAAAACTGCGTTCACATAAAGGGAGACGGCGGACACAGATTTTATGCCGAGCCCGCATGGAAGGCATTTAAGGAACTCTTAAAATAACAAAAAAGGGAGAAACCAATATGAATTTAAAGGAAAAATTCAATTCAATAAAAAACAATCCCGAATTCACACTCAAAGAGCTTTTAGGCTATGCCTCGGGCTCCTTCGGAAACTCTATGGGACAGGATTGTGTTTCCACATATACCGACCAGTTTTTCTACGATTATATGGGACTTCGCAAGGAACAGAACCTCACCCTTAAGGCAATTACCAAGGGTGTAAATATCGTAACCTCCCCCATGATAGGTATGCTTCTTGACAACACAGGCTCCGCGAAGAAATTTATGACTCTTTCCGCAATACCGCTGACAGTGTCATCAGTACTGTTATTCTTCGTCCCCACAGGCTCTCTGACATTCAGACTTATATGGTCATTCCTTTTGTTCCTGCTTTTCAATGTAGCGGACACATTTTATGACATATCACTTCTTACCATGTCCTCACGAATGACCGTTACGGCAGGCCCCAGAAAAACCTTTTATACAGTGGCACAGTTTGCATCAACTCTCGGCTCAACTCTACCGGGCGGTCTTGTTCCCGTTATTATTGATGCACAGGACGGAGATTATGCCTCTGAAAAATGGATATTCTTCGTTGTTGCCCTCATTTTCGGCATACTCGGTCTTATCACAATGCTTGTCCCCTGTCTTACCTTAAAAGAAAGACTGGCACTGACACCAAAAGTTAAAGAAAAGACTCCCGCTGTTGACCTCAAGGTCATTATGATGAACAGACCTCTGCTTCTATTATCCTTAAGCCAGATAATAGACTCCGTCCGTCAGGTATGCTACAGTGCACTTCCCTTCTTCTACAAGCAGACTATGAACAACTACGGAATGAAAACAGTTGTTGAAATCTGCTCCTCCACACTTTCCTATATCGGTCTTGCTTCGGTTCCCTTTATCGGAAAGAAGCTCAGTTCACGCGATATGGTTTCCTACAGCTATCTTCTCACAGGCACATGCTATACTCTTCTTGCACTTTTGGGATACGGAAATAAATTCATTGTCGGAGCACTTATTGCCATAGGAGGCTTCCCCAATGCAGGTATGAATGCAGCAAGACGCGTTCTTCTTGCAGACAGTGCAGACTATATGGAATGGAAGAGCTATAAAAAGTTGGGCATATCCTTGAGAAATGAGGGTATGATATTCTCCTTCAACACAATGTGCTCAAGAATTTCAAGTCTGTGGAAGGACCTTATGATAGATATAGGTCTGGGACTTATCGGCTATAAGAGTGCCACCGTTGACAGCTCGGGACAAAGCGTTGAGGCAATTCAGACTCCCGAAACAATCAAGGGGATATTCCTTCTTGTAGTTATCCCCGGAATTATAGGAAATCTTGTGCCGGGCCTTATTATGAGATTTGATAACTTCACAGGTAAAAACAAGGAAAAGATTATGGCAGAGCTTAATGAAATCAGAGCAGAAAGGTTACAGACTGTAAATGAAGCTTAAAACAAAAATTTCAGTGGCTTTATGGGGCGGCACAGCCTTATATGCAGGCACTGCATATATGACCTTCAAGTCACTTCTTGACAGAACATATGAAACACCGAAATTTCTCATCGAAAAGTTTTATAAAAAGAAAAAGAAAAACAATGCTCACGAAAACGATACAAGAGAAATGTGGTTCAACGAGCAGAACTTTACTGAATTTTCAATAGAAAATGCTGATGGGGAAAAGCTGAAGGCATATTTTCTTCCCTCATCAGTTCCCTCTGATATTTATGTATACTGTGCACCGGGATTTAAAACTCCTGCAAAAATGCAGTTCAGATTTATCACAAAGTTCTTTAACGAAAACGGCATAAATGTATTTATGACAGACCACAGAGCTTGCGGTGAAAGTGAGGGCAGATATGCCTCCTTCGGCGTAAAGGAATACCGTGACGGTCTTCAGTGGCTTCATTTTATGAATGAACAATTCGGCAAGGACATAAAAATTATCCTTTACGGAGTTTCAATGGGTGCAGCAACGGTAAACAATATGTGCGGTGATGCTTCCCTTCCAGAAAATGTCCGATTTGCCATATCCGACTGCAGCTTCACAACTCCTTGGGAATTGTTCACATATTCTCTGAAAAAGGCACACTGGCCCGTTTTTCCTCTGCTTCAAGGTGTTGATGCCTATAACAGAATGCTTGCAGGCTTCTCCTTCAATGACTGCACAAATCCTCTCGAAGCGGTATCACAGGCAAAAATTCCCATGCTTTTCATTCACGGTAAAAGAGATCACTTCGTTCCGTGGGAAATGGCACAGCCGCTTTTCGACAACTGCAGTGCACAGGACAAGGAAATATGGATTATTGAAAGCGGCTCTCACTGCACCTGCCACCTTAAAGAGCCCGAAGAATATGAAAACAAATTCATAGAAAGAATAAAAAAGTATATATAAATTTAAGGCATAGAACTACTGTCAGATGTAATTCTATGCCTTTGTTTTTTATTCAAAATCCTTAAGATATTCTCCGACCGATCGGCTCATTTCCTTGGAAAAATCACTGTTATACTTTCTCTCGCAAAAGGCTTTCATCCAGTCCTCATAGCTTTTCTCACGGGCTTTAGGACTGAACAGCTCTTTTAATTCAGCCTCATCCATACATCTGTAGCGGTCGGTGTGAACTATATGCTTCATATCGGCTCTTTCGGGCTTTTGTCTTTTTATCTGACTTTCCTCGGGATAGCCGAAAACAAGCATAGCCACAGGAAATACATATCGCGGTAAATGAAGCATCTCGCGATGAAGCTCACAGTTTTCCATTATGTCACCTATATAGCAGGAGCCGATACCGAAGCTTTCGGCGGCACACACTGCATTTTGGGCGGCAATAAGAGCATCGTTGACTGCAAGCATCAAATCACCCTCACGAAGCTGTCTCGGCTCACACTCCGTATATAAAAATGCATCATACCATTTCTTGAAATCCGCACAGAATATGAGTGTAAATTTTGAGTCCTTTATAAAAGGCTGATTATCACAGGTTACCGAAAGCCTTTCAAGAAGCTCCTTATTTCTTATATCGAGAATTGTATAAAGCTGCTGATTACCCGCAGTGGGAGCATTTACGGCACAAAGAAGAATTTCATCCTTTAATTCCTGTGCTATTTCCTTTTGGGTAAATACTCTTACGGATTTTCTGTTTTTAAGACTTCTCGTAATCTCATTCATTGAGTCTTCTCCTTTTTCGGTGCAATTTCATTCCACAAGGTGAAGCCTAAAATCATAGCTCCGCCTATTATCTGTGTTATTGTCATAGTCTCCTGAAGAATAACAACGGAGCAGATAACCGCAACAAGAGGATCGATATAGCTCAGAATTGCCGCTTTCTGACCGGAAAGGTCCTTAAGTGATGTAAAATACATACAGTATGTAATACCCGTATGAACAAGACCGACTATAAACAGAAGCGTAATTCCCTTTGTATCAAGAGAGCTTACATTTATACCACTTGTGAAAAGCACATAGGGTAAAAGAGTGACAATGGCGGCAATAAACTGAATAAAGGTACGGTGAATTCCGTCAACGCCCTTTGTGAATTTATTGAGAATTATAACCGTTGCATAAAGGCAGGCGGCACCGAGCCCGAAAAGAATACCTAAAAAATGATTGCTTCCCGCATCAAAGGAGCCTATCCCCGTAATAAGAACAATACCCACCGTTGACATTATAAAGCAAAGCCACTGCTTTATCCCCATTTTCTCCTTGAAAAGTACGGGACACAGAACGGTCACTATAACGGGAGCAAAATAATAGCTGAGCGTGGCGGCTGAAACCGTTGTATAGTTATATGCCTCAAAAAGCAATATCCAATTAAATGCCATAGCAATTCCCGAAATTATGAGAATCGGAAGCTGCTTTTTTATAGATAAAGGTATTTTATTTTTGGTTAAAAGCAAGAATATGCCGATAAATATTGCGGCAAGCACTGCTCTGTACAATGCAAGCTCTCCCGAGCTTACCGATATGCTTCTTCTGAAAAGACCGATTGTACCGAAAATTGTCATTGAAACAATCAGCATCAGTCTTGAACTGAATAACTTTTTCATATATTCTCCTCACTTACGGCAAATCATAATTTTCCGTAAAATATGCATTGGTATCTGCCTTCCGGCCGTTTTTATCAGTTACGGTAACACGGAAATATCCGTCCTTCTTTTTAAGCTCAAACACCGCGTGGGTAATTTCTCCCGTTTCTTCGTTATATCTTGACATACAGCGTCTTCTGTCAACAGTGCAGACTACCTTATCTGCAGGTGAGCATTCAATGTGAAGAAGGTCATTCTCAAGCCACATTCCGTAGATTTCAGGCCCCTGTGAAGAATAGAAGCTACCGTTTTTCAGTGCTTCGGCAACACATTCATAGGTGAGTTTTTCAGCCTTTATCACGGTAAAGGCTCCAAAGGAGTCCCACATACGACACAAGGGATCTCTGCGGTTGTGGTTATCATCCGCTGCAATACAGAAGATTTTTTCTCCCTTACGAAGAAAGTCATCATATGCTTTTGAATTATATTCATCATAGCCGTCTATGAAGCTGGAAAAATTACATATCTCCATAGCATTCATGCCCTTATACTTAATATAATCCTCATAATGCTCAAGAGACCACGATGGATGGTTATATGTTACAAAAAAGCCTTTTTCACGGCACTTTTCTATTGCGGCATTGATACAGTCCGAAGTATACTCTCTTTCAAAATCAGGCTCATTTTCATCGAAAATAAGCTCGTTGTTTCTTTCGGGATTGTGATATTTTGTTCTGTGAAAGCAGGGCTGTGTATTATTGTTTTTATCAAGGGATATTACACATAAGTCGCAAACTCTTGCATCAAGAAAATCATCCTTCTCCTCGTCAAAGCCCAGCTCGAAGCCTGTGAGCATAAGAAAATCATCGTCAGTCAGCTCGTGATGGGGCACCATCATTTCGTGGTCTGTACAGCACAGAATACTATAGCCCCTTGATTTATATAAATCCTTCATTTCAGCGGGAGTCAGCTCGCCGTCAGATACAGTTGAATGCGAATGTAGATTTGCTTTATAAAAATTGCCCTTTTCGGATAAAAGATACTTTTTCATAAACATACCTCTGCTTTATATTAAAACTAATTCTAACACCCGCGGATAAAAAAATCAACAAATTATCCGATAATAGTAATGAACATTGTTTATCTTGACTTTTAATCCATATAATGATAATCTAAAACTAAAAAAGGAGGAGATTTATTATGTTTGAAACATTTTTAACCGAAGTATTAAAGCTTGCCCCGAGACAGCTGTGGGGAGTTGAACAGCAGATGTATTATTTCACTGAAATGTTTTCATCATTTTCATTTAAGAAATTCTTTGCATCAATGCTGGCAATTCTTGAGCTTTTCGGACTGACAATTTTTGATTTACCCACAACACCGAGAGGTCCCGAGCTTGATTTAAGCGGATATAACCTCATTTTTGAGGATGAATTTGAGGGCGACAGTCTCAATCTTGACATATGGGAATACAGAGCATCAGGCTCCAGACGCGGAGGCTTCAATGCTCCCAGTCAGATTGAGGTAAAGGACGGAAACCTTGTTTTGACGGCTGAATATCTGCAAAACGGCGAATACGGCGAAGGCTGGTATGCAGGTATGATAAAACTGAAGCAGTGGTACTGCAAGGGCTATTTTGAAATCCGTTGCAAAGTAAATGAAGGCAATCATTTCTGGTCTGCTTTCTGGCTTCAGGCATCAGCTCCCTATACCGCTTCCGTTTCAAAGGGCGGAATAGGCGGTGCAGAAATTGATATTTTTGAATCGGCAAATACAAAAAATTATTTCGACAGAAATTCAGTTACTCAGAACATTCACTGTGCAGGTGTTGACGGTGAAACAGAAGGCTATCAGTCTCTCGGTCTCGGTGCATTTTACGGCAACGATATTTATAATGAATATAACACCTACGGTGTAGAGTGGACAGATACGGAGTATATATTCTACATAAACGGTATTGAAACAAGACGCACATCCTTCGGAAACGGTGTATCTGAGGTTCTTGAGGAAGTAATTGTTTCTCTTGAAATTCCCGGAGAAGACCAGCTCAATGAGCTTGACAAGGATACATACCACACCGAATATACCGTAGATTATGTAAGAATTTATCAGAAAAACTGATTTCAATACATATACAAAAATCCCGAGCTCCTTAATGGAAGCTCGGGATTGCTATTTCTGATTTTTACCAGACAAGATTTACATTGAGTCCGTCAACGGTGTATGTTACATCACCCATAACATTTTCATCAATAGCGGCTGTGAATGCTTCAAGCATTTCCTTGTCGGGCATTACAAGTGTTGACTTAAGCGTAAGTGCAGAAGGAAGATAAAGCTTTTCACCGATGTTGAAGCCGCTTATCCACCAATGGTCCTGAAGCTTACGATTTACAAGCACCTTATCTCCGATTGATACCTGAAGAGACATGGGAATTTCTTCGGTTGCACAGTTGTAGAATGAACCGACCTGACCTTTTTCACGCCAGTAAAGACCAACCTCACCGCCGTTTGCGATGAAATAGTTGCCCTTCCATATCTGCACCATCCAATCAAGTCCGTCGTAAGAGAACTTGAAGCGTCTTGTGATGTAGGTGAAATTTACGGGAGAAAGATTTGCTGCAATGTCATAGAAAAGGCAGAAGCCGTAGTTTCTCATCCAACAGTCAACCACGGAATACATTGTCATTTCATAGAAATTGAAGTTGTGACCGATACCGAATACACCTGTGCCGTTCTTACCGTAGCACTCACCTGTCTCCATATCAATGTATACACCGGGATAGTGAGTTTCTGTTGTGCCGTCCTCAAACTCAAGGTAAAGCACTAACTCGTAAACATTTTCTTTATCAGTCTTAATTGTGTAAACGTACATCTTGTCGATGATACTCATAAATGCACCGATGGTGCGGCAGACAGTAGCCATAAGGTCGTTACCCTGTGCAGCATACTCTGCTTCCTTAGCATATCTGTCCTCACGGAACTGAGTTGTATTGATATTGTACTTTTCAATAAAGTAGTTGGGAATGATATTTAAATTCGGAAGATTTGCGATAATAAGAGAAAAGTCGAGTCCGCTTTCTCCACACATCTGAGAGGTGATATTGAGGATTGTTTCGTCAAGAGTAATCTCAATTCTCTCTGTGTTGGGCTCTATGCCTGTAAGGAAATAACGGAAGGTCTGAAGAATCTTCATTAAGTAGCCAAACTCTTCTGTTGAGATAACAGGAAATCCTATTTCAAGCATCTGGTTCTTATAGGTTTCAATACTGCTCTCCTCTTTAGCATTTGCAAAAGGAACTGCGGTCAACAGCATTACAAGTGCCAGCATCAGCGAAATTACTTTTTTCATAGAGAAATCTCCTCTCTTATATTAGTCATATTTTCCGTAAAGTTATATATATTGTACTACAATATTTTACAAAAAGCAAGAGTCGGCAAAGCTTTTGTATATTAATCTTTTGTTAATTATAACGGCTTGCGAATATTTTACCTTTGATGTATAATGTCATCAGCTAAAAAAAAGGATAATTATGATGCTAAAAAGTATATTTCGGGATATAAAAATCAAAAACTGCATAATTTCCCTGACGGGCAGTATCATTCTTGCCTTCGGACTTTATAATGTGCACTCTGTTTCGGGTGTTACCGAAGGCGGAACTCTGGGACTTACTCTGCTTTTCGAAAATTGGTTCAGAATATCCCCTGCAATTTCCGAAATTATACTTAACGGGATTTGCTATATAATCGGAATAAAGGCTCTGGGAAAAACCTTTCTTGTATATTCTGCAGTATCGACACTTTCGTTCAGTCTGTCATATCGGATATTTGAGTGCTTTCCGAGAATTTATCCCGAAATTGCAGAATTTCCTCTTTTGTGTGCCGTTCTCGGTGCAGTTTTTGTCGGTGTGGGTGTGGGACTTTGTGTCAGAGCAGGCGGTGCCCCTTGCGGTGACGATGCCCTCGCAATGTCACTGTCAAAACTTGCTAATATTAAAATCCAATGGGTATACCTCATATCAGACCTTACCGTTCTTCTGCTGTCACTGACATACATTCCCCTGACAAAAATAATTTACTCCCTTTTAACAGTTGTAATTTCAGGACAGATAATAGGCTTTATTGCAAAAAACAAATCACAACAGAATTAAGCTTACAATATCACTATTTACTATCTCCCCCCCAATATAATCAAGCCGTCAGGCTTCCTACAGTGTCACTCTTCACTATCACCTATTACTTATTACCTCAAAAAAACTCTCCCCTGAAGGTTTTCCTTCAAGGGAGAGATTTATTTTTTCGACTTATGCGAACATTAGTCTAAAAGCACCTTATTTTACTGTGCAATACATAAAGTACTTATAGCCGAGGGGGTTGCAGAAGAAGCCTTCTACTGCGTCATCGATCATGTAAAGGTCGGTGTAGAAGTAGATGGGAGCGATACAACCTGTTGACATAAGGATATCTTCAGCAAGGTGCATAAGTTCATAACGAGTTTCGTTATCTGTGCAGCTCTTGATTGTAGCGATGAGAACGTCATATGTTTCTGCCCATGTGCCGTCTTCAACCTTTGTTTCATAGCCGTAAGCTGTGAGGTCGAGGTCATAGATAGCAAGGTCAGCGTGATCGCCCTTACCGTACTGGATATCGTTATTACCGGAAACTGTTGTCCACATATCAAGGAAGCAGATGGGATCTGAGTAGTCAGCAACCCAACCGTTACGAGCGATTGAGAAATCGCCATCCTTTCTTGTGTTAAGGAATGTAGCCCATTCCTGATTTTCAAGAACCATTGTGATACCTACTGCATCAAGAGCAGCTGCAAGGTATTCACCGATAGCCTTGTGGCCTTCAGATGTGTTGTAGAGGTATGTAAGCTTGGGGAAGTTTGTAAACTTCTGAGTAGCTTCGTCAAATGCATAGTACTTCTTAAGAGTAGCAATAGCTGTAGCGTAGTTGCCTTCAAGAGCATCAGCGGATACATCATAGTAGCCGTCGAATGCATCTTCTGTGCTGTTAGCTGTCTTGTAGAATTCTGTACCGTCGGGATTTGTCATACCCATAGCAACGAATGAGGAAGCGGGAACCTGACCGCCCTGTGCAACTGTTTCAACGATGTAGTTTCTGTCGAAGAGAAGGCTTATTGCATTTCTGATTTCAGACTTTGCTGCTTCAGCTTCTGCACCTGTAAGGGTGTTGCCTTCGGGAAGGATTTCTTCGTTGATGTTCCATGAAACGTAGTATGTACCGATCTGACCTGCAATTACGAATTCATCGGGATAGCCGGTCTTAAGAGCAGCGATTTCGTTTGTGGGAACGTCGTCGATAAGCTGCCAGTCACCGTTCTTGAAGTTGGTGAGCATGTTGTTAGCATCATCAGAAAGGTAGCACTTGATTTCAGGCATTGTAACTGCTGCTACATCATGATAGTTTTCATTCTTTGTAAGAGTGATAACTGAATCGTGCTCCCAAGCTGTGATTGTGTAAGGACCGTTGTTTACATATGTTGAGGGATCTGTAGCCCAGTTTTCATTGGAAACAACATCTTCACGTGTGGGGAAGTAGGTGGGGAATGCAAGAAGTTCGTTCCAGTATGCAACTGCATTTGAAAGTGTAACAACAAGAGTCTTGTCGTCAGTAGCTTCAACTGCAAGCTTAGCATCGGGATTTACGAATTCTTCAGCATCGTTTGTTTCCCACATTTCAGCATAGCCCTTAACTACATCGAACATGTAGTTGTAGTCAGCTGAAAGTACGGGAGAAGCTGCACGGTTCCATGCAAATACGAAATCAGCAGCGGTAAGAGCCTTACCGTCTGACCACTTAAGACCATCCTTAAGTGTGTATGTGTAAGTAACTGTGCCGTCTTCGTTAGCAACGCCTTCAACAAGCTCTGTAACACAGTCTGCTACGATAACAAGCTTGCCTTCTGCGTCCTGAGACCACTTTGCAAGACCTGCAAAGAGGTGTGCGCACATTGTAGCGCCGTCAACTGCAGAGTTAAGAGCGGGATCGAGAGTGTCGGGCTCAGAGGAGAGACAAACTGCAAGAGACTTTACAGTTTCATCGCCTGTGGGCTTCTCGCCGCAAGCTGCAAGGCTGAGGACCATTACAAGTGCAAGAGCAAGAGCAATAATCTTTTTCATTGTTTTTTCTTCCTTTCGAAAAAATATATATCTCTGAAGCAGTACGGAATGTATTGCACGTCATTCGGCACCACACAAAGAACAAAGGTAATTCGGATTTCGGAATTCGGAATTCGGAGATTTTCCGTATGCCGGTTTCCTGTCACCGAGGAAAATAGAGCGTCAGCGGAGCAAGATGCAAAAGCATCTTCCTCAACATTTTCCGCAGGAAAACATATCACTGCCCGAAGGGCAATATCACTATTGCGAAGCAATAATATCACTCATTCCGAAAGGAATGAATTTCACTGCAGAAATTAATGATTAATCATTAATTTCTGCCACCCTGTGCCATGCTACG
>JAZNRX010000179.1:0-11046 GCA_045590915.1 Acutalibacteraceae bacterium | reverse complement strand
CATTGTGAAACTCGGTTTTTCTTAACTTAATGACATTGAGATTGGGGGTAGGGGGTTGATAAATCGTAAGATTTTTTCTTATAGGTCCTTATCAAAGAAAAATATCTATAATTTTTTCACCCTTGAAATATATTGCGGTGGGTAGGAATACGCCCTTGTATATTTTTGCTGTGAGGTAGGGGAATTCTCTGCTTTCGTCGTCAGAGCTTTTTACGGCTTCAATAGAAAGCTCTCTCTCGATGCTGTCAATATCCGTTCCCTCGGTAACGCTGTATTTGTCAGGGGTTATTCTTGAGTTTTTACTATAGGCTCTGCCGTAAAACCATGTGTCTGTTTTATTTTCGTCAGTGAGCCTCGGGGCACCGGTTACTATATTTTTGCTGTTGACGGTGACGGTATACTTGCGGGAGCTTATATATGACAGTGGTGCGGCAGAAAACTGTATAACATTCTCTTGCTCAGGTGAGGGATTTGATACACCGTCGGAAAAATTGAAAAAATAAAGACGGAGTGTATATTCTTCTTCAAGAGCTCTTGCAGAGTTGAGAACGAAATTGTGATGCCACAGAAGAAAGGACGGAATGAGAAGCTGAATTATGAGGGTAAGGGCAAGGGTTGCTTTTAGCTTTTTATTCATTTTCCTGCACCTCCTTGGATATAGTCTGAGGGACGGGTGTATTTTTTGTTCTTCCTGCCAGCTTATAGTTGATTATAAGAAGTGCCGCACCGAAGAGCGTAAGAAGACAGCCGTTTACGAGCATTGAAAGGTCGGACTGCCATACAATGAGGAAGGTGAGTGCCGCCACTGAAATGAAGCCTGTATTTATGAAAAGAAGCCGCTTTTCCTTGCCGCCCGAGATTATAAGAAGAATGTTTGCAATTATTGCAATTATCTTCATTACGGTTATGAAAACCTCATCGTCATTTCCTATTCTTTCAAAGGGGAACAGGAATAAAACTGCGGGGTAAACGATAAGGACTGCAATGCCTGCGAGAAGATATGCATTAAGAAAGAAGTTTTTAAGCTTTGTTTTTGTAATAAGGATATATGCGAGAGCTATAATAACCGCAAAAACTAAAGCCAGAACGAAGACAAGGTTTTCCGTTTCTCTGCGAAGCCTTCCGTAATAAGCGGCACCTGTGGCGAAAAGAAAGAGAGAGGAAAGCATAAGTCCCGTTAATCTGTAGGGCATAACAATATCGGGCTCCTTAAGAGAGAGAAGAAGAAGGCAAAGTCCTATTGCACCCGAGGAGAATACACCCAAGGGAAAATCACCGTCTAAATTAAATGCAAGTGTTATAAAGAATATTGACACAGAGAAAACACTTATCCAGTGAGAATAAACAGCCCGTATGCTTTTCTTTTCCGTCTTTACCCTTTGTGCCGTAAAGAAACAGCCTATACCCAGAAGAAGAATTGTGACGGTGAGCATAATATAAATATTTCCCTGTGATGCCAAGGCGAAGAACCACATAATTGTTGAACCGTAAAAAATTATAACAGGGGCAACGCACTTCAGCATAAAAAGCACGGGGATCAGCATTATGCCGGCAATAAGAAGAAGTGATTCCCAGTTAAAGCCGAGTTCAAATACATTATAAACCATAGCGAGTGTTGCGGCGATGCCTGCTGTCCATAAAACACCTGCACCCTCGCACCACGGGATTTTGTCTTTTTTCTTAATAAGAACAAAAACTCCTGCTCCCTGTCCCGCAATAAGAGGTAACAAAGAAAGTACTGCCTTGAAAAGATGGGGAAGCTGCTGCCAGAAATATACGAAAACAAGAATGATACCTGTTCCCGCAAGAAGTGAGCCTAAAATTGAAAAAACCAGAAGGAGAGTTGTATTATAATTGGGTTTTTCTGTTTCAAGGCTTGTGTTTCTTTTTTTGCCGTAAATCAGCTCCTCAAGAGAAACCCCGAAAACTTCCGAAAGCTTTCCAAGCATTTCAATATCAGGCTGAGTTCTGTCGTTTTCCCAGCTTGAAACAGACTGACGGGAAATGAAAAGCATTTCTGCAAGCTGTTCCTGAGTTATGCCCTTTTCGCTTCGCAGTCTTTTAAGGTTTTTGGAAATTTTCATATTGTATCATCCTTTCTGCAAGGGGATTTAAGTTTTCCTTGTCAAGTTTATATTACCATTAAATCACCCTTGTGTCACGATAAAAAGAAAAAAACACTCCGCTACAATATGTAGCAAAAGGGTTTTAGTGCCCTAAGAGAAACAAAAAGCGGTTTTTTCGGTTGAAAAGTTAAAAAAAATAATCAAATAATAAGTTATTCTATTTTTCTCTTATCTGTGATATTATTGCTTTGACACAAGGGAGGTATGCTTATGGATGTAAAAAAAGTCGGCATTCAGATTTCTCTGCTGAGAAAAAACAAGGGACTGACGCAGGCAGAATTGGGTGAGCGTGTGGGAGTATCCTTTCAGGCGGTCAGCAAATGGGAAAGAGGGGAAACTCTTCCCGATACCGCAATTCTTCCCTGTCTTGCAGAGGTTCTTGAAACAAGCATTGATAATATTCTTTCAGGAGGTGAGAAGCAGGTGTTCTATAAAGGAAAAATCAGTGTTTCCGATATGAAGGCAGGGCTTCTTTGCCTTAAAAATGCGGGAGAATATTTAGGACGGGATAATATAATCTACCGCAGTGCAATAAAGGGCATAAATGAGGAAATGAACACAGATATAGAGCCCGCCTTCACCGATGATTATGTTTTTGAAGCCTTTATGGCGGAGGCTATCATCGGAAATCTTATGTCGGGAATGTATGTTGATGTCAGTGATGTGAAAAATAATTTCAGGCACGAGCATTTCAGAAATGTAGTTCTGGGCTTTTGCAGTAAATTCGGTATCAGATAATCTCTTGACAAGGTAATACTGTGGTATTGCTTGTTGTGACAGGAGAAATACTTATAAAGGGTGTTCCGATTTTTTCGGGATGCCTTTTGTAATTATTTACCGTAATTTCGGGCATAATGCTTTTGAGGTGTTTTTTTATGAATTCTATATGGACTGCGACGGCAGAAAATAAGGGCTTTCCCGCATTGCAGGGGGATATAAAGACGGATGTTGTGATTGTGGGCGGCGGACTTGCAGGTGTTTTGTGCCTTAAGGAGCTGAGTTCTCGCGGTGTTGACTGTGTTTTGCTTGAGGCTAAGAGCATAGGCTCGGGTATCACAAAAAATACCACTGCGAAAATAACCTTTCAGCACGGTCTTATTTACGATAAAATGATAAAAAGCATCGGACAGGAAAAGGCGTATCACTATCTTTGCGCCAATAAAAATGCCGTTGAGAAGCTTCGTAAAATGTCGAAGGAATACCCCTGTGATTTTGAGGAAAAGGATGCTTTTGTATATTCCTGTGACAGCAAAAGAAAAATTGAAGCGGAAATAAGAGCCTATGAAAAGCTGGGGATTGAAGCTTCGTTTGTATCAGAACTTCCCCTGCCTGTGAATTGTAAGGGTGCGGTGAAGGTGCCCCGTCAGGCGCAGTTTCATCCTCTTAAGTTCCTTTTCGGTGTGGCACGGGATTTGAAAATATACGAAAATTCAAAGGTGATTGAATTTCTACCCAAAAAGGTGCGTTGTCTCGGGGGCAGTGTGACGGCAGAAAAAATAATTGTGGCAACACATTTTCCCGTAATAAATAAGCACGGCGGATATTCTCTCAAATTATATCAGCACCGCTCCTATGTTCTGGCGACAAAAAATACTCCCGAGATAAACGGAATGTATCTTGAAGACAGGGAAGACGGTCTTTCCTTCAGAAATTACAAGGATTATCTTCTTATCGGGGGAGGAGATCACCGCACGGGAAAAAAGGGCGGAGCATTTGGGGTTCTTGAAGATTTTTGTGAAAAAAATTTCCCCGAAGCAGAAATTTCTTACCGCTTTGCCACACAGGACTGTATGAGTCTTGACTCAGTTCCCTACATCGGAAGCTATGCCGAGGATGCGGAAGGTCTTTTTGTGGCAACAGGCTTCAACAAATGGGGAATGTGCACATCCGTGGCAGCCGCCGATATTTTAAGCGATATGGTGACAGGCGTGAAAAATCCCTATGGGGATGTGTTTGCCCCTCACAGAAGCGTATTCCGTTTACAGCTTCTTTCCAACATTTTTCATTCTGTTACGGGAATTATCACTCCCACGGTACCAAGGTGCCCCCACCTTGGCTGTGCATTGAAATATAACAAGGCGGAGCATTCATGGGACTGCCCCTGCCACGGCTCAAGATTTTCCCAAGACGGTGAGCTTATTGACAACCCCGCAACCGATGACCTGAAAAGGAATTAAAAAAACTTCGCATTACAATGGCACACATTTTCGGTTGATAAAAAATAAAAGATAGAACCAAAACATACAGTTCTATTCTCTTTATTGAAAGCATCAAACCTCGAATACTGACCGTTAGGGGTTTTGGTGTTTAATGTGTTATTTTTCTTGTAATCGCATATACTGTTTGTGTAGTTGTTAAGTTTAGTAAATTCCTTGACAAAACTAAATAAATCGACTACAATTAAAACGAAGAAAAGAAGTCATTCTCTTCGTCGGGTTAGTGGGCGACATCCCACTGGTGCGGCTGGCACCTAAAATCCGAAATTGATGCAGGATGTAAAGACCTGAGAGTTGGCAGGCAACGGAAAAACCTGATTAGATGCAGGGTGTAAAGACCTGAGTGTTGGCGGACAACGGAAAAACCAGTCACAAAGGGAGATGTGTAGCACTGCGGTGTTACCGTCTCCCTTTAAATTTTGTGATAGTGAAAAGATGTGAAAAAGTGAGCAAATTAAAAAAGGAAGATGCAATATCGATTGTCACTTCGTGTGCAGAAAAATATAAAAATGAACTTGTCAACAGAACACTGCTTTTTGTGTGTCAGGATAAACATAGTCGAATTACATTGATTGAATTTACTTTTGATGCAAGTAATTTTATGCACCTGACCGGCTTAAAGTTTAGCAAGCACGATGCTGAGAAGAGTCCGACAGATTTTTTCAATAAATGCGTAGAACATAGATTAAGTAAAAAGGATTTTGATTTTGCAGAGGATGGAACAAGTCAATTAAAATTATCTGTACTTCCAATGGTTATCAACAAAAGTCTTTCAGCTAAAATGATTGGTGATTATAATTCTTACAATCCGAAATTGATTACAGATAAATTGGTAGGCGGTGAAAAAGCTTGTATAGGGTTCGTTACAACAGGAAATAAGAAACGTTATATTCCAAATACCTTGCTAAAAGGTGACATTAGGAATTATGTGTCAAAAACCGCAAGAGTAATTGCAATTTTCAGAAAATACAAAAGTGAAAACTTATATACCGAGATTACATACAAAGCATCAAAG
The DNA here is from genome assembly GCA_045590915.1 of Acutalibacteraceae bacterium. Lineage (GTDB taxonomy): Bacteria > Bacillota > Clostridia > Oscillospirales > Acutalibacteraceae > RUG806. Next base: position 5,689 of record JAZNRX010000179.1, on the reverse strand, counting down.
GTTGATCTTAAAGAAATAAATCTTCCAAAAGACTTTGCTTACTTATCTTCTTTCTAATTAGAACTGTCAACTTAAATGTCGACAGTTCTTTTTTGAATATAAATAAACCTCCAACCGATGACCTGAAAAGGAATTAGGAAAACAAGGCTTTCGCATTTTTTGTGAAGGTCTTTGCTTTTTAAATCTGTTGATTTGAAAACACTTCTTTGATATACTGTTTTTATGGGGTGATTTTATGAAAATTGCACTTTTCGGAACAAATGATTTGCAGATGGGTAAGGTTTACACCCGTGAGGTGTTGGAAAAGCTTTCTTCCTACGGTGAGCTTTCAGGGAAAATAAACAGAAAAAATCTTGAAGATAACAGAGAATTTCTCAAGGACTGTGAAATCGGCTTTTCCACATGGGGAATGCCCCGCTTTACCGAGGAGGAAATAAGAGAATATATGCCCCGTCTCCGAGCGGTTTTCTATGCGGCGGGAACGGTGCAGTATTTTGCCCGTCCCTTTCTTAATTGCGGGGTGCGGGTTTTCAGTGCCTTTGCGGCAAATGCCGTGCCTGTGGCGGAATATACCTTCGCACAGATAAGCCTTGCCTCAAAGGGATATTTTCAGGCTTCGAAATTCTACAGGATATTGCCTGCCTATTCTCTGGCACACGCCAATTTTTCAAAGGGAAATTTCAGATGTAAAATAGGTCTTGCGGGACTTGGTGCCATAGGACAGATGGTGGCACAAAGGCTTAAGTCTCTTGATGCCGAGGTTTTTGCTTACGATCCCTTTGTCAGTGAAGAAAGAGCAAGGGAGCTTGGGGTAACGCTTGTTGACCTTGACACTCTTTTTTCAACCTGTGATGTTATAAGCAATCACCTTGCAAACAAAAAGGAGCTGGAAAATGTGTTCAGCTACCGTCTTTTCAGAAAAATGAAAAAGCATTCAGTCTTTATAAACACTGGCAGAGGTGCACAGGTTGCGGAATATTCTCTTGCACTGTCACTGCTTTTGCATCCGTCAAGAACCTTTGTTGCCGATGTTATAAAAAAGGAATTTTTCCCTTACATAAATCCGCTTTTCTGGTGTCCCAATGCGGTTTTGACTCCCCATATAGCAGGAAGCACAGGGGACGAGCCGCAGAGAATGGCTTATTATATGATGGATGAGCTTGAACGCTTCAAAAAGGGCGAGCCCGTGAAATATGAGGTAACTCCCGAGATGCTTGAAAAAATGGCATAATACAGCAGTTTAAAAGAAGGATGTATATGGAAAAGGTAAAATTATTTTTCAGTTATGGCCATGAGGATGAAAACAGACCTATAGTTCAGCTTATAAGAAAAAGGCTTGAAGAGGAGAGAAACTATCAGGTTTTTATTGATGAAAAAATCCGCACGGGTGAAAACTGGCGTGAGAGGCTCCAAAGGGAAATCACGTCTTCGGACAGTGTGGTGGCGTTTTTGTCGCAGTATGCTATGCGCCGCGAGGAAAAAACACAGGGTGTGTGCCGTGACGAGCTTGCTATTGCCGTCAGCGTGCCGGGACTGACAATGGTTACCATTCTTCTTGAGTCTGAAAAACAGGTGGATATTCCTCCCACAGTTTCAACCGTTCAGTATCTCAATATGAGTGACTGGAAGGAAAAATGGGGAACCTCCGAATTTGAGGAATATTTTGAAGACAGATTTCTTCTTATTCTTGATGCACTTGAAAGTGATACAATTTTCCGTTTTCACGGTGAGATTGAGGGCTTGAGAAAAAGCTTGTCTCCCGACATAAGAAGAAGCCGCTGTAACGAGCTTCTTTCCAAGGAAATGATAGGGAGAGACTGGCTGTGGGACAGCTTTGAGGACTATCTTTCCCACAGAGACAATGAACGCTTTTTATGGATACACGGAGGTGCGGGCTTCGGAAAAAGCCATTTTATTGCTCACCGTATGCACTATCATCCAAAGGTTGTTGCAGGCTATTTCTTTGAATGGACAAATCAGAATAAGGACTCAATACATTCATTTATAATTTCAGTAGCCTTTCAGATGGCAACGAGAATGCCCGATTACAGACAGGCACTCATAACAAAGCTTTCGGACACAAATCACTATCTCGGTGAAATTGAGGATATGGAGAAGCTTTTCAGCTTCGCAAGAGAGAATGATAAATTCTTTAAGGATATGAAGCCTGCAGATCTTTTTTCCTTTCTGATAACAAACTGCCTTCAGGGAAAAAGCATAGACGGAAAAAGAGATGTATGTGCTATTGTTATTGACGGAGCTGACGAGGCGGTCTTCAATAATGAAAATCCCTTGGCGGAGCTTCTGGTTTCTTCCCCCGTAGAACAGCTTCCCTCTTGGGTAAAGCTTGTTGTCACATCTCGGGGTGAGGATGATATTAAAAGTAAGTTCGAGAAGCTTGATAAGAGAGAGATTAACCTTTCCTGTGATGACAGCAAAGAGGATGTTTATGAATATCTTATTCACAGATTAAAAAAGTATATTGATGAAGGTCTTGTCAGCAAACGGACAATAAGCTACATAAACGAGCGTTGTGATCATACCTTCATTTTTGCGGAAAAGCTTTGTGATGCATATGAAAAGGATCACACTGTTTTTGATGATCCCGATTCGTTACCCTCAGATATAAACGGCTTATATTTAGATTATTTCGACAGACTTTTCAAAGACACCGACTATAATAAGGTCAGCTTGCCTCTTGCGGTTCTTGTTGCCGACAGGGGAGAAATATCTGACAGAAATTTTATGGATATTCTCGGATGGACGGATGCAGAGCTTTCCGGTTTTCTTCGTATTATGCGGTCCTTTGTTAAGGAAAATATTGAAGAAACAGGCTGTACTCTTTCCTTCTGTCACAAAACCTTCAATGAATGGCTTGTAAACAGGGACGCGGCAAGCGGGTATACCGTAGATGAGAAAAGGGGCAAGGAGCTTATTCTTTCCTACTGCGAAAAATGTCTTTCGGTTTCGGATACTGCGGCATTTTCATGGGGCTTTACGGGCAGTAAGACCGTTCATTCCTTTGAAACGATGAAATATGTGTATGATAAAATTCTGCAGCTGGGCACACGTCAGCAGAAGGAGCGTCTTTTTGCACATCACCGTTTTATGTATGACCTGCAGCTTGAGGCATACCGCTGCTCACACCTTTCCTATGCCGACAGGCTGGCTGATGATACAGAAAAAAGATATAATGACTTATCGGAGGCTCAGAAGAAGGAGGCTCTGCGTTATTATGTGGGAGCGAGGGTGCTTAAGGCAGAAACTGCTCTGACAAGAAACGAGGATACCGCCCTTGATGATTTTAAAAAAATCAGTGAAGAATTCGGCGCCTGTCTTTCGGAAGAGCCGAGCTTATATGCCTGTGTTGAAAGAAATATATGCTTTCTTTTAAGAAAAGGGGATGCCGATGCCGCCCGACAGCGTCTTGATAAGCTTATTGATTATCTCAATGAGACTATGGAGGGCACCGACAAGAAGGCAAACATTGCTCAGTGCAATTATCATTACTGTGTTATTCTGTATGATAAGAAGAATTATGATGAGGCAATCAAAAAGGGACTTGCGGCACTGAATAATCTGGAAAGCGATCAGCCCTTAAGGCTTCGCGTTCTTGTTTATAATCAGCTGGGCAGCTGCTATCAGCAGAAATGTGCCTTGAGTGAGGATGACGAGGAGAAGAAGAAATTTGTTAATCTGCAAATAGATTATAAGAGTCGGTCTCTTGATGAGAGAAGAAGGCTTTACGGTAAATACAGCAGATATACCTTGTTGGGCTATGATTATATGGCAAGGGCACTTCTTGATTGGTGCAGAGTGTATGATGAGCCTCTTGAAAGACTCTCATTCGCATATGCGGAAAATGCCGTTAAGATAGCTGAATATGTTCTCGGGAAAAATGCAGTTCTTTATTCGAGGGCAATTCAGACAAAGGCGTTGCTTCTTGAATTTGAGGGGAATTATGAGGATGCCTTGCCTCTGGCTTCGGATGCCTATGAAATACTTCTGAATTTTAAGAATGAAACGGAAGCTCAGAAAAGAGCAAAGGTAATTTTAGACAGAATACAGGCTTTGTATAATGAGAAAAAACAGACGGTGAAGGTCTGAATAAGAGAGGGTTTATTGTGGAAAAGATAATTAAGGTTGCAAATATCGGGCTTAAGTTCGGAATGTCGCATATTGAAGGGGCTTTGGCTTCGGGTGCCGAGATTTCTGCAATCTGCGACTGCGATGAGGAAAATCTTCGCTTTGCAGGGGAGAGATACGGTATTCCTGAGGACAGACGGTACACTGATTACACCGAGCTTCTTCACAAGGATATTGATATTGTGACTGTTGCAGTGCCCGACCAGCTTCATAAAAAAATTTCCTGTGATTTTCTGAAGGCGGGAAAGCATGTACTTTGCGAAAAGCCTCTTGCCCTCACAAGAGAGGATTTAAGGGAAATAATTGACACGGCTGATAAATCGGGAAGTAAATTTATGGTGGGACAGATATGCCGCTTCACTCCCTCCTTTATAAAGGCAAAGGAAATTGTTTCCTCGGGTGTTATCGGGGATATATATTTTGTTGAGTCCGAATATGCCCACGACTATATGAAGCTTGTTGATAACTGGAGAGCCGATCCCCTCCGTCACGGTGTTATCGGCGGCGGCTGTCACGCCGTTGACCTTATAAGATGGCTTGTCGGAGATCCCGTTGAGGTGTTCGCCTACGGCACACACAGGCTTCTTCCCACGGTAGCTTATGACGATGCCACCGTTGCCGTTATGAAATTCAATGAAAATCTTATGGGCAAGGTCTTCGTTTCCACAGGCTGTAAGAGAGATTACACAATGCGTACTTGCATTTACGGTACAAAGGGCACAATCATTTGTGACAATACTTCACCTACAATGCAGCTTTTTGTTGTAGATGAAAAGGATGAAGCACCCGAAAAACCCCAGATTATTGAAATTGACGTTAACAACCACAACTATGTTAAGGAATTCCAGGTATTTGCAGATACAATTCTTGCTGATGCCGAAATGGAAACAAGCGTTTACGAGGGCGCAAAAACAGTTGAGGTTTGTCTTGCAATTATTGAGTCTGCTAAGACTGAAGAAAAGGTTAAGCCTAACTATAACTTCGGTAAATAATTAATGATATATGTTAAAGCGTATCGGCAAATGTCGGTACGCTTTTGTAATTATGAATTAGGGATGAGGAATCAGGAATTTCGGAACTGCGTTGCGAATAAAATGCAGAATGCAGAATTATCGGAACGCTTCGCGTTGATTTTTAACGCAAAGAGTTAATTATCAGTGAATCGGATACCACTGGTTACCAAAAGTACCAGTCGTATAATTTGGTTACCAAAAATGCCGATAAAGATAAAGACAAAGATAAAGATAAAGATAAAGATAAAGATAAAGACAAAGACATATCTCTCTCTTCACCGTTTTCTGCGAAAACTGAGGGAGTGTATAGTGAATAGTTTCTTGCTTTCTGGGCTGAATACCCCCAAAAGATTGGTAAGGCAGATGCTTAAAATGTTCGGAAGCAGAGCTGTCCGGTTTCAGCACATCGGTAAGTGGAAAGTGTCAGCAGATAGGTAAGTGAATGTGTCAGCACATCGGTAAGTCCTATGGTAAAATAGCACCGAAAGGCGGTGCAAAAAATGCCATGGAAGGAAGCCGATAAAATGACA
>JAZNRX010000178.1:0-3797 GCA_045590915.1 Acutalibacteraceae bacterium | reverse complement strand
GCACAAAAAACATATATAAAAAATGGCTATTTTCAACAATAGCTTATTCAAATATACCCACTTTTTACTATTTTTATGAACAAATAATTAACAACCCATATAAACAATTTATATCACACCCGTGTGCTTGACTGTTTTTTTTATAATTGATATAATAATATATACTCATTACGGTTCTCTTAAAAACATTCTCACTGCAAACGGAGTTTTTATGAAAAGTTTACTACTGAAGCTTAGAGCTATGCCAAAAACAGACATAGCGGCACTTGTCATTTTCTGTGCCGTTTTTATTTATCTTGTAATTGTTGCCTTTTTTGACGGCACCATTTCCGACGAGGCATTCTATATCACAATCCCCGTGCGGCTTATTAACGGAGACGGTCTTTTTACGGATGAATGGCATCTGTCCCAGCTGTCGGCTGTACTGACATATATTCCTGTAAAAATTTTTATTAGTCTCACAGGCGGCACAAAGGGGATAATTCTTTACATAAGGCTCCTTTTCTGTCTGATGCAGATATTCACGGGAACGGTCATATACAGAACATTAAAAAGCGAAGGTGCCGTGTCAGTAATGATAAGCATCTCATTTATGCTTTTTTCTGTTATCGGACGAGGAACTCTCAGTTACAACACCATAGGCATATCAACTCTTCTGCTCCTCATCTGCACGGCATACTCTCTCTTTGATAACCCCTCTGACATAAAAATGCTTCTCTCAGGCTCCCTTATTGCAACGTTTATTCTCTGCCAACCCATAGGGCTTGTCTTTTACGCTATATATTTTATTGTGGTATGTGTATTTACTGCTAAAAAACAATTTTCAAAAAAAGAAACACCCTTCCCCTTCACTTTGAAAGCTCTTTTTCTGACAATCATAGGAATTCTTCCCGTTCTCATATTTTTCCTTTATTTACTTCTGAAAAACTCCGACATTGAGACAATTATAAAATGCATTCCGGGGATTCTTTCTGATGTGGAGCATATGAAAATAACAGAAACCCTCGGGATAAAAACCTTTTCCTTAGTACAGTTTTTCAACGATATGACTATGGCAGCAGGTGTTGCTCCCCTTGTAATAAGTACGGTGTGTACGGTTTTATGCATTTTTCTAAAAAAAACAAATAAATCCGCTTCGGTAATTCTCGCATTTTCAGCCTCCTTATTTTTCGTTTGTATATTTTGCTACAGGCTGATTTTTACAAACGGAACAACTGAAACGGACGATGTAAATTTTATTCTGCTACCCTTAGCACTCACGGGACTGCCCTTTTTCTTCATTGCAGAAAAGAAAAATCACAAAAACTTTATTCTTTTCTGGTGCACAGGAATGCTTTACGCTCTTATGATGACGATAAGTTCAAACCTGAGACTCCACGCAAGTGTAAACGGCTATCTGATTGCAGCAGCAGGAGTTCTGCTGTCGGCAAGCAGACTTTTAACAGAAATTAAGATAAATGAAACAAAAACCGCCCTGAATCGTCTGACAGCTCTGCTTCTTGCAATTTTCGTTTTCGCCTTTTCCGGCTTCCATATCACTTCAACAGTCTGCACATTTGCTTTTACAAGATCATCATTTAAAAGTGTAAAAGTAACCGAAGGCACATATGCAGGAATTATCCTTCCCGATGATCAGGCTTTGGCACTTACCAGCATATACCATGATGCTCAAAGAATACAAAAAATCCTTTCACCCGATGATAGACTTTTTATCGTTGACAACATTCCCTCAATGTATATCGAGGGGGAATTCAAGATTGGTGCCCATTCAGGCTGGTTCATTGCCGACCAATTAACTCACCCTGAAGTTCGCAACAGATTCAGAGCTTATTATGAAATATTCCCCGAAAACATCCCTGATTATATATATGTATCAAGCTACATGTATACAGAAAACGGCATAATGGATATACCCCCCAAGCTTCTTGCTAATTTTGCCTATGCTCTTTTTGACGGAGAAACTGAGGATATCGGGAACGGTTTATTAATAAAGGTTACAGGAATAAAAGATGAAACAGAGTCAATTGCTTTTTCAGAAAATAAAATATGAGCTGTCAGTTTTTGCTGCCCTGTCAATAAATTTTCTCCTGTTCTTCACCAAGGAAGATCTGATGTCGGATATAATATATCCGATGCACCTGGTTGATGTGAAGGCAGGGCTTATTTCCCGCACGCTTGTGGGCTCAATAACGGGACTTTTGTGGGAGCACCCCACAAAAGCAAATGTTTTCTGCCTTCACCTGATTGTTGTCATTATTTCGTTTATGCTGACTGCAGTCTTCCTCGGGAAATGCATAAAGCCGGCAGAAGAAAAAAGCGGAAAGCAGCTTTTCTTTATAAGCCTTATTGTTGCAGTATTCCCCTACGGCTTTATGAGCTTCATAAATCTCTTTGAGCTTCTTGACATTTACTGGCTCCTTGCTGTTTCAATATGTCTTCTTGCCGGTGAAAACAAAGCTTCTGTCTGCCTGATACCGTTATTCATAATTCTCGGCGGTTGGGCTCATTATTCCTTTGTTCTTGCCTTTATGCCTGTTATATACATCCTCTTTCTTAATATGTGCATTAAAGAGAAAAGCAGGTTTTCATATATCATAACCGGCATTATGATTCTCGTAAGTGTATCCTCAACAATATATTTCTTTTCCACAAGCCGTACCTTCAACGTAATCTCATTCGATGAATTCACACAGTATATATTAAATAAGGCCGGCGACAAAATAACACAGTTTGAAATATATTGCGGTGAGGCCTTCCGTCCCTATGATGAAATATCCTATGATTACTATTTAGAAAAATATTCCCTGCCCGAATGGATAAGAGATGCTTCAGATTTAGCAAGGGCATTTTACGGCTATTTTGTTTTTACCTTCATTGACGGAAGTGTCAGCGGTCTTATTGCAGATTTTATTCTGGTAAGCCCTTTAACTGCATTTTTTGTTATCATCTGGAAGAAGGCAATGAGTATAACACAGGACAAAGCCGAGAAATTCACTTATTTCCTTTGTCTTATTACTCCTCTTGTTCAGGTGTTCGCGTGCTTTACCTCCTCTGACACATCAAGATGGCTGTCACTTCTTGTTATTTCCCAGCTTTTCTTGTTGGCACTGTTTATAAAGGAAAAAGCAAAGCCTGTCACAGAAGCCCTTGACGGAATAATGACCTTCCTTTCAAAATACAAGACCGTATTCATATTTGTTGTTCTCTTTTATTTAAGTATAGTTTTTGTGTGGTGATGATATGAAAAAGAAAAATTTAAAAAAAGAAAACTATACAAAAATACTTTCCCTGCTGATTCCCCTGACTGCTCTTGCTATTTACGCTTTCTATTTTGCTTTCAGATATGACGATGCTGACGGAAGGGCTTTTATTTCATACAGTTCAACTTATCCGCTGATTCTTTTTGGTGAATATGCACTCATTACAATTCTTTTATTTCCCTTTATCCGCAATTCCCAAAAGGAGCCCGAATTGCATTTACATATTTTGCCTCTTATGCTCTTTGCTGCTCTGGGAATGATGAGAATTCACTCAGAGAAAGCAATAGCAAGCGTAAATGCAGACCACTCCCCTGCAATAATGTTTATTATTCTTTTTATTACATTATTGCTTATGGCATTTTCGGAACATACACTGACGGGAACTGTGGGAATAATCACCGGCACTGCCATTTATCCTGTCTTCGCTCTGTCCTTTGTTCCCTTTATTACCGCCGCCGCTTTTCTTTTCGGCAAGGAAAAGCAAAAAGAGCATCTCATTTCGTTAATACTGAACAGTGTATTAAGTGCAGGTGCTTT
>JAZNRX010000177.1:0-8043 GCA_045590915.1 Acutalibacteraceae bacterium | reverse complement strand
CATCATCAAGGAAAATATCATACTCATCATCATAATTATGGTAAGCAGCATCAGCGGCTGCTCCTGCTCTTTTTAATGTGTCGGGATAGTTTATTGATATAAGGTAGTATGATGAATCGCCTGATTTTTCTGTCCTGATATGCTTAATCACAGGAGCCTCATTGATATTTCCTTCAACAGGCATTTCATAGGTAAGCCCCTTGGAGGTATTGTTGTAGGAAACGGTTTCGGACCAGGGAGAATAAAATACATTGTAGCTTCTTCCCACACCGTAAATGTAGGTATAATACCACAGACGGTACCTGGCTTTAACATAAAGAGTTTCATTGTTGAAGTTTACGCTGTAGCCCGTATCCTCGTCATTGATGTTTGTTCTGAAGGCTCTGCCCTGAGTCATATTTGAAGCAAGCTGTGCATGATAACCCTCAAAATACCACTCAATTATGCCTGTGAGATCAAAAATATTTTTATAATCAAACCAGTCGAATGAGCAGGATGTATTAGGCAGATTATAATAAGAATACTGAGAGCTGTCTTCAGGATTTTTAATACTGGTGGGAAGCCAGTAGGTATCGTCGTAATCCGCATAGTCACTGTCATTTATCCAATTCACATTATCGAAGGAATAAGCAAACTGAACATAAGTATCAATTGAAGCATAATCCCATGAATCTTCCTCAGTGCTTATATTGAAGCCGTATTTTGCAAGAAAGGCCTCTTCACCAAGCACTGATACTTCCCTTGACATTTCTATAATTTCTTCGGAATTGATATAGTTTGCAAATACCCGATCTCCGCTATCTCGGGCATCATTCGAGATATAATATATTTCGGGGGCCTGCGTGGGGATGGGCAAGCTCGTTTCACCGTCAACGGTATAAGCCGATGACGACACAGCAAGCACGGCAATAAGCATTAAAACGGAAAATATTACCAATAGCGTCTTTTTCATAATCTGTTTTTTCCTTTCTTAGAATTAATGAGGAGCCTCACTTAAGAATCCTGAATTTTCCTATTAAGGGAAGCTCTTTTGCTTTGCCGTTAAGAGCATTCAATATACCGATAACTGCAAGCACGGTTACAGCAATACCGATAACGGGAGCAATTATCCAACCGATGACGGGAATAGCAGCAATAACAGATGAAATGAGAGCGGCAATAACAAGAACCAAGCCCTGATTAGTGTGGAATCTTGCAAAGGGTGAATCCTTTGCCGCAAAAAGAGGAATCAGGAATATAATGTATGCAAGAACTGCCATTACCTTATTTTTTTCGATATCAGCCTTATCAAAGCTGTCCGTATCATCCTTTGTGTCGTTTAAGTGACTGATTTTTTCTGAAACTGCAGTTTCAAAGCCGTTTTGAGCATTTTTTGTCTCTTCAGCTTCGGCAGGTTCATTAACCTTTACCACCACCGCCGCACCGCAATTCGGGCAGAATTTCAGTCCCTCTTCAAGTTGAGTTGAACAGTTAGTACAGTTAGTCATATTTTTTCCTCCTCTGACAGTTAAAATTTGAATAAATCCTTGAGGCTTTGAGGCTTCTGAGGTTCGGGCTTCACATAATTGAAGCCGCCTGTAGGCTCACCCGTCATAAAGCCGAGAGAAACCTGATCGCCTCCGCTTTCAAAGCTATGCTCAAAATCAATATGATAACAAACGGAGCCTGTCATTTTATATAAATGGTCATCTGTGGGGTACTGACCTGCAGGTCTGAAGCCGTTCTGCTTTGCCATACTGCGGTACTGCTCAAAGGCATTTCTTGCAGCACCGGCATTATTTCTGAAATCGGCACCGAAAACAATATATCCGTCATATTCATCTATATAAAGATTTTCTCCGCCGAAATTCCATACAGGATACGAAGACAATTTTATCTGCCATTGAGACAAAAGCTGTTCAGCCTCTCTCTTCTGAGCTTCCTCCTCCATTATTGCCGAAGGAAGCTTTGCTCCGCAATCTGTGCAGAATTTTGTCCCCACATTATTCTGCTTGCCGCAGGATGTACATTGTGCAGTCTCGGCAACAGTCATATCAGGCAAGGCGCTTCCGCAGGACTGACAGAATTTCTGTCCGGCTTGTGCGGTTTCTCCGCATGAGGAACAGATTTTGATGTTTTGTGCCTGCTTTGTCACAAAGCTCTGTGCCGCCTTTTCAAAGCCCGAAAATGCTGTCTGAACATCGGAATAACTCTCAGTTCTTGCCTGTGTATTCCCCGCAGCATTATCAAGCTGATTTGTCGCACGGTTAATAAGCTCAGAGGCCTTCGGTTCAATAGCCTGAGAAATCGCATTTCCAACAGCCTTTCCGATACCCTCACTTACGCCGCGCCTTATGGCTCTTTCAAAAAATCCCATAAAATTTCCCTCCTTATAAATCTTTATACCTTATAAGTATCTGCTTACGGCTTGAGACACCTAATTTTTTATAGATATTTTTTGTATGGAAGTGAACTGAAGAATATGTAATATACAATTCCTCTGAAATCTGCGACAGTGTCTTATCGGACAGAAGCTTCTCAAAGACCTCCAGCTCTCTCGGAGAAAGCGAAAAAATCTCAGGATGAACCTTGAGCAGATTTTCATACTCCTGTCTTGCAAGATTACAGTAATCAAAATATCTTATCTTATCGGAATTATCATTCATCTTTATCCCTCTCACACAACACAAAGAACAGAAATCCTACCATTTTTGATAGTTCTCTGACGAATAAAGCCAAAACCGTTGCAACCGGCAGCTTTTGTTGATATAATGTTCATATAATTAGTATTCTGTCTAAATTATAGAAAAAATCGGCATTATTTACTATCCCTTATTCAAGGGGTTTTCCTACCCAAAAGGGTATTTTTCAAAGAAAAGGAGAAAATATTATGGTATATTCGATAATTTCGGAAAATCAGAAAAAACTTAAAGGATATCCCCTAAAGCTCCTTATATGCTTCTCCATGTTCAGCTTCTGGCAGATGGGTTTTATCTATTTTATGGGCCCTTCTCTTACAATCAACGGAAGAACTCCTTTGCCGATTTCCATGGATAATATAACCATCCTTATAATTCTCGGTTATATTTTATCCATAGCCCTTATGCTCGTGTCTCCGCAAAGCGTTGTGACAGCAGAAAGAATAAGTGTGATTATTGCTCTTCTTTCCGCCGTCGGTCTGTTTTTTCCCTTTCCCGATGATATACTGAAAATTCTCATTTATATACAGGTTTTCTTTTGTTGCTTTATGATAAGCTTCGAAATATTTATAATCATCAATTATTTTTCGGAAAAAAATGCAATAACACATATGACATTGGCTTACGGCATTGCTGTTATGCTCATTGCCGTTGTGCAAAATGATTTTCTTCCCATAACCTTCCCGTTCTTCAGAATTATCACGGTTGCCGCCATTGTACTGTTATCAATATTTCTGTTCAGAGTACCTGCAAAAAAAGAATACTGTCCCCAATATATAAAAAAGAGCGATAATGCAGCAAAGCCCATGAAGCTTCTTACAGGCACGTATATTTTTTGTTTCATAAGCTCACTTATGGCTGTTTCAGGCCCTGCAATATCAGGTGAAATAAAGCACGGCGTGTTTATCACGTATGCAGTTGATGCAATAGTGTGCATCACAATGTTTATTCTCCATAAATTTGTCAAAATACATCCCTTCCGCCTTATAAGTGCCTGTCTTTCCGTCGGCGGCATAGGCTTCCTGCTGATGTTTGCCGCAAAAGACGTACCTGCACTTGCATTCATAGCCTGTGCATTTATAGGCATTGGCATGGTGCCCTGTCAGATGATACCGCTTTATAACATTGTAGTGATGAAGACCTATCCCTCACGCTTTCTTACACCGCTTACAATGGGACTTGCCGTTGTTGCCGTTCTTATACAAACCAGTATGGTTGAGCTTTTCCGAAATTCCCCGTCAATGCTTTATCTTGTTTATGCAATAGTGATGGTCGGGCTTGTAATAGTTTACCTTCAGATTGAGCCTCATCTCCTTTATCACATCAAAAAGAAGATACCCGAAGCTCAGAAAATACAGTCAGACAATGGAAATATAGAAGAAGACACTGAAGAAGCCGTCACTGAGCCCGAGACTTTGGAGGATAGTGTACTTTCTGTCCTCTCAAAGAGAGAGCTTGAGGTTGCAGATCTTATTGCAGGCGGATACAGCAATAATGATATTGCAAAAATACTCATCATTTCCGCTCACACCGTAAACGACCACACAAAAAATATCTACCGCAAGCTGAATGTTCATAGCCGTTATGAGCTTACGGCACTTATAAACAAAACAAGATAACGGGGCTTTCGTCACAACAAAAAAACAGCAGACACATCACGGAGAATACTCCAAATGATGTGTCTGTTTTTTTGTTCTACTGTCAGCTTACCGTACACTTATCTGCCAGTCACTCATATCACCGCTTATGCATTTTATATCACATTTACCGTCAGTAAATGTAACCCTTGCAAGAATATCGGGAAGGCAAAGGGGGATGGTTATATTTTTGCTTACAGGCTTAAAGGACAGTCTTTTGTTTCCGTAATCAACCGAAAGTCCCGATGCGGCGTGAAGAAGCGTCCAGCTTGACATAGGACGGGTATAGTGATGACCGCATTCCCAATGATCCCAGAAATGACCGAAGCGAAGCTGATTATCGTTTATTGACTGAATCTCCCTGTCGGAGATTTCTTTTTTACCCACCGAAAGCGAGAGTGCCGCAAAGGCATAGCCGATGCCTGTCCACACAGCCTCGGTCTGACAGTTTTTATAGGTGTGAAGCGTTGTCCTCTTATTTTCAGGCACAGTGGCATTGAGAAGACCTTGTTCACTGTCAAAATTAGTATTAAAAATCAGTTCATGAACCGAAGCCACCTTTTCATCGGGAATATTACCCGAAAGCCCCGTCATACGAAGGAACCATTCTCCGTCAAGCTGGTCGGTCATAAGAGACTCGTCGGTTTCCTCGTTGTTTCTCCAGAGGTTGTAATATTCACCGTTCCAGAGCTTTTCTTCAAGGGCTTTTTTACCCGACTCTAAAATATTGCTCCACTTGTCAAAATATGTCTTATCCCCTATCTTATCAGCAATAATCACAGCCGCCTTCAGTGCCGCCAGCCACAGCACCGAAATATAAACGGGAGTGCCCGAAAAATTCCATGCATCATAGGTATTTCGCCTTGTATCGTGATCGGGAAGTCCGTCAAGGTCAGTGTCAAGCCTTTCCATTGACTCCATTGCCCGTATTACATTGCCCCACAGAGAAGAAAGATACTCTCTGTCACCCGTAAAAAGATAGTCGCGGAGCACCATTAATACAAACTGCATACTGATGTCAACACGGTCGGAGCCGCCGTCGGTAGCTTTCATATCCGGCTTGAAGCAATGATGGACTCTGCCGTCCTCACGCTGATAAGCTGCCCCCATTTTCATCTGCTTTTTCTGCAAATCGGGGAAAAGACAGATAAGTGAGAAGGAGGCGTGATAGGTTATGTCCGTGGTATGAAGTCCGCAATAGCCCAATCCCTCCCACAGACCGAAATTGCCGTTTTTTATATAAACAGAGTCCTTTACAAGCTGTGACAGATTGGATGACCACGCATCAGGATAAATTTCAGGCAAGCTTGTTGAATAGATAAGCTCCGCAAATCCCACTGCAGAATTATAAATACCGTCATAATTTTCTGCAAGATATTTGTTAGCCGCCAATGAGCTGTCATAAAGGTTTTCATAGTAATGACCGATAATTTCTCCGTCATCACCGGAAAGCTTGGGGAAATACCATGTGAGTATAAATCGGATATTTTTCTTTTCGTGAGGTGCAAGCGTTACCTCGGAGCAAAGTGCACAGGCACCGAAGGCATCTCCCCTTCTTTTATCCTCATCGCAGCCGAAGAATTTGATTTTTTCCTCTCGGGAAGCGGGAAAATCAGGCTTGATGTATCTTATACGGCTGAGCATAGACTGTGAAAAGGGATATTTTTCATACTCATTGAACAAGGCATCAAGCTCTTCGTCACTTAATGAAGAGGGGTTTTCAGGTATTCTCTCCGGACAGATTCCGATTTCGCTATTGGGAAGTCGTCCCTTTTCTCTGAAACCGAACAAAACGGATTCCTGAGTTACTCCCAGATCTGTATCGGAACAGGCTATATATTCCCTCATAAAACGGAAATAATCAGCTGTAATATAAGATTTTTCACCGTCACCGCTGAGGGAAAGACAAAGATTTCCGCAGGAGGAGGACTCGGTATATGTTTCGGGCTCAATGTGAACGAACACGCCCTTATCGGTCTTATGAAGTGAGTTTCTGTTTCCCTCTGTTTTGTTTGCCATATCGGGTACAAGTGTCCCCAGAAGACTGATGCAAAGCTCCTCATCCGTGGGGTTTTCTACTGCAAAATCCATATAGAAGCCCGGTGTGGAGGAAATGTCACTGTTATGAGGCACAAAGGGAGACACTGCATTAAGCTTCAGATTACAGGACAGGGCTTCGTCAATATAAGAGAGCTTCGCCAAAGGAAATTTACCCTCAAATTCAATTTTTTCAACGGGCTTATTCCATGAGAACATACGGTATGTAAAGTCATCGGCATCGGTTTTCATACCGAGCTTTCTGACAACCGTTTTTCCGTCCGCCTTTTTTTCACGGACATAAAAAGAAAGTGCCCCCGTACTGCCCTCGCCGTCATCTTCCTTTCTTTCAAAGCATACCTTACTTATTCTCGGCTGATTTGCAATAAGCCATGAATGGAACTCACCGTCCGGAAAAAGCTCCACACTGCCCGCACCGATACCGCCGAGAGCAATACCGCTCATATGTGTTTTTTTTGTTACAATTTTCATAATACCTCACACCGTAAAAAAATAAATGTCAATTTTACTATAAAACGATTTTACCATACACATACCCCCACCGCAATATGCATTTTTATTCACGGGGAAAGAAATAAGGGAACAGCCACGCTGTCCCCCATGCATATAACAGAAAACGAGTTCAATGATGCACTCACAAAAATCACCGGACAGCAATCCGCTGTTTCGGATATTATGAAGACTTTGCAGACACTTAATTTATCACAAGAAAAATTAGAGCAATTAAGCAATATCCTGAAGGATATAAACAGTTAATTAAGTCGTTGATTTCAGTATCGTTTTTTGAAAAAATCTCCTGTTCAAAGTTATGAACGGGAGATTTTCTTTTTACAGAATGAATATATTTCAGATTCTTGTAAAGTTTTGTAAAGTTTTTACATAAAAAAACTCCTGATCAGCTTTCACTGAACAGGAGCGGAAATTACTTATAAACGTAAAAACCGTTGATATACAAGGGATTTTACTTATTTAGAAGCTTCTTCAATAGCAACTGCACATGCAACAGTCATACCAACCATGGGGTTGTTACCTGCGCCGATAAGACCCATCATTTCAACGTGTGCGGGAACTGAGGAGGAGCCTGCGAACTGTGCGTCGGAGTGCATTCTGCCCATTGTGTCTGTCATACCGTAGGAAGCGGGGCCTGCTGCCATGTTATCGGGATGAAGTGTACGGCCTGTGCCGCCGCCTGATGCAACGGAGAAATACTTCTTGCCGATTTCAATGCATTCCTTCTTGTATGTGCCTGCAACGGGATGCTGGAAGCGGGTGGGGTTTGTGGAGTTACCTGTGATGGAAACGTCAACACCCTCGTGATGCATAATTGCAACACCTTCACGGACATCGTCTGCACCGAAGCAACGAACCTTAGCTCTGGGGCCGTTTGAATATGCCTTTTCGCTTACGATTTCAAGCTTACCTGTCATATAATCGAACTTTGTTTCAACAAATGTGAAGCCGTTGATTCTGGAGATGATCTGAGCAGCGTCCTTACCAAGACCGTTAAGGATAACCTGGAGGGGTTCCTTTCTTACCTTGTTAGCGGAGTTAGCAATACCGATAGCACCTTCAGCAGCAGCGAAGGACTCGTGACCTGCAAGGAAAGCAAAGCACTTTGTCTCTTCTCTTAAAAGCATAGCTGCAAGATTACCGTGGCCGAGACCAACCTT
>JAZNRX010000176.1:0-14366 GCA_045590915.1 Acutalibacteraceae bacterium | reverse complement strand
TTTGGGCAAGAATGCAAAATTCATTGTAACGGAAAGACTTATGACACACGGCAATCAGGTTGCCGACTCCGATATGACCATCGAATTAAACGGTGAGGGAGCCTCGGCACAAATAATTTCCCGTTCCGTTGCAAAGGACAGTTCAAAGCAGCTTTTCTATCCCAAGGCTGTGGGAAATGCTCCCTGCTCGGCTCACGTACAGTGTGACTCTATAATCATGGACAATGCGGGCATACGCTCAATTCCCGAAATTGCCGCAAACCACGCCGAAGCCGCCATAATCCACGAGGCCGCCATCGGAAGAATTAACAATGAACAGCTTCTGAAATTAATGACCTTCGGAATGAACGAGGAAGAAGCCGAAGAAATTATAATACAGGGCTTCCTTAACTGAAAAAAGAACTCAGACCTACGAAAGAGTAAGTCTGAGTTTTTTGTTTACCCTAAAAAACTCATCGACAAAAAACATATTGTCAACAAAAACCGTGTATGATAAAATATCTGTAATTACATAAAAAAGGAAAATGTATTATGTTAAAAACAAGAGCATCAGGTGTGCTTATGCACATCTCATCAATTCCCTCTCCATACGGCATAGGTGTTTTCGATGAAAACTGCAGACATTTTGCCGACACCATAAGCGATATGTATTTCAAATACTGGCAGGTGCTTCCCTTTAATCCCGTAGATAAATCCAACTCCCCCTATTGCTCCGCCTCTGCCTTTGCGGGAAATATTCTTTTCATTAACCCGAAGGCATTGTATGAGGAAGGGCTTTGCACCGAAGAGGACTATAAGGAAAATATATATGACGGCTCTCCCTACACCGCAGATTATGAATTTGCCCTCACAAAAAGAATGAAGCTCCTTCGCACCGCTTTTTCGAATATCACACCCGAAATTGCAGATGAGGTCAGAAAATTCTCAAAGGAAAATCCGTGGCTTGCTGATTTTTCACTGTTTATGGCATTAAAGGATAAGCATAACGATGCTCCATGGTGGGAATGGGAGGAAAAATACAGACGCTTCGAAACGGCAAAAAAAAGCCGCAGAGCCTTTGAAGAGGAATGTGCTTTCTGGAAATTCACACAGTACATATTCTTTTCACAGTGGAATGAAATAAAGAAATATGCAAATTCCATCGGCATTACAATTATCGGAGATATGCCGATTTATGTTGCTATGGACTCTGCTGACGTATGGGCAAATACCTCACAGTTTCAGATTGACGCTGAAACACTGAAGCCCAAGGCTGTTGCAGGCTGTCCTCCCGATTATTTCTCCGAGGACGGTCAGTTGTGGGGAAATCCCATTTATGATTGGGATTATATGGAAAAGGACGGCTATAAATGGTGGCTGTCAAGAATAAAGCAGTGCTTCAAAACCTATGACTGTGTGAGAATTGACCATTTCCGTGCCTTTGCATCATATTGGGAAATTCCTGCCGACAGCACAACTGCAAGAAACGGCAAGTGGGTTGACGGTCCCAAAATGAAGCTCTTTAAGAAAATCAAAAGATCCTTCGGTGACCTTCCAATAATTGCAGAGGATCTGGGCACCTTCGGTGAGGATGTTATTCAGCTTCTGTCAGACACAGCCTTCCCCGGAATGAAGGTTGTTCAGTTCGGCTTTGAGCCTGACGGCGACTCACTTCATATGCCTCACAACTGTGTAATAAATTCCGTAAATTACTGCGGAACACACGACAACAACACCCTTTTGGGCTGGTTATGGGAAGCAACGGACAGAGAAAGAGCCTTTGCTCTCGATTATGTGGGCTTTGAGGGTAACAACTGGGGTGAGGGCGGATATTATTCACCCGCCTGCCGCAAAATCATTGAAGCCGTATGGAAATCCTCATCAAGAACGGCAATCATTGCACTTCAGGATATGTGCGGCTTCGGTTCGGATGCGAGAATGAACATCCCCGGAGTGCCCGAAAAGAACTGGCGTTACCGCACCACCAAAGAAACAATAGACAGCATAGACAAAGCCTACTACAAAAAAATCAACACACTGTATAAAAGAAAGTAAGAAAAAATCTTATGATTTATCAACCCCCTACCCCCAATCTTGGGGGCTGTAGGTGTTTCTTGTTATACGTAAATTGCTCACATCGCGAGCAATTTCCTATATAATAAAAAAAAGCGGGCACCCGCCCGATTTTTGCATTTTATGTATCATAATCTGACAGATTATGATAGTGATGCATCTGCTTCGCAGATGTGATGTTGCCCGTCGGGCAGTAATGTTCATTCCTTCGGAATGAGTGATGTTTTTGTCTTCGACAAAAGTTGAGGAAGACACTTCGTGTCTTATTCCGATTCGCTCTAAACACTCGTTTCTTCGAAACATCGTTGAAGTTTGATTGTATTTGTGTTTGGGGAGCTCCGAATTCCGAAATCCGATTTCCGAATTTGCAAAGCATTTCCCGTTTGACGAGAAGTGTTCGTATTTTGCGGAAGTTCGCCGCTTTTCCGCAGAAAAGCGGATGAAATTTCGTGAAATACGGGCAGTTATCGGAAATTTATCCCACTTCCCTTTTGTGTCGGTCAAAAACTAACTTAAATCAAGTCTCGATTTATCGGAAAGATGGGCAGAAATTGCCGTATTTGTTGTTTGCGACACCGGAAGCTGTACATAGGTACTGCGAGGATGTCGCAAACAAAGCACAAAACACCGAGTTAGAACACAACACCAAAACTTATGCTCAAAATTCAAATAAACCGAATATCATACAAATAATAGCTTGTGCGGCAAAGACGGTGATTTATGCTCATCTTTCCCTATAGCAGCGGACGTAATCGACCGTCATTGTTGCGTTGAGGTCGGGATTTTTGTATACATCCTCATTTACTCCCACGGAAATAATAAGATACAAAGGTACCTGACACACACCGCCGAAATCAGTTCTTGCGGTTTCAATGCCGTTTATATAGAAAATATATCCGTCCTCATTCCATTCTACACCGTAGGTATTAAACTTATTGTAGGGATCATCAGCATAATATGCACCCTGATTTTCACTTCTGTGAGCTTGTTCATAGCTGTCAACGTGAATGGTGTGATAAACACTGCCGAAAAAGCTATTGCTTTCGTCAAAATGTGTCTGTGTTTCAAACACGTCTACCTCTGCACCTGTTATACCGCCGTCAGTATCGTCATCCCACATTCCGTCAGTGAGAAGCCAGAAGGCAGGATTGAGTCCCGCACCCTTGGGAAGAATGCAACGGATTTCAAAATAGCCGTAAAGCTGTTCATATCCCTCATAGCCCTTATCATAGCACTTATTGGGATTGGTTTCCATTCCGTAGGAATAATATCCCGCACCCTTGGGACCGTCTTCCTTATACTGAACATTTATCTGAAGACAGCCGTCATCGGTGAAGCTTACCTGCTCACGATTCCAATAGGCAACATCACGAAGCTGTGTATCGTTTTTACCGTAAACATAGTGTCCCTGCCATTTGGTTTCATCAAAGCCGCCGTCGAATTCATCCGACCATACAAGCTCGAAATTATCCATGTCAATGCTGTCCTTATAGGGTGTTACGGGAGTGTCAAAAACAACCGCTCCCATAAGCTGAACAAGTACGGTAAAAAGTGCCGCAACGCTTTTAAGGTCAAGAGTTGTAAAGGCTGTGAGAATTTTACTTATAACAAGGAAAACCTCGTCAAGTGCCACCCACTGTCTTGTGGCAAGCAAAGAAAAAATACCGTCCATAAAATATCTCCCGTCAGTTTAATTTTTCAAGTCCGACAGATGCTCTTAAAACAAGTCTTGCATCTCCTGCGGTTATTTTGCCGTTTTTATCGGCATCGGCAATAGCGAACAGGTCTGTTCCCTTGTCGCACGTTTCAAGGGAAACCGAGGCACGAAGAACAAATCTTGCATCGGAGGCGGTGATTTTACCGTCGGAATTCACATCACCGAGAAGCTGTCTCTTTATATCCTTTGAGTCTCCCTTTGCACCGCATACCGAGCATTTCTGCACCATCAGACCGTCGCGGTCAGCAGAGGGCTCTCTTTCGGTTATCCACTCATATTTATGCTCGCTGAGCTTGGGAACATCCTCGGTTTTCGCTTCAAAGCAGCATCTGCAATAATAGCTTGCTCTGCCCTTTTCATTACAGGTTGCAGGCTTTATCTCACGCTTGAGCACCCAGTCGTGTCCGTTTCCGCATGTGCCCACAACAAGAGTGTAATATCCCTCATTGTCTGAAATTTTTACATAATATGTGCCCTCTTCAAGCTCAATGGTTTTGTTAGTTGTGCCATTGAAGCTTAAAAGCTGCATTTCACGTTGGGTATAAAGCTTCAGGTATTTTGCACTGCCGCTTTCGGTAATAAGTCTTATACGGCAGCTTTCAAAATCCGACACGGTAAATTTATACCAGTCGATATCCGAATTGCCTGCAAGGTCACTTTTTATTTCGGTGTTGAGGGATATTTCCTGTGCAGTGCTCATTGTTTCCCCTGCACTGTCCTCAACAACCTCAACGGTGAACTTATATTCACCCTTGTAATCCCCCTCAAGAAGCAGGAAATATTCACTGTTCTTTTCCGCCCTTATGCCCTGTGAGAAGGGTGATGTGCCGTTTCTTGAAGCAGACAAAAGCTCTTCGCCCGAAGCATCATAAAGCTTTATCTTACAATAGTTACTGTCCACGGAGGTATAGTTGATTTTAATAAAGGCATCCTCATCGGGAGAGGTAAAGCAATAATAATCCGCATCCTTATCTCCCGCATACATACGCTTATATTCCTTATTGACGGAAATGCTTACCGCATTTTCCTTTTCCTCGGGCTCGGGATCAAAAACGGTGTCAACACTGAATTCATAATTGCCCTTTACATCACCCTTGAGGGAAAGATAGTATTCGGTGTTCTTCTGAAGCTTTATATTCCCGCTGAATGCAGTGGTGCCGCTTCGTGACTGATTGATAAGTGCAGTACCTATCCCATCATAAAGCTTTACATAATAATATGAGCTTGTGAGGGGCTTATAGCTTATGTGATAGTAGGCATCCTCTGATGCGGTGGTGAATTTATAAAAGTCCGTGTCACCGTTGCCGGCATAGGTTGCGGCTGTCTTCACATCTGTTTCAAGAGCAACTGCTTCTTCCTTCACATCGGGCACGGGATCAAAAACGGTGTCAACACTGAATTCATAATTGCCCTTTACATCACCCTTGAGGGAAAGATAATATTCGGTGTTCTTCTGAAGCTTTATATTTCCGCTGAATGCAGTGGAGCCGTTTCGTGACTGATTGATAAGTGCGGTACCTGCCGCATCATAAAGAGTTACATAATAATATGAGCTTGTAAGCGGATTATAATTTATGTGATAGTAGGCATCCTCAGAGGCTGTTGTAAATCTGTAAAAATCAATATCACCGTTACCGTCAAAGGAGGATGTTACCTTTACATCACATTCAATCTCATAAGAACTGCTCTTTTGTGAGCTTACTGCATCATATATCTGCTCAACATCCACAAGATATCCGCCCTCACCTGATGAGGATGTGATAAGGTAATAGTATTTCGTATTATCCTTCAGCTCGGTGTTGAGCGTAGCTGTGCTTTTACGGGAAATATATTTGGTTTTTATTTCCCTGTAAATTCCGCCCTCAATATATTCATAGAGCTTAAAATCTATACCTGCGGTGCAATCAATGTTTTCAACAGTAAAATGATAGAAGGAATGATATGAGTCGGTTGTGAATGTGAACCAGTCCTCATCATTTTTTGCATCAACCCTTGAAATCACCTGAGCCGTTGCAGTTATCTCGGTTGCTTCCTCTCTTGTATTTCCGCCCATATCGTTGAGCTGTTCAATGCTGAAGCGGAAATTACCGGAATAATTGGAATTGAAGCCGATATAGTAGGTTTTTCCCTTTTCAAGAAGAAGACTCACCGAGCCCTCATAACCGCATCTGACACCGCCCGAGGCAAGCTCCAAGCCGTGAGAATCACGTATTGCAACCAGAAGCCTTCCGTAGAAAAAAGCGGAAAGCAGAGTTGAATCCAGAAGATTATCAAAGTAGATATTTGTTCTCAGCTCAACACTCTGGTTAAGAATAGTGACCTTGTAATACTGATCCTCTGTTGCGGTAAACTTAAACCATTTATCCGTAAAGGGAGTGTTGCTTGTCTGAACCTTTGTGCCGATCTCGACGGCTGTCGCTGACGCATAATCCGTTGCATCCAATGCAAAAGCAGTGGGAATGGCAGAAAAAACAAGGGCAAAAGCGAGTATAAGGGAAATCAGTTTTTTCATGGTATGCTCCTTATATAAGGAAATTTATTTGCTGAAATCGTGGTTTTTAAGAGTGAAATATTCGTCCTCGGAAATTGCAACAACACTGCCGTGGCGGGGCTTTAAGTGGTCAATTTCCATATCACCGCGGCGTATACGGGTGAAATTCTGAAAATCATCAGTCATCTGAGGGAAGAATGTCCCCTGTGAATATTCGTCCATAATCATAATCCACTTGTCTGTGCCTGTGATATTATACATTGAGCTTCCCTCAACACCGAAATAGTTAAGTGAGCAGATAGTATAATCCGTGTTATAGGGGCCCGTGAGATTTTCTGAACGGACATAGGCTATTTTCTGTGTCAGATCCTCTTTGAAATAGAGATAATAGTAGCCGTCCTTTGCATTATAGACAATATCACCGTCAATGCACTGAACATTTCTCGTTTCGCCTGTTTCGGAATCAATTTCGTCCCATCTTCCGAAAAGCACCTGAGGAGCGGTTTCAAAGGTCTTGAAATCCTTTGTATAGGCATAATAATGTCCCGCAATATCGTTTTCGAGAGTGGAATTTGCCCAGTATACCATATACATTTCCTTTTCGCTGTCCCATATAGCCTGAGGTGCCCATGCACGATTTGTGGTTTCAAAGCCCTCAAAGTCTCTTATATCAATAACCGTTTCATCTGTCCAGTTGACAAGGTCATAGCTTCTCCATGTGATAAGTGCATGGTTTGAGGTCCAGCCGTCAAGGGCATTCATATCCGTTGCTATGATAAAGTAGCATTCCCTGCCGTTTTCATCGGGGCCCTTGAGAATATAGGGATCACGGACACAGCCCGTGCCCTTGGTCTGTGTTATAACCGCTTCATTGTTGTTGAGTGCGGTGAATTTATATCCGTCTGTGCTGACGGCAAAATGAAGTGTCTGCTCATCCTTTTCATTACCGACAAAATAACAGAAAAGATAAGCTCCTTCAGTGCTTATTGCAGGATATGCATAATCATTTACCAACATATTAAAAAGAAATACGGGTGACATAAAAATTGCAGTGAGATACCGCAGAAAAGCAAGCCACGTCATATTTATTACTCCTTTACTGAAATTAAAGACCGAAAAGTCTCTGGAAAAGATTTACTATCTTGAGGAAGAAATTTCTTATTGCATCAAAAACATTGGTGATGCCGTTTACATTAATATTGCCGCTTCCTTCACCCTTCTGTCCGCCGTAGGAGGAAGAAAGAGAGTTCATCCAATATATCATACCGTCGGGGCTTTTAAGAGTGAGGCTTTCACCCGTGCCGCTTTCGTGGGTAACATCGGGATATATGCTGCCGTCAAGCATATGAAGATCATAGGTGACAACCTTTGCCATATGGTGATTGTCACTTGCTCCCGAGCCCGAAGGCTCACGGACAGACGAAAAGCTTGTAAGTCTGCACATAGCGGGGTTGTCGTTATACTTCACCACATTATTCCACAAGGGCTTGGTTGTGGCAGTATAGCTTACAACAGGATCAAGCTTGCTTGAAATCATCCAAATTGCAACAGACGAGCATTTTTGTGTATCGGAGGCTGAAACAGTACCTGTTGAAGCAATGGGGAAAGCACCTGCAAAATATTCGGGGAAGGAAATAATCATATCCCATGTCATTTCTCCGCCTGCAGATGAGCCGCCGATAAATATTTTAGTTGTATCAATGTTCTTTCCGTGCTTTTCTATCATATCATCAATAACCGCACGAAGAGACTCAATAAGGGATTTGCTCCAGTAAACAAGCTTATGCTCGGGAGCACGGGGCAGAAGAATAAAAGCACCGCCCTCGGTAAATCTTGACTGAAGCTCACTTGATGCCCAGTAAGGCATATCACTGTCGTCAAGCTGCGAGCCCACATGATCTCCGTGGCCTATGCCGTGAAGAAAGATAACAAGAGGATATTTTCCGTTATCATTTGTTCCCGCAGGTGAATAATATGCATAGTCAAGTGCATATCCGCCTGCCGACGGAGCTGTGTCAATGCTGAACTCGTTGCGAAGTGCAGCTATTCCCGCGGATGTAGGAAGTGCCGCTTTTCTTCCCGAAGCAAAAGCAGTAAGCGAAACACAGGAGAGAAGCAGAACTACAGATAATAATACAGCAATAATTTTCTTCATTTTATACACCTTCCGTAATTTATATACAATAAAATAATAACAAATTGAAGCACACAAGTCAACAAATGAAAATAAACATTAAAAAAAAGACTGACCTGCCCCTCGGAAGCAAATCAGTCTATGGTTATTTAAGCTTTGCCGCATATGAAAGTGTCTGCTTCAATGCACTGTCTTTTTCTGTTCCCGCAAGACGAAGCTTATGGGAATAGGCTAAAATTTCGGAAAAGTTCTTATCGGGGGTAAGTCCTGCGGCAATGAGATCCTTTCCCTGAACAAAGGGACGGGACATTATTCTGTTAAACTCTTCCAGACGGGAGAAAAGAATTTCACCTGTATTTTCATATCTCTCACCCTCGTCACTCAGAACAAGATATATAAGGTCAACGGGAGCAACACTTTCATCAAAAAGTCTGTTAAATGCCTTCACTGACGATGAATTTCTCGCCATTACGCCGGGCTTCATATGATAAAGCGTCATATTGAGAGCATACGAAAGAGCTTCCTTTTCATTGGTGATTTTTTCAAGAAATTCTTTCACAAGAGGAATTCCCTCTTTTTCGTGGGCATAGGCGTGAATTTTACCGTTAATTTCCTTTGTTACCGCAATTTTTCCCAAATCATGACATAACGCCGACAGCATAAAATAGTAGGGCTTTGAGACTTTTTCGCGGTATACGGCACCTCTGTCAAGCACCTGCATGGTGTGAGTCCACACATCACCCTCGGGATGATATTCGGGATTCTGGGGAAGACCTGTAAGTTTTAAAATAAGCGGAAACCATACCTCAAGACCGTTCACCTGTCTTAATACCTCAAAGAAAACGGACGGCTTTTGTGACTTCAGCAGAGCCTTTTTCAATTCCCCCTCAACTCTTTCCCTTGAAAGATATGAAAGGTCGATTTTTTTACAAAGAGCCTTCGTTTCTTCGGCAACCGAAAAGCCGAATCTTGCCGCAAACTGTGCAAGCCTTAAAACTCTTAAGGGGTCCTCGGGAAAGCTTATGTCATTTACATGGCGGAGAATTTTCCCTTCAAGATCCGAAAGACCTCCGAAATGGTCAATAACCTCACCTGTCAGAACATCCTCCATAAGAGCATTTACCGTAAAATCTCTCCTTTGTGCCGCCTTTTTTGTGCCGATATAAGCATTAACGCTTATATCAAAATCCCTGTGACCTTTGCCCGAAGCCGTTTCGCTTCGGGGCATTGCAATGTCAATATTAAAGCCCTTAAGAGAAAAAATCCCGAAGGACTCTCCCATTTCAAGAATTTCACCCTGACCGCTTAAAATTTCTCTCAGGGTTTTCACATCAATTCTGTGAACCTCAATATCAATATCCTTATTTTCAATTCCCAGAAGCTTGTCTCTGACGAAGCCGCCTACAAAATATGCCGTTCCGCCATGCTCCTTTACTGCACAGGCTATCTCCTTTGCCTTAAGAAAATTATCCATATATCCTCATTAAAATTTCCCCGAAGAAGTAATCGGGGAAATTTATCTTTCGTATAAAATTTTAAGTCCCTTGTGCAATAGGTTTTTATCATAGATAACCTGTCTTCTGCAAAAAGGAAGTATGATTGCCGCACTGCCTCCGGTTACAACCGCAGTGACTCTTTCCCCCAGCTGCTCCTCAACTCTTGAAACAATTCCCTCAAGGGACGCCGCCTGTGAAAAGACGACACCGTTATTGATGCAGGAAACCGTGTCCTGTCCCAAAAAGCTTCTCGGCGGCTGTGCCTTTATTACGGGAAGAAGTGCCGTACCTGATGACAGTGCATTTATACCCAGAGCCATACCGGGAAGAATGAGACCGCCGATAAAAACGCCCTCACGGTCAATTACGGAAACCGTGGTTGCGGTTCCCATATCAAATATGACAGCGGGAATGGAATACAAAGCTTTCACGGCAGTCATATCGGCAACTCTGTCATTGCCTAATTTATGTCTGTCATATCCCGAAATACGAAGTCCGTCATTGAAGCTGCTGTCTATTACTTTTACATTTCCCTGACACAGCTCATCAAGGGCGTTTTTCACAACTCTTGTGAGAGCGGGAACAACACTGCACAGCACCGCTCCCGAAAAAGAGGGTGAAAGTCCTCTGAATTCCTCAACAAACTCTTCCTTTGTGTGAAAAAGATTATCGGGATAGCTTCTGACAAGCTCAGGCTCATCAGAATTCTCGAAGAGGGCAACGGAAATATTTGTATTTCCGATATCAACGGTTAAAATCATATTACAATCTCATCCTTGAGCTCTGTCTTTTTTCCTGAAATTTTTTCAAGTGCAAGACAGACGGGAGTGGTTATTACAGCCGCAACAACGGCTTCGGGCACACCGTTTGTACCTACAATTCCCAGAACAACGGAAAGCACCGTATCAACGGGGATATTGTTTGCCGCAGCATAGGGCTCCTTGAAGAAAAGATATATCATTCCCATAACGAGAACCGTGTTTGTGAATGCACCGACTACAGCCGCAACGGTTGTGGCGGCAGAACGGATTGCACGGTTTTTCTTTCCCGAGACCTTTTCAACCGCCTTTTCAATGAGCTTTACGGTAAAATAGGGAGTAACCCCCACAAGAATACGGGGGATGAAGCATATAACAAGAGAAAGTGCACTGCCCGTTGAAAGTCCGGGAAGGGGTATAAAGGGAGAAAAGGCAAAGGAAAGAAGGCTCGGAGCCGTGGTATTTTTTATAACACTGGTGAGTCCGAATATAAAGCCCAGAAAGCCGCCCTTTTTTGGACCTAAAACAACCGAGCCGATAATTACGGGCACATGAAGTATTGTTGCCTTTATTATGGGAAGGTCAATAAGACCGAAGGGGGTAAAGGCAAGAAGCAGTACAATAGCTGTAAAAAGTGCAAGAATAACCTGCTGTCTGACCTTGTCCTGTTTTTTGTTGTTTACCATATTTTCCACCCCTTAATGAAAATTCCACTGACTTATATTATACAAACCGATTTCGGTTATTGCAATAATTTTGTCCGATATTTCTATGATTTTTTCGTAAAAGCTTAAAAGTATTTACAAAAGCAGAGATTTTCTGTATAATTCGGTATGTATGACTTTTTTTGCGGGAGGTTCTATTATGCTAAAGGGAAAGACCGTGCTTTTAGGTGTAACGGGAGGAATTGCCTGTTATAAGGCGGCAGAGCTTACATCGCTTCTTATAAAGCAGCACGCGGAGGTTCATGTTATTATGACCAAGGGAGCATTGGAGTTTATGACTCCGCTGACCTTTGAGGCTCTGACGGGAAACCGCGTCCATACGGATGTTTTTGACAGGGAAACAGCCCCTCTTATTCCCCATATATCCCTTTCGGGAAAGGCGGATGTGCTTATGGTGGCACCCGCATCTGCAGATGTTGCGGCAAAGCTGGCACACGGTATTGCGGATGATATGCTCACCTCAACGGCACTTGCATGCACCTGTCCTAAAATTATTGCTCCCGCCATGAACACAAGAATGTATGAAAATCCCGTAACTGCGGATAATATGAAAACACT
Source organism: Acutalibacteraceae bacterium (assembly GCA_045590915.1). Taxonomy (GTDB): domain Bacteria; phylum Bacillota; class Clostridia; order Oscillospirales; family Acutalibacteraceae; genus RUG806. The sequence continues at coordinate 2,435 of JAZNRX010000176.1, read as the reverse complement.
TAAGAAATACGGCTGGACGGTAATTGACGCGGACTCGGGAAGACTTGCCTGCGGAGATACGGGAAAAGGAAAGCTTCCCTCTCCCGAAAAGCTTCTTGAATATATACTTCTTACAGCGGCAAAGGAAAAGGATATGACAGGCAAAAGGGTGCTTGTCACCGCAGGAGCTACAAAGGAAAGCCTTGATCCCGTGAGATTTATTACAAATCACTCCACAGGCAAAATGGGCTATGCCCTTGCAAAAAACGCGGCAATGAGAGGTGCCGATGTCACACTCATAACGGGAAGCGATACCTTACCCGATCCCGCAAATGTAAACACCGTTCACATTCAGAGTGCAAAGGATATGTTTGAGGCGGTAAAGGAATACTCGGATGCCGACATCATTGTAAAAGCCGCCGCCGTTGCAGATTACAGACCTGAAAACATTGCGGATGATAAAATAAAGAAAACCGACGGTGCCGCTTCAATTCCTCTTGAAAGAACCGACGATATTCTGAAATATCTGGGAGAGAATAAAAAGGCTTCCCAGCTTCTTTGCGGATTTTCAATGGAAACCAGAGACCTTCTTGAAAATTCAAGAAAAAAGCTTCAGAAGAAAAATCTTGATATGATATGTGCGAATAATCTCAAAGTCGAGGGAGCAGGCTTCGGCACCTCAACAAATGTCATAACCTTAATAACCCGAGAAACCGCCGAGGAGCTTCCCCTTATGTCAAAGGATGAAGCGGCACACATCATTTTTTCACGGCTTCTTTCTATGCTTTAAGCTTAATTAAAAAATTTTTGCCAATACTGTAAACGGAGAATTAAAATGAGACTTGATAAATATCTTAAGGTATCCCGTCTTGTAAAAAGACGTACTGTTGCAAATGAGCTTTGCGATGCAAAGCACGTTGAGGTAAACGGAAAAACCGCAAGAGCCTCCTATGAAATCAAGGTGGGAGACATAATTGACATTCAGATGGGCTCAAACCACATAAAAGCTGAGGTTGTAACCGTCAGTGAATATGCAACAAAGGAAAGTGCCTCAACAATGTATAAGCTTATCGGTTAATACCGAAATAAACAAGGGGTGTTATAATGGATGAAAATATCACTCCCGTAAATTATGGGGAAATCAAAGAAATTAAGGAACCGCAAAGAAAAAGGGAACGGCCGCGTTTTTCCCTTGTGACCTTTGCGGTTACTCTTGTTGTTTCGATTATTGTCAGTGCCCTTTCGGGTGCGGGCGGAGCATTTTTTATGTATATATTCCTCACTCCCGACAGCACCGAAAAAGCACCTGAAACAACCAATGAATTTGTAATAGAAGAAACAACGGCGGCTTCTCTTAACAGTATCCCCGAGGAAGCTGTCACACAGGAAAGCTCAACGACGGAAAATAACTTTGTTCCTGTTATTGAGGAAACCACGGCAAAAAACCAGGAGCAAGCCACACTTCCCGTTCCTGTCACTCTCACAAAGGGAGAAATATATTCCGAGGCGGTAGACTCCGTTGTAACAATCACAGCCTCCTGGAAGCAGTATTACAATTCAATTCTCGCCTCATACTACCGCCCCGCAACCTCGTCGGGAACAGGCTTCTGTGTCACGGATAACGGATATATCATCACCAATAACCACGTTGTTGAAAAGGCTGAGGAGCTGAAGGTTACTGACTATAACGGAAAGGAATATTCCGCGAAGGTCATAGGAACCGCTCCCGAAAACGATTTTGCGGTTATAAAAATTGATGCCGACACCGTTCCCGTAGCTCTGGGAAATTCCTCCGAATTAAAGGTGGGCGACGATATTATGGTTATCGGAAATGCTCTCGGAGAACTTTCCTACACCTTCACAGACGGTATCATAAGTCATCTGAGCCGCACCGTTACCCTTGAGGGCGGAGAAAAAATAAATATGTTCCAGACCAACGCCGCCATAAACAACGGTAATTCCGGCGGTCCCGTATACAATATGGACGGCAAGGTGGTGGGAATTGCCAGTGCAAAATATGCCTCAGAGACAATCGAGGGACTGGGCTTTTGTATTCCCATTGACGATGTCAAGGATATGATGGAGGACATCATAATCTACGGCTATATAAAGGGCAGACCGTCACTTCAGGTAACACTTCAGACGGTGACCTCGTCCATGTCCTCAAGATACGGCATACCGAAGGGCTGCTATGTGGTGGCTCTCGACAAAAACAGCCCCGCCTATGAAGCGGGACTGAGAAGCTCGGATGTAATAACAAAGCTGGGCTCAAAAACAGTCAGCTCTGTTGAGGATGTAACGGAATTTCTCTCGGAGAAATCCGCAGGCAACAAAATAAATCTCACCTATTACAGAAGCGGCGAGTATTTTACAATAAGCATAAGCCTCTCCGAAAAGAAGCCCTCCGCCCCCAGAACCGACTACACCAATGTAACAGACACGTAAATCATAATTTA
>JAZNRX010000175.1:0-7416 GCA_045590915.1 Acutalibacteraceae bacterium | reverse complement strand
TACTGGGGAGCCGGAGACCTTAATGCACTTATGATAAGTGAGTCCTCTCCCACAAATCTTCGTTCCTCAATTCTTTCCACTCAATTCTTTGCTATGGGTGTTGGAATTGCATTCTCCTATGTTGTGGGAATTCCCCTTGTCACAGTGCTGGGCAATTCCGCAATAGGAACAATATGCTTCTTCTTCATAGTTCCCGGCTTTATTGCCGCACTTATCACTCTTATGAAAAAAACCCACGACACCACAGGCATTGACCTTAACACTGTAACAGGAAACGAATGGGAATGAGAGAAATCAATTTTACAATAAAAAGCGATTACCCGACGGAAAAATTCAATAAGCATTGGCAGTTCTCAGTGGGAAGCCCCCATGCAACATATGCTTTAAGACATGACTGGTGCGAACAGCTTAAAACCGTTAAGGATGAGCTGGGAATTGAAAGGGTGCGTTTTCACGGAATATTCTGTGACGATATGCACACCTATCATAAACTGAGTGATATTTTCCCCATACCAAACGGGAAAAGCATTGAAGAAATAAACTTCCGCTTTCCTGCGGCGGCATTTGACAACATTCTTTCCTGCGGTATGAAGCCCTTTGTAGAGCTGAGCTTTATGCCCCGCCACCTTGCAAGAAAAAACAAAAAGGGGATGTTTTTCTATAAGCCAAACATTTCTCCACCGAAGGACCTCAAAAAATGGGGAGAATATATAGAAAGCTTCATCCGTTTTCTTGCTGACCGCTATACACTCAGCGAAATCCGGCAGTGGTATTTCGAGGTATGAAATGAGCCTGACCTGAGAATGCCGTTTTTTGCAGGCACAAAAAAGGATTATTTCCGACTTTATGCCTCAACAGCAAAGGCTATAAAAAAGGTGGACAGTCAGCTTAAGGTAGGCGGCCCGTCCACCTCGGGCAGTAAATGGGTGGGAGATTTTCTTGACTTCTGCCGAAAAAACAGCATTCCCGTTGACTTCGTTACAACCCATCAGTACGCAGGTGATGCCTTAGGCGGAATTGATGATAAAGAAGAAAAGACAAAAATCAACATAAACCCCTTTGCCGCTATGGGCAAAAACCGTCCCGACACTGTTCTCGGAGCATTCAGAAAGCTTATGATGACAGACAGGGTTTATGAAAATCTCAAAAAGGATAATCTTATAAAAAGCTCCGAAAATGCCAAAAGACAGGCAGGACACCTTCCTTTATTCTATACAGAATGGAATTTATGCGCTTCATTTTCCGCACCGTGTAACGATACACGGATGGTTGCTTCCTATGATGTTCATTCCATACTTAATACGGAAAAAAACATAGACGGCTCATCCATATGGTGCTTTACTGACCTTTTTGAAGAGCTTCATCCCTTCCCCGAGGAATTTCACGGCGGCTTCGGAATGATGACACAAGGCGGCATAAAAAAGCCCCTGTTTTATGCACTGAAATATCTGGGAAATATGCCCGACACAAGAATTGTTTTACCCGAAAGGGATGATGAAATAACAGCTGCCGCATTCAGAGGGGAAAATTCTCTCGATATTGCAGTGACCATGTGCGTGACGGACAATTCCCCAAAATCACGGTCTGTTTCATTTTCCCTTGACGGCTTTCCCGTTCCCGTAGCTGCTTATATAACAAGAATAGACGAGAACAGCGGCAATCCCTTAAAGGAATGGGAAAAGCTTGGCTCCCCCGTCATTCCCACCCGTGAGCAATGTACCGAAATCAACAGAAACAGCCGTCCATTGAAAAAAGAGCTTCCTTTCAGAGCAGAAAACGGCACAGTTTTCACCGATATCTCAATCAATTCAAATGATGTACTCTTTCTGCATTTTGATATGTAACATTAAAAAAAGCCAATGCGGTTTTCGCATTGGCTTAAATTATTGACTTTTATTTGTACTGATTATTTGTACTGATATACTCTGACATAGTCAACGATGAATTCTGCTGTATCACCGGGCTCCATACTCATTTTGCCTGTTCCGTGACGGTCTGCATTTGCAATACCGTTTTCACCTGCAACCTCACAGGAAACAAGAAGCCATTCGGGGTTCTGGCTTACTCCGCCTTCGCTTGTTCTGCAGGTTTCAACACCGTTGATATAGAAAATATATTCGTTTTCATTCCATTCAACACCGTAGGTGTTATATTCCTCATAAGGATTGTTTGCATAGTATTTGCCGAGACCTATGCCTACCATATCATCACCGTATCCGTCGTAAATGATACCTGTCTGAACGCAGTCTCCATAGCCCCAGGTTTCGTCCTTGTAGAACATTGATTCGAAGATATCAACCTCTGTGCCGTCCGTACCAGAACCGTCCTTATTGGTAACTCCGCCGTTCATCATCCAGAATGCAGACCACATACCTGTGGACTTGGGAAGAATACAGCTGATTTCAAAATAGCCGTACTTGAATTCCTGTCTGCCCTGTGTTGCAACGCAGGCACTGTACCAGCCTTCCTTATAGGGCTTATAGTCTCTGCCCTCAAACCAGTTTTTATATGCATCGGGAATGGGAAGTCCCTCTTCAAAATATGCAGTAGTGATAATAAGGTTGCCGTCCTTGACAGACACCATATCGTCATGCCAATAGCCGCCCTTTCTTTCGGTTACCCACCATTCTGTCTGCCACTTTGTTTTGTCAAGCTCTGTGCCGTCAAACTCATCATTCCAGACAAGCTCGAAGCGTTCCTCAAGATCAAGTGCCTGACCGGAGGGAATTGCGGGAAGATCAATGGAATGGGGAAGCGTGGGGGAAATAAGCATAAGCAATGTTACAAGAATTCTGATAATTGATCTGAACATAAATATTTCTCCTTACTTTTATTCAAAAGAATTATACCAAAAACAACACAAACTGTCAAATCAAAAATTAACGGCCTGAGCCGTTCATTTTTGATAGTTTTATTCACACCTGCGGTATGAGTTCTATTGTGCTTCGCACAGTGTTATTCGGTTTTGCCGAGTGATATTTTGCTTTGCTAAGCTTCGGAACCTGCAGTTAGCATTGTTATGTGTTTCGCACAAAATTTAAAAACGCAAACGCAATCAAACTTCAGCAATGTGCCGAAGGCACGAGCGTCATAGAGTAAAGCGGAACAAGACACGAAGTGTCTTCCTCAACTTTTGTCGAAGACAAAAACATCACTCATTCCGAAGGAATGAACATCACTGCCCGAATGGCAATATCACTTCTGCGAAGCAGAAATATCACTTCATAATTTATCTCCCCGATAAATTATGATTTATTTCTTGCACTGGTTTTGCCTTCGGGGGTGATTTCTCCTGCTTTCTGGAGGGATATCTTTGTAAGGTAGGGGCCGACAAGCTCATATATGAGAACGGAGAAAAGAGTTATGTTTGCAACAATAATACCGGGCTCGCCCAGAGCCTCTGCTTTTATTGCCATTCCGAGAGCCACGCCTGCCTGTGGGAAAAGTGTGATACCGAGATATTTTACTATATTGGAGTCGCACTTTGTTGCTTTTGCGCTGAAGGATGCACCGAAATATTTGCCGAGACAACGGGTGATTACATAAACGATACCGATAAGTACAATCATATAGTCCTTGAATACGGAAAGCTCAAGCTCTGCACCGGATATTACAAAGAAAAGAATGTAAATAGGTGCTGTCCAGCGGTCAAGTCTGTCCATAAGCTCCTCAGAGAAATCACAGATGTTGCAGAATACTGTTCCAAGCATCATACAAACAAGAAGTGAGGAAAATGCAATATGTATATTACCTACATGGAATTCAAGCATAGAAAGTGCAACAGTGAGAAGCACAAAGGTTACGGACATTGCAAGTCTCTTTGAACGGGAATGGAAAAATCTTTCACAGAAGGTGAAAAGAAAGCCCATACCGGCACCGAGAAGAAGTGACAGAACAACCTCAAGAATAGGTTCAACTATAACGGAAACAATATCTGCATTACCTAAATGTATTGCCTTTGCAACACCGAAGGAAATTGCAAAAAGAACAAGACCTACCGCGTCATCAAGAGCAACAATGGGAAGAAGTATTTTTGTAACGGGACCTTTTGCCTTATACTGACGGACAACCATAAGGGTTGCGGCAGGAGCGGTGGCGGATGCCACGGCACCGAGAACTATTGCAGCCGGGAGAGGAAATTTTTCGGGAATTATAAAATGCACACCGATTAATGCCGCATCCACAAGAAGTGTTGTAACAACTGCCTGTGCGATGCCGATAACAGTCGCCTGCTTACCTATACTTTTAAGCTGACTCATTCTGAATTCATTACCGATGGAAAAAGCAATAAAGCCCAATGCCACATCGGGAATGATACCGAAGGAGTCAATATTCTCCATACTGACAAAGCCAAGCCCGTTAACGCCTAAGGAGCCTAAAAAATAGGGGCCGATGAGAATTCCTGCAACAAGATATGCGGTAACAGCGGGAAGCTGAACCTTTTTAGCCACACGGGAAAGCATAAGTCCGGCAAAGAGAGCAACTGACAATGCGAGCAGAGTCTGCATATTCATTTTCCGATACCTCCGACATAAAATTTAAAACCACTTGATTGTATTCCTTTAACAATAAAAAGTCAAGTATTTAGGTAAATTTTCACAAAGTTTTATTTAGTTCGTGCAGTCTGTGAGATATTGCCGTAAAATATGGTAGTTAACAGGTGAAAGGACGGTGGAAAAATGGACGACAAGAAAATAATTGCCCTGTTCAATGAACGTTCACAGGATGCAATTACGCTTCTTTCTGAAAAATACGGAAAACTCTGTCTTAATATTGCAAAAAACATTCTGAAAAACGTTTCTGACAGTGAAGAATGCGTAAACGATTCATATTTTGCACTGTGGAATAATATTCCTCCCGAAAGCCCTGAAAATCTTAAGACCTACCTTCTTAAAGTGGTGAGAAATCAGGCAATAAAAAAATACCACAGTAACACTGCCATAAAAAGAAACAGCTTTTATGACAGCTCACTTGAGGAGCTTGAAAATGTGCTGTATTCGGAAAGCAATCCCGAAAAAGAGCTGCAGCTAAAGGAACTGACCGATGCAATAAACACATTTTTAGCCTCTCTTGACAGTGAAAACCGAATAATATTTGTCCGCCGTTATTATTTCGGAGAGTCAGTGAAAAATATAGCCTCCATGACAGGAAAAACACCTCACTTTATCTCCGTCAGACTTTCAAGAATAAGAGAAGGCTTAAAAGAATATCTCAGAAAGGAAGAACTGATATGAAAAAAGAAAGCATCTCGGAAATTCTGTCCGGCATAAACGACTGCTTCATTGAAGAAGCCTCAGATATCAGCAAAAAAAAGGACACACACCTTGTTCGGTACATCGCCGTTGCCGCCTGTTTTGTGATTATTCTGATAGCAGGAATTTTCATAAGTCAGAGTGACTTTGTCTCTCTGCCGCCTGTATCCACGGAAGAAACGACAAGCAATGACTCCGGCGGCGGTGATAAAAATGTGCCGGAAATCAGCCCTGCCCCCGAAACAGTCACTGAACCTGCCATTGAAACGGTTACAGATGCAGAAATGATGATTATGCCCCAATGGGCAGACCTTTCCGTTCCCATGCGATATTCCGAAGCAACACTGAAAGGCATCACCTATTCAACCACTGCCGCTGAAATTTCCGAAGAAAATATTCTATCTTTTCTCAGTGGCACCGAAATGACAGGCTATGACATTTATACCGATACCGTCTACACGGTTAATGCAGAAATTTACTCTGTAGAAAGCATAAGTACAGACTGTGCCGTAGCAATTAAGATAGACGGCGGCGAAAAGTATTATGTATATATAAATTCGTGGTATGAGCCTGAAACTCTCGGAGATTTTATCCGTGACCTTGACCTTAAAAACACCGTTTCATTCAGAAAGGCTTATATTGATGAATACAATTTATTTGAAAACGGCTCAGGGCACAAACAGACAGTTTATGCGGATTTTGATGACAGTGTAATATGGAATATGCTGGAGGACGTACTTTCGGCAAAAAATGTCGAATACAATCACCCCTACGACAGAATCGGTGTTGAAACCGACCTTTCCGTTCTCGGTTATAAAAATGTTTCCTTTTCAATAACACCCGACGGATATATTATCACCAATATTCTCGGCACACAAAAATGCTTTTTTGTCGGCACGGAAAAGTTCACGGAATTTGACAGATACCTTAAGGACAATGTTCCCTTTAAGGAATATAACACGGTTTATGAAAACAATCCCGACGGTACAATTTCCGGAAAAGGAGAAGACACAAACGGGCAGTCAACCTCCGGCTATAATCCCGATGCTCCCGTGGAAATTTCACCGCCCTATAACCCCGATGAAACCGTATTTCCCGATTACTATATCCCGAATTCAAGCTCCGCACCACCCTATATCCCCGAGGATTTCATCGCTGAAGAAACAACAAAAATCAGATAACAGGCACAAAAAAAGTCCCCGCTTTCCGTTAAGGAAAACGGGGATTGATATTTTTTGCTTATTTCACGCTGTCAAATACATCATAGAAATGACCGATGAATGTGGGGGCTGCACCCTTGCCGTAGGAGATGAGACACCATGTATCGCTGTCAAATTCGCCTGTGCCCTCATTATACTGAAGACCTGCCAAAACATAGTTGCTGGGATTTGCAACATAGCCTGCGGCATCGTTCATAAGGTCCATAACAATGATGTCCTCGCCTGTGTATTCTCTTACGGGAGGATAAGCGAAGCCTTCTGCACCGCTTCCGCCGAATACAAGCTCACCGAAGGTTTCACCGGGGGACATATAAACCTTCATTTCGTCACCGATTTCAAGATAACCTACCTCGGAAACAGTATAATGCTTGCCGTCGTCACTCTTGAGAACAAGGTTATCGGCAACAGATGTTTTACCGAGAAGAGTGATGATGTTGTTGTCGATCTGAACAAAGAACTGCTTAACCTTGATGTTAAGAACGGGCTTAACTTCCACTGCATCAACGGTAGCAAGTCCTTCATACCATACTGTATAGCCGTCCTTGCCCTTATTTTCTTCAACACCGAGTTTGTCGCCTGTTGCGGTATTGAGAGCAATTCTGTCTGCCTTATTGAGATTCATACCGAGAAGAATATAGCCGATTTCATATCCGTAACGGATTGCAGAATAATGAGCATTTCCGTCAATTCCGTCTCCTGTTTCACCTCTTGAGGAGGTTACTGTGGAAACATTACCCTGAATGTAAATGAAGTTATAGCCTGCGGCATTCATAACCTTCTCTGTATACCAGATAAAGTCTGCGGAGAACTTCTTGTCGAAGGGAAGAAGGTCGCCTGAGCCGTCATCGGACCAGTCATAGCTTGCGGATTCGGGATGGCAGCCGAAGGTTGCAATAATTGTGGGAGTTTTTGCAGTGTCAAAGGGAACAAACTCAAGCTTATAC
>JAZNRX010000174.1:0-50108 GCA_045590915.1 Acutalibacteraceae bacterium | reverse complement strand
CCGGGGATACAGAAAGCCTGAAGGCCCTCACCGATAGCTTCAGCAGCGTCAGCAGCCTTAGTGCAGCCCTTCTTGAGAGCTATAGCTGTGCCTGTGATGTAAGCCCAGCAAGCGTTTTCGAAGCAGATGGGCTGAATACCCTTGATAAGATTGTAAACGTCAATACCCTTGTCATCGCAAATCTTCTTTGCTTCTTCGAGAGAGGCAATACCGTATTTGTTGAGTGCAACGTTGATCTGATTAATTCTTCTTTCGTAACTTTCAAATAAAGCCATTGTTATGTCCTCCCTCTCTTATTCTTCACGGGGATCGATGACCTTAGCAGCATCATCGAATCTGCCGTACTGACCTGTAGCCTTAACGAGTGCTTCGTTAGCATCCATACCCTTGCGGATGTTTTCCATCATCTTGCCGAGGTGAACGAATTTATAGCCGATAACCTGATCGTCTGCATCAAGAGCCATCTTTGTGATATAGCCTTCTGCAAGCTCAAGGTATCTTACGCCCTTAGCCTTTGTGCTGAAGAGAGTACCAACCTGACTGCGAAGTCCCTTACCGAGATCTTCAAGACCTGCACCAACAGGAAGTCCGCCTTCGGAGAAAGCAGTCTGAGTTCTTCCGTATACGATCTGAAGGAAGAGCTCTCTCATAGCTGTGTTGATAGCATCACAAACGAGGTCTGTGTTGAGTGCTTCAAGAAGAGTTTTGCCGGGGAGAATTTCGGAAGCCATAGCAGCTGAATGAGTCATACCTGAGCAACCGAGTGTTTCTACAAGTGCTTCTTCAATGATACCGTTCTTAACATTGAGAGTGAGCTTACATGCACCCTGCTGAGGAGCACACCAGCCAACACCGTGTGTAAGACCGCTGATATCAGAGATCTGAGTTGAATGAGTCCATGCGCCTTCCTGAGGGATGGGAGCACACTTGTGACCTACGCCCTTAGCAACAACGCACATATTCTGTACTTCATGTGAATAGTTCATTGGAATTATCTCCTTTCAATTTTCATACCTATACAATTATACAAGCCTTTTGTGACATTTTCAAGTATTTTATTCCCTCAATTATGCTCATTTTTTATACTTTACATTTACAAATTATGTTAGAATATGCTAATATAAACGAGATTTTTAATCGGGAGCTGAAAAATATGTTGGGAGTAATAGTAAACACCGTCACAGTAATCCTCGGAAGCACATTGGGACTTCTCATGAAAAAGGGAATATCGGAAAAAATTTCAAAGGCGGCAATGACAGCTATAGGCCTTTGCACTCTTTACATCGGAATTGACGGTGCATTACAGGGAGACAACACTATAGTTCTCATTCTCTCAATGGTTTTCGGAGTTATTATCGGCACCGCTCTTGACCTTGACGGCAAAATCGGAAAGCTTGGAAGCTTTATCGAAAGCAAAACAAAGCTGAAGGGTGAAAAGGGCACGGTGGCACAGGGCTTTATCACCGCTTCGCTCCTCTTTTGTGTGGGAGCCATGACTATAGTAGGCTCGCTCAACGCGGGACTTCGGGGTGATAATGAGCTTCTTTTCACAAAATCAATCCTTGACCTTATATCCTCGTGTATGCTTGCAAGCTCACTTGGTATCGGTGTTATTTTTGCCGCATTATTCGTACTCATTTATCAGGGCGGACTTGTGCTTTTAGCATCTCTTTTGCAAAATCTTCTCACAGACACGGCACTGATAAATGAAATCACCTCGGCAGGCTCACTTATGATTATCGGTCTGGGACTTAATCTTCTCGGTATAACAAAAATCAAGGTTGCAGACTTTCTTCCCGCACTTCTTCTGGTTCCTCTTTTCTATTACCTTGCGGGAATGCTTCCCATAAGCTGAAAATCAAGTAAATTTTGCAAAAATAGTTATTGCAAATTGCGTTTTAATTTAATATAATATAATACCGTAAAATTCAGCAAAAAAATAATTGCATATATGAGGTGTACTTATGCTTAAAGTTGTAAAGTTCGGCGGCTCATCACTTGCCGATGCAAACCAGTTCAGAAAGGTTGCCCAGATTATAAAGAGCGATGCAGACAGAAGATATGTTGTTGCTTCCGCTCCCGGAAAAAGAGATTCCCACGATGTTAAGGTTACAGATATGCTTTTACAGTGCTTCAGACTTGTAAGAGACAAGAAGAGCATTGATGAAACCTTTGACAAAATCACTGAGAGATATAACGGAATTATCAGTGATCTCGGCATTGATTTTTCACTTGAGGAGGACCTTAAGGGTATCAAGGTTGCAATTATGCACCACGCAAGTCAGGATTACATTGCAAGCCGCGGTGAATATCTCAACTCAAAAATCCTTGCCGCATATCTCGGCTTCCCCTTCATTGATGCCGAAGAAGGCATTTTCTTCGATGAAAAGGGCACCCTTGATTTTGACAAAACCGACAAGGAGCTTGGTAGACTTCTGTCCTATCACGAATATGCGGTCATCCCCGGCTTTTACGGTGCCACTCCCAACGGAATGATCAAGACCTTCTCCAGAGGCGGCTCTGACATCACGGGCTCAATAGTTGCACGTGCCGCAAACGCTGATATATACGAAAACTGGACAGACGTTTCAGGTATGCTTATGGCAGATCCCAGATGCATCACCGATCCTCAGCCCATTCCCGAAATCACCTACAGAGAGCTCAGAGAGCTTGCATATATGGGTGCATCCGTTATGCATGAGGAAGCAATATTCCCTGTAAGAAAAGCAAGAATTCCGATAAATATCAGAAATACAAACTGCCCCGAGGCTCCCGGAACAATGATCGTTCACAAGGCATCCAGCAACATCGTTCCCACTGTTATCACAGGTATTGCAGGCAGAAAGGGTATCACAGCAATCCATGTTGAAAAGGATATGATGAACTCAGAGCTGGGCTTCGGAAGAAAGGTTCTTGAGGTTCTCGAAAACCACGGTGTTTCCTTTGAGCATCTCCCCTCAGGAATTGATACAATGAGTGTTCTTGTATCAGCAGAGGCACTGGGCTCACACAAGGGCTCCATCACTGCGGACATCGTAAAGAAGGTCAATCCCGATTCAATCACTCTCGTTGAAGGCCTCTGCCTCATAGCCGTTGTAGGACGCGGTATGGTAAACACCGAAGGCACAGCCGCACGTGTATTCACTGCCCTTGCAAACGCAAAGGTCAACATCCGTATGATCGATCAGGGCTCAAGTGAAATCAACATCATTGTTGCAGTTGAGGAAAAGGACTATCAGAAGACTATTGATGCAATTTACAGAGAATTTGTAAAATAAGGTACAGCTATGGAAATGCAGGTCAGAATAAAAAAACTGAATGAAAATGCAGTTATCCCCACATACGGCTCACAGTTCAGTGCAGGTGCAGACCTTTATGCCTGCGAGGAGACAGCCGTAACAATAGAGCCTCACAAAACCGTTCTTGTTCACACGGGCCTTTCCTTTGAAATTCCGGAGGGCTTTGCAGGACTTATATATGCAAGAAGCGGTCTTGCTTCAAAGAAGGGACTTGCACCCGCAAACAAGGTTGGAGTTATTGATGCGGATTATCGCGGTGAGGTTATGGTTTCACTTCACAACCACACAGACATTCCTCAGACAGTTGAGCCCTTTGAAAGAGTGGCACAGATGGTTATCACCCCCTTCCTCAAAGCAGGCTTTACCGTAGCCGACGAGCTATCAGACACCGTAAGAGGTGCAGGTGGCTTCGGCTCTACAGGTACAAAATAATATTCTCACTCTTGCCCCCGCGAAATATCGGGGGCAGAATATTTTAGAAAGAAAAGGTAAATCAGGCTAAAGCTATGACAACAGCATTAAACAACAAAAAAACAGACACAACAGTTAAAATTCTCAGCTTTCTGTGTCCGCTCATATATTTTGCCAGCTATATGACAAGAAAGAATTATTCCATTGTAATGGCAGATATTATCATAAGCGAGGGCATCAGCAATGCGGATGCTTCTCTTGCGGCTACGCTTTCGCTTATATCCTACGGAATAGGACAGATTATAAGCGGAATACTTGGTGACAAATTCAAGCCTCAGAATATCATTCTCTGCGGGCTTTCCCTCACCACGCTTATGAATATTCTGATGCCCGTAACCGATGATTTTACCTTGCGCAGCATAATCTGGTTCATCAACGGCTTTGCACAGTCAATGCTCTGGCCTCCCCTTGTGAGAATTATGGCGGCTACTATGGATCACGGCACATATAACAAGGTATGCACAAACGTAAACATCGCAGGTATTTCGGGCACGATACTTCTTTACATCACCGCTTCTTCCATATGGATTAAATATTTCAGCTGGAAATATGTATTTATATCCTCTGCTGTTGTCAGCGGAATTATTGCAATAATCTGGGTTATCGGGTTTTCAAAAATATCAAAGGGGAAGCACCTTTTTGAAAAAGCATCCGATAAAAGCAAAAGCAACAAAAAAGAAAGCACTCTCAGTGCCAAAAAGCTTCTTATGTCAGGCTTCGTTTTTATTGCCCTTGCCATTATTGCACAGGGAGCTCTTCGTGACGGCATATCCGACTGGGTTCCCACATTCATAATAAACACCTTTGAAATCGAAAGCTCAAGTGCCATATTGAAATCCGTTCTTATCCCCGTTTTCAGTGTCATAAGTCTGAAGCTTGTAGGTGTTATAAACGGAAAATTTGTTAAGGACGAGGTTAAAGCGGGAGCAATTACCTTCGGCACCGGTTTTATAGGCTGTCTGCTTCTTCTGTTTATATACAAGGAAAACCAATATATCACTCTTGTTCTGGCGGCAATAATCACAGGCTTTATGCACGGTGTAAACTATTTCCTTATCTGCATTGTTCCTGCCCGCTTTGAAAAATACAATGCGGTTTCAACAATGTCGGGAATAATAAACTCTCTCACATATGTGGGCTCTGCCGCCGCCACCTACGGCTTCGGAGCAATAAGCGACCGCTTCGGATGGGATACGGTTCTCATATCATGGACTGTAGTTGCAGTTATAGGAACCGCCTGTTGCTTTATTGCCATAAAGCCCTGGAAAAAATTTGTTGCCTGATGAAAGAACAGTTTCTGACATATCCTAATCTCCCCGAGGGCAAGGTCACACTTGCGGCTGCGGGAGACTATCCCGAAATTATTGAAGCCTTAAAAAAGGAAGGAATTAAAACCGTTTCCTTTGAAAGCAGAATTCTCCCCGATGAAACAAAAAAACACACCGATATGCTCATATGCCACATCGGCGGCGAAGATATTTTTACAGCTCCCGAAATTGACAATTCAGTGCTCAAGGAAACAGGCTTCAGTACTTTCACCTCCGAAGAAATCAAAGGCACTTATCCCGATGATGTAAAGCTCAATATCGCTGTGGGAAAAGATTTTTTTGCATATAATCCGAAGACGGCAGATAAAGCTCTCATAAATGCGCTTGAGTGCCGCTCTCTTAAGGGAATTAAAGTAAAGCAGGGCTATTCAAAATGCTCTCTTTGCTTTGTAACGGAAAATGCGGTTATCACCGAGGATCCGTCAATATACACAGCCCTTAAAGGCTCCCGAATTGATGTTCTTCTGATTTCACAGGGGGATATATATCTTTCCGAAAGCCACTGTGGCTTTTTCGGAGGAAGCACGGGAAAAATTTCCCCCGACACACTTGCAGTTACAGGCGAATTGAAGTATCATAGGGACAAAGAAATAATAGAGGATTTCTGCTTCTCCCACGGTGTAAAAATAAAAGAACTCAGGAAAGGGGTAATTGTTGACATCGGCTCAATTATTCCCTTGCTGGAAATGAGGTAAAAAATGTTTTCTCTCGGCTTTGACATCGGAGGCACAAAATGTGCCGTAATTTTAGGCAAGGGTGAAATGCCCGACAATATTGATGAGCTGATTATTGACAAAATATCCTTTCCCACAAATGTCGAAAGAGGCTGGAGGGCTATTATTGACGAAATGCTCCTCTCGGCAGATACACTCCTTTCACGAAACGGCATAAAAAATCCCGCCGGGGAGCTTATAGGAATAGGAATAAGCTGCGGCGGTCCTCTCAACAGCAGAAAGGGAACAATAAACTGTCCCCCTAATCTTCCCGACTGGGATGATGTTCCCATCTGCGATATTATGGAAAAGCATTTCGGCATACGTCCCAATTTACAAAACGATGCCAATGCCTGTGCAGTGGCAGAATGGAAATTCGGTGCGGGCAAGGGCACTGAAAATATGATTTTCCTCACCTTCGGAACGGGAATGGGTGCGGGACTTATATTAAACGGCAGACTGTACGCAGGAACAAGCGATATGGCAGGCGAGGTCGGTCACATAAGACTTGCAAAGGAAGGTCCCGAGGGCTATGGTAAAAAGGGCTCCTTTGAAGGCTTCTGTTCAGGGGGCGGTATTGCAAGACTTGCCCTTGATATGATAGAAAAGGCAAAGAAAAACGGTGAAAGCAGCATTCTTTTCACCGAAGAAGAAATATCCGCAAAAACCGTAGCCATTGCCGCAAAAAACGGCGATACACTTGCAAAAAGCATATATGACTGCTGTGCAGAAAAATTAGGTATGGGGCTGAGCATATTAACAGATATACTTAATCCCGAAGCCATTGTTATCGGAAGCATCTATTCCCGAGACAAAGAGCTTTTTGACAGTATTATTAATGATATAATAAAAAAAGAAGCACTTTCCTACTCATACGAGGTATTGCGAATTCTTCCCGCCGAGCTCGGAAACAGCATCGGAGATTATGCGGCATTGGGATTAAGCTTTAAGGAGTAATAATATGAACACACCCGAAATGATATTTGAGAAATTGTATAAGGATTATCCTGCACTTGAAATAAACAGATGCGATATAGAAGCAGCATATGATTATCTTGTTGAATGTGCAAAAGAAGACGCTTTCGTTTACTGTTGCGGAAACGGAGGCTCCGCCGCAGACAGTGAGCATATCACAGGTGAGCTGATGAAGGGCTTTATTCTCAGAAGACCGCTTCCCTGTGAAGAAAAAAAGCGTTTTGCTGAACTTGAGGACGGAGAACAGATTGCATCAAAGCTTCAGAAGGGTATCAGATGCATTTCACTTGTAAGTCAGTCGGGAGTTATCTCCGCCTTCGCAAACGACATTGATCCCTCTCTCGTTTATGCACAGCAGGTTTATGCCTATGCGAAAAGTCAGCACGATGTTCTTATTGCCCTTTCAACCTCGGGCAATTCTCTTAATATTGTAAATGCCGTAAAAGCCGCCAAGGCGGCAGGCATTAAAACCGTGTCTATAACAGGGGAAAAGAACAGCCGTCTTTCCGAGCTTTCCGATGTCACAATAAAGCTTCCCACCGCTGTGACATATGAGGTTCAGGAGCTGACACTCCCCGTATACCACGCCTTATGTGCCGCAGTTGAAGCAAAAATGTTCAGTGAGTAATTTACTGCAAAAAAAAACAGAGGACTCAGTTTTCAATCTGAGTCCTCATTCATTTTATTTGTTTACGGGAAAGGTGTTTTCAAGACCTACTGAATATCTGAGAATAAGTCTTGCATCTGCTGCCTTGACTGTTCCGTCACCGTCAACATCAGCAAGAAGCTTCATTTCCTTTGTGGCATTTTCAAGACCTACGGAAATTCTCAGAGCAAGTCTTGCATCGGCAGCCTTTATAGTTCCGTCACCGTCAACGTCGCCTGTGAAGAATTCATCGTCATCTATTGAGGTTGCCGCCTTGAGTGTACCGTACTTATTATATTTAAGGAACTGGGGATATGCGGCATTTTCTCTGACGGTTCTCTGTGAGAAGCCGAAAAGAAGCCATACTACGAATTCAGCAACACTGCTGTTTGTCATATCACCGTGAGGAAGCTTGTTTATAAACCATGTGCTTTCGGGAAGTGCACAGTAGGATGCATCAATATCCTCTGCGGGAGATTTATGATTATGCTTTGAATTGAGACAGTATGAGAAATGTCCGCTTTCAGTGCTGTTATCGGTTGTAACTGCACCTGCCGATGCATATTTTGTTGATTCAATACTGTCTGAATCATTATCAAGACTTATTGTTACAGGAAGTATCTGAAGTCCGTAGCCGGCAACAACATTCACATTTATTCCGTTATTCTTTGCGGTATTAAGTGTAACAGGAGTATCCGCAAGAACATCTCTGTATTCAATTACCTTATCTGCGAGAACTTCGTTTTCAAAGGTTCCTTCTTCAAATAAGAATTCAACGGCATCCTGATATGAGTCCTGAGGAACAAGTGCCCAGAGTCCCGGCATATTTCTGAGATATTCCTTAAGGAAATCATTGTAGATTGCATCTGCACTTGAACTGAGTGCAAAGTTGTTATAGCCCTGACCGATTTTCTTGTGGAGATCCTCGCCCTTTGCTATCATTTCAAAGACTTCCCAGAAAAGAGAGCCTATAAGGTTTGAAAGACTGCCTTCACCGAGAAGATTTCCGCTTATGCTTGAAATCAGTGAAAGTGAATCCTCACTCACAAAATCCATAAAGGAATTACCTCTGTGTTCACCTGTGATGTTGGGGATATTGTCAAAGAAATTATCCTCATCGGAAGCAAGTCTTGCGACTCTGCCCTTCATAAAGTCACCAATGAGAGCATTGCCGAGAAGTGAGCAGTTAAAAAATACTATGGATGCAACACTGCCCTTTGCATGCTCCTCATGCTCATGAAGATATGTATTGACAACAGTTCCGCCGGCACCCACTGCAAGAAGCGACACCTTCTTACTGTTTGTCATTGCCTTTACGTGATCAATGAAATCATAAAGGTATTCTGCATTGTCGAATGCATCAAGACGCCAGTCATATGAGAAGAAGAATATCTTATCCTCGGAAATATACATTGAAGAAGCGGCGGCAACAGCCTTTATGTTCTCGGAATAAACCGAGTCTGCCTTATATTCGGATATGGGCTTGGCATAATACCATACGCCCACATTTGAATCGAGAGAAGCACCTGTGGGGGCACAGAGGATGGGCTCCATAATCTCCTTTATACCCGCAGAAACAACAGTTGCAGTCTGCTTGGAGTCTCCGAGAAGGAAGCCTGCAAGAATTTTTGTCACACTGCCTATAAAAGCAGAGGAGTTGATATCAAAAACAACCTCAGAGCCGTTTTTGTTGGGATTTTTGTAAAGTACATTATCGGAAATACCGCCAACATAAATTACGGGAGTTGCATTAACCTCTGCCGCAATTGCCGCAAGGGGCATTGAAAGCACCATAACCGCACATAAAACACAGCAGATGATTTTCTTTAAGATGTTGTTTTTCATTAAAATTGACCTCCGTTTTGTTAAAAAAGGCATTTATTAAAAGAATTATACATTATTTTATATTATAATTCAAGAACTTTTTGCAAATACTGAAAATTGGTAAAAAAAGAAAGCTGCACCACTTTGTTAAACTATTGACAATATTATTTTTTTGTGCTATATTTGTGCCATAAGGAACACTTTTTGAAAATTTTTTATAAGGTGTGAATTTCTTAATGAAGCAAAAAGACTTGAATTCACTGAAAAAATGCAAGCTTTTTACAAGCTCACCGGAATGTGTTTTTACTGCACTTCTCACAAGCGGTGAATATGATATAAGGACATATAAAAAGGGGGAAACAGTTTTCTCTCCCCTGTCCTTTGAAAAAAGCCTTGCAGTAATTCTAAAGGGCTCCCTTGAGGTTTTCAAGGAAACTGAAAAAGGAACTCTCTTTATGAACACCTTGTCAGAAGGAAACATCTTCGGAATGTCAACCGTTTTCTGCGAAGCCCAAACCTTTCCCACAACACTCAGGGCAAGGGAGACTTCAAGGCTTATTTTTATAAGCAGAGAACAGCTGACTGCCCTTATGAGCACTTACCCTGACATTCTCACAAGCTATCTCGGAATATTAAGCACAAAAATACATTTTCTCAACAAAAAAATCGACAGCATCTGTGCTCCCGATGCAAAAGAAGCATTAAGAGCATATCTCAACGACCTGAAAGAAAAAAACAATTCACAGGTATTTCAGCTTCCCGTTTCATATCAGAAGCTTTCCGAAACACTGGGCATCGGAAGAACCTCTGTTTACAGAGCCTTTGACGAGCTGATAAAGGAAGGCTTTATCGAAAAGAACGGCAAAGCTATAAATATATTGCAAATCTGAAAGGAAAGAAAAACATGAAAAAAATCTTATCTTTATTACTTGTCGTTTTAAGCATCTCCCTTATTCTTTCTGCCTGCGGTAACACTGCAGAGGAAACAACTGCTTTGAATTCCGAAGAAACCACCGTTCCTGCCGAAAAAGAGGTTATCAACATAGGTCTTCTCAAGGGCCCTACGGGAATGGGTGCCGCAGTGCTTCTTGAAAACAACAAAAACGGCACTGCAAATGCAGAATATAATCTCACTCTTGCAGGTGCTCCCGATGTGCTTCAGAGCTCACTTATAAACAAAGAGCTTGATATGGCGGCTCTCCCCACCAATGTTGCGGCAGTGCTCAACAAGAAAACCGAGGGCAAGGTGCAGATTCTTGCAGTAAACACACTCGGCGTTATTTATCTTATGAGCAATTCCGAGGATATAAAGACAATGGCTGACCTTGAGGGAAAGACCATTCTTTCCGCAGGCAAGGGCACAACAACAGAATATGTGCTCAATCACATTCTTAAGGAAAACGGTCTCACCGATGTTACCGTCGAATATGCAAGCGAGCATGCAGAGGTAATAACAAAGGCTGTTGCCGATAATTATGAGGTCGTTCTTCTTCCCGAGCCCTTTGTTACACAGATGAAGGGAAAGGATGCAGGCTATTCGGTTGCCATAGACCTTACAAAAGAATGGAAGGCTCTGGGCGGCAAGGAGCTGACAATGGGCTGTATTGCAGTCAGAACTGAATTTGCCGAAGAAAACCCCGAAGCCGTTGCGGCATTCTTAAAAGACTATGAGGCATCCGTCAGTGCAGTAAATGAAAATCCCGCAAATGCCGGCACAATTATTGAAAGCTTTGATATAGCAAAAGCCGCCATTGCCGAAAAGGCAATTCCCAACTGTAATATCGTATTTATGACAGGCGAAGAAATGAAGTCAAATGTCAGCGATTACCTCACAGTGCTTATGCAGTCAAATCCCCAGTCAGTAGGCGGAGAGCTTCCCGCTGACAGCTTTTACTATTCAGCAAAATAATGAAGGCTTTGAACAAAATCAGAAAAACAGTCAAAGGACACACTGCACTGCCGGTTTTACTCGTCTGGCTTGCGGTGTGGTATATCCTCTCCGAAATTATTGACCTTGAGCTTCTCGTTCCCTCTCCTGTTGCAGTTTTTTCCTCTCTTTCGGCACTTCTTAAGGAAAAGGAATTCTATATATCCTGCTTTAATTCTCTTTACAAGGTGCTTCTGGGTTGGGGTGCAGGAATTATCGCGGGAACGGTGCTCGGTGTAATTACAAGTGTCAGCAGAATTCTTCATGCCTTTTTCAAGCCTGTGCTACACGTAATTAAGGCAACTCCCGTAGCTTCATTTATAGTTCTTGCTCTGGTTCTTATGTCCACAAGGGCAGTGCCCGTCTTTACCTGTGCGCTTATCACGGTGCCTGTAGTGTGGGCAAATGTTTCTCAGGGGCTTGTCTCCCCCGATAAGAAAATTCTTGAAATGGCACGGTTTTTCCGTATGCCGTTAAAAAAAAGAATTACAGACATTTACATTCCGTCAGCACTTCCATATTTCTCGGCGGCGGCAACAACCACCATGGGACTTTCGTGGAAGGCGGGAATTGCGGCAGAGGTTATCTGCTCACCCGTAAATACCATAGGTGCAGGAATACAGAATGCCAAAATTTATCTTGAAACGCCCTCACTTTTCGCGTGGACACTGACGGTTATCGTTCTCAGTATGCTTCTTGAAAGGCTTCTGGGAATAATTCTGAAAAAACACGGAGGCAGAATATGATTGAGGTTAAAAATATTTCAAAGGCCTTCGGTGAAAAAGCCGTACTGACAGATATTTCCTTCAGAATAGAAAAAGGGGAATGTGTTGCCCTTATGGGAAAATCGGGTGTGGGAAAAACCACGCTGTTAAGAATTATTGCAGGTCTTGAAAAAGCGGATTCGGGGGAAATATTCATTGAGCCGAACACAAAAAAAACCTTTGTTTTTCAGGAAAACAGGCTTTTAGAAAATAAGAGCGTGCTTGAAAACATCCTTGCGGTTGCTCCGGACAGGGAAAGGGCGCTGTATTTTCTTGAAAGAGCAAGGCTTTCAGAGGATAAGGACAAAAAAGCCGGACAGCTCAGCGGCGGAATGAAAAGAAGGCTGGCTATTGCAAGAGCATTGGCTTTCGGCGGTGATATATACTTCCTTGACGAGCCCTTAAGAGAGCTGGATGAGGACACTCTCAATGAAATTACCGCTCTTATCAAAGAGGAAATTCAGGACAAAACCGCAATTCTCATAACTCACGACGAAGCCGCGGCAGATATGCTTGGGGCAAGAATAATAAGAATATAACCACAAAAGCACTTTGAACAGGAAAAAAGTTCAAGGTGTTTTTTATTAAAATATATTGCGAAAATATGAATTGTAGTGTATACTCTTGTATAAGTGGCATTATGCTCTGAAAACTACTGTAATTCAAGCGTTTATGAATTGCACACGGAGGTAAAAAAATGAAAAAACGCATTGTATCCCTTCTCCTCTCAATTATGATGATACTGACGGTCATTCCCGCAGCACTCTCATCAGCAAGCTTACAGGGTGATGTAAACGGCGACGGCAAGATTACTGCTGCTGACGCAAGACTTACACTCAGAGCTTCTGTTAAGCTTGAAAATCTTGATGCAAATCAGATAAAGGCTGCTGATGTTGACGGCAAGGCAGGACTCACAGCGGCTGACGCGAGACTTATTCTCCGTGCTTCCGTCGGTCTTGAAAATCTCCACACCCACGCTTATACAAAGGAAGAAATAACAAAAGCCGCCACATGTACAAAGCAGGGCGAAAAGAAGCTTTCCTGCGAATGCGGTGATTTTATAACCGAAGCTATTCCCATGAAGGCTCATTCGTATACAAAGGAATCCGTTTCAAAGGCTCCCACATGTACAAAGCAGGGTGAAAAGAAGCTTTCCTGCGAATGCGGTGCATTTATAACAGAAGCTATCCCCATGACAGCTCACTCATATACAAAGGAATCCGTTTCAAAGGCAGCCACCTGTACAGAAAAGGGTGAAAAGAAGCTTTCCTGCGAATGCGGTAAGTTTATAACAGAAGCCATTCCCGCAAAGGGACACACATCCGTAACGGACAAGGCTGTTGCCGCAACCTGTACCTCCACAGGTAAAACCGAAGGCTCACACTGCTCGGTATGCAATACGGTTATTAAGGCACAGACGACAACAAATGCTCTCCCTCACGACTATCAGCTTGATGCATCAACCGTCATAGCCGTAACCTGTAAAACTGACGGTTATTCGGGCGACACAAAATGTACCGTATGTAAGGCTCTGAAAGCTGCAGGCTCCGTTATCACTTCAACAGGCACAGAGCACATCACCGAAACAGAAGTACACGAAGCCACCTGCGGACAGGACGGTTACACCATCGACAAATGCACTGTCTGTGAGCTTTATGACGAAACCACCTACAAAAAGACTGCAGATGCCAAGGCTCATACCTTCGGAAGCTGGGAAACAGCAGCTCCCGACTGTACAAATGAAGGCTATGATTACAGAGTGTGTTCTGCCTGCAACACAGAGGAAAGACAGAACATCGTTGCCGAAAAGGGACATTCATATAAGTGGACAACAACGGATGCTCCCACATGTAAAAAGACAGGCACAGAAAAGGGCGTTTGCTCTGTTTGTCAGGACACAACCACAAGAATAATGCCCATTGCAGATCATAACACACAGGAAATCCACCCCGAAAACGAGCCCTGCAGAACCATTGTCAAGTGCAAGGACTGTGATTTTGTAAAGTCAGACATAACAAAACACACCATCCGAGTCATCCCCAGCACAAAAGTTGATGCAGGCTGTGAGAATGACGGTCAGGCTTTCAGATATTGTGCAAATTGCAACAACTACGGAACCGACACAATGAAATATCTGGGCAAAGACCGTTACGGAAAGACCGAAACAACAGACTTCGCAACAGGACATCAGCCCACCTCCACAATAACAATACAGCCCAGAACCTGTACACAGGACGGTATTTATGAATATACAGGCACCTGTGCAAACGGCTGCGGAACAACCTTCAGCTCAGGCACACAGATTGTTCTTGAGGCTACCGGTCATAAAATAGAAGGTGTTACAGCACCCACCTGTACTGAAAATGTTGTATGCTCCAATGAACACTGCGACGCTCCCGACAAAATTCTTGAAGCAAAGCTCGGTCATAGCAATACGCTCACTACAGCCGCTTATAATACTCCTGTTACAAAATTCTTCTGTGATCGCTGCGGTACGGAAACTGCCGCTGACAAGGACGGAAAAATTCAGATGTTCAATACCCTTACCGATAAGGTAAAGACATATCACTTCAGAGGTATATATTCTCAGAACAAAACACTCCACTATATAAGCAAGACCTCAGTCAAGACCTCATATTCAAAGTTTGACTTCGGTGCATTCACATCAACAATCAGAGATATGTACGAGGAAGAAATGGCAAACACTCCCGATGAATATTCAAAGGTTCAGACAGGCTATGGCATAATGTGGGCACTTCCCGTTGACCAACAGCACATTTCAACTCTTACAGGAAGCGATATTGACGCTATTTCCATTGAGCGTTTCAGCGGTGTTGACTTCAACAGCATCCTCGGCTCCTTCAATCCCACATATGAAAACAAGACAGAGCAGTACAGAACAGAAAACCTGGCAAAGCTTGATGCACTTAAGGCTATTTCACTTAAGAACGAAAACATCATTAAGGTTACAATCAATGTTAAAAATGAAAGCATGAACGACAAGGGACTGGATCTCAACAACACCTCACTGAGCAAAATCCACAGCTACAATATGAAGGATATTATAGCCGAATATAATGAAATCCCCGACACAGGTGCAGATGAAATCACAATGTCAACCCAGCTCAATGACATAAAGACAGATGCTCAGGTTACATACTATTTCCTTGAAAGCACCTACGAGCCCATTATTGCGGTTTACAGCACAAATGTTGTAATTTCACAGTCCATTGATATGGTATTTGAGCTTGGAATTTTCAAGCTTTCAGGCGAAATGGATCCCATTATTGACACAACAACCACCGAGGTTTATGTTTTCCCGAATTTCACTCCGAAAGGAAACTAAAAAATGAAAAAACGAATATTAAGTATAGCTCTTATAACAATTCTTCTTGCAACAACTCTTTTCACAGGTGTTGCATCCGCAAATATGATAGGTGACGTAAACGGCGACGGCAAGATTACAGCGGCGGACGCAAGACTTACACTCAGAGCTTCCGTCAAGCTTGAAACTCTTGATGAAAATCAGACAAAGGCAGCTGACGTTGACGGCAAGACAGGTCTCACAGCCGCAGATGCAAGACTTATTCTCCGTGCTTCCGTCGGTCTTGAGGTGCTTGAGGACAAGGAAGAGGAAAAGGTACTCAAGTTCAACGGCCACACAGTTGAAAAAGACTGCATAAGCATTGAAAACGGCATTGTTTGTGCCGATGCCGAGTGCTGCGGAGAAATTCTGATGCCCTCCTTCAATGACCTTGTAAATAAGCTCAAAACACCCGGCTCACTCAACTATTTCTACGGCTTTTCAAAGACAACTGCAAATACACCCAAGCCCACCTGCAAGGCAAACGGAATAGCTCACTACGGTCTTGCAGAGGTTATGGAAGGCCTTCTTGCAGACTCTGTTGAACCCGGTGAGGTTATTGAATATTCAGACCTTACAAAATCCCGCCATGTAAATAATG
Source organism: Acutalibacteraceae bacterium (assembly GCA_045590915.1). Lineage (GTDB taxonomy): Bacteria > Bacillota > Clostridia > Oscillospirales > Acutalibacteraceae > RUG806. The sequence continues at coordinate 34,196 of JAZNRX010000174.1, read as the reverse complement.
CAACCTTCTATGTACACGGCACCCCCTATGTCAGCGACCTTAAGGATGAGGATGTAAAATCCATCACGATGGAAAAGATGTCAGGTGTTGATTTTGTTAAAAATCTTCCTGCCACATATACCTCCGCTGATTCCGGTGAAAGCTATAGCCTTGCCGCAATCAAGGCTGCCCAAATCGGCGATGTATATAAGGTGACGGTTACTCTCAATTCAGAAAAGGTTACAAATAATAATCTTCCCGAGGGCGTAACTCCCGTTGAAAAGATAATCAATTCAAGCTATAATGACGGTCTTAAGAAAACAATGGCAGACCTTGACAGTGCATTCAGCGATATGCCCGAAATGGCAGGTATGTTCGTAATGGATATGGAAATCACAACAGATGTAGTTGTGACCTACTATTTCACAGCAGACACATATGAGCCTGTTGCGGCAAAGTATGATATTGATATGAAGACAAACAGCCTTATGCACACATATTTCAACAATTTCTTTGTAAAGACAGATAAAGCAACAACCACAACAACCATAACAAATGACACACTTCAGGAAAGCTATTTCTTCTTCAATGATTTCTTCAACGAGAAATAATTTTTCGGACGAAAAGCCTTCTGAACTCCGGTGCAGATGGCTCTTTAATTTTATTGACATATAAATCCCGATATAATATAATGTATTATATATACTTTACGGGGGTGAGAATATGTATTGTGTTGTGGGTGCAGACGGATTTTTCGGTGCTTATTTTATCCGTTATCTTCTCAATAACACCGATGAAAAAATTGTTGCCCTCAATCATAACTCCCCTGTTTTTCAGAATTCATCACAGCTTCTCAACATAGCTTTTGAGCTTTCGGATGAAGGCTCAATAAAAAATGCGGCTGAAATTCTTTCTCATTATGACGATATAAAAATACTGTTTCTTGCCGCCGTGCATAATCCCGATGTGGTAAAGCTTGATCCGGAAAAGGCACTTTATATAAACACGGTATGCTATGAAAAGTTCCTCAATGCGATAAAAGGTCTTCCTCTTACAAGGCTGTTTTTTGCTTCCTCAGACACGGCATACGGTGAAAGCACGGATAATTTTGTGTTTACGGAAAGCTCCGTTCCTGCACCCGTGAACATTTACGGTGAACAAAAGCTTCTCGGTGAAAAAATCACATTAAAGCACGGTTTTCAGGTTATAAGATATTCATATCTTTGCGGTCCCTCTCTCTCTTCAAGGAAAAAGCATTTTTATGATACCATAGCCGATACGCTTTCAAAGGGTGAAAAAATATATTTATTCACCGACTGGAAAAGGCCTGCTCTGTGCTATGAGACAGCGTCTGAAATTACATACAGACTTTTTTTTGACGGCACAGATGAAAGGATACTCAACGTCTGCTCGGATAAGTCTTTGACAAAATATGAAATCGGCCTGAAAATTGCGGAGCATAATTCTCTTAATAAAGAAAACATTATTCCCGTTACAAAAAATGAGCTGACTATTTTCAGTGAAAAAAGAGCAGACGATATATATATGGACAATACGCTTCTCAAAAAAATACTGGATATAAAAGCCTTGGAGCTTGAATTTTAAGGACAGACTATGGTTATATCAAAAACCCCGTTCCGTATGTCTTTTTTCGGCGGCGGAACAGATTTCTCGGAATATTTCAACGAACACGGCGGCAGTGTTTTATCTGCCACCTTTGACAAATATTGCTTCGTTACCGTCCGTGATTATCCCCCGTTTTTTGACCACAAAAATCAGCTCACCTACTCAAAAATTGAACGCTTTGACTCTCCCGACGAGATTTCCCATCCCCTTGTGCGAGAAGCACTGAAATATCTTCACGAAAATCACATTCAGATAAGCTATGATGCGGATTTGCCTGCAAGAACGGGCATCGGATCAAGCTCCTCCTTTGCAGTGGGGCTTCTAAACAGTATTCACACCCTTCGGGGAAAATATTTCAACAAAAAACAGCTTGCCGAAGAAGCCATATATCTTGAAAGAGTGCTTTGCAATGAGCACGGCGGTATTCAGGATCAGATTGCCGCATCATACGGCGGAATGAACCGTATTGATTTCAACAAGGACGGCTTTTCGGTTACACCTCTTGACATCAGCGAGAAAAGACTTCAGGAGCTTAATTCAAATCTTCTGCTTTTCTTCTCGGGACAAAGCCGTTTTTCAACGGAAATCGCAAGGGAGCAGACTAAAAATCTTCCGAAAAACACCGAAACACTGCATAAAATGAAGTCCCTCGTATATGATGCGCAGGACATTTTATGCTCAAGCCGTTCTCTCAACGAATTCGGCGAGCTGCTTGATTATTCATGGCAATTAAAAACCACACTTGCAAATAACATCACAAATAACGAAATTGACATTTTATACTCTCTGGCAAAGAAAAACGGTGCATTGGGCGGAAAGCTTTTAGGTGCCGGAGGCGGCGGCTTCGTGCTTTTATATGTTCCCGAAAAAAATCAGGACAAGCTCAGAACCGCACTGGACAAATACATGTATGTGCCCTTCAGCTTTGACACTCAGGGCAGCCAGATACTCTATTCAAAAAAATAAGGAAGTGTTTCCTATGGCAAATATACTTATAACAGGCGGAGCAGGCTATATAGGCTCCGTGCTTGTCCCCGAATTACTGAAGCTGGGACACCGCGTTACCGTTATCGACAATTTCCTTTATAAGCAGTCCTCTCTTCTTGATTGCTGTACAAACAGCAATTTCACCATTGTAAACGGTGATGCAAGAAACGAGGAGCTTATAAAAAAGCACATAGCGGAAAAGGATTTCATCTTCCCCCTTGCCGCTCTTGTGGGCTTCCCCGTATGCGATAAGGATATGACGGCGGCGGTCTCCACCAATTTTGAAGCAGTGAAGCTTATTCTTGAGCTTCGTTCTCACGAGCAGAAGGTAATTTTCCCCTGCACAAACAGCGGCTACGGTTTGGGACAGGGACAGCAGTTCTGCACAGAGGATTCTCCCATCAACCCTATTTCTCTTTACGGCAAAACAAAAATGGCGGCAGAAAAGGCTGTGCTTGAAGCAGGAAACTCCCTCACCTTCCGCTTTGCAACTCTTTTCGGAGCATCCCCCAGAATGAGAACGGACTTGCTTGTAAATGACTTTACCTACAGGGCAATTTTTGACCGCTCCCTCATTGTTTTTGAGGGCTCGTTTATGAGAAATTATCTCCATGTCAGAGATGCGGCAAGAGCATTTATTTTTGCTATGGATAATTTTGAAAAAATGAAGGGCAGACAGTATAACTGCGGTCTTTCCGATGCAAACCTTTCAAAGCTTGAGCTTTGCGAGAAAATCAAGGAGCATATCCCCGATTTTATGTACCTTGAAGCTCCCGTAGGCACAGATCCCGACAAGAGAAATTATCTTGTGTCAAACGAAAGAATTGAAAGCATGGGCTTTAAGCCTTTGTATACCATTGACGACGGCATTGAGGAGCTTATAAAAGCATATTCAATTATAAAAAACAACATCTACGGAAATGTGTGATACTATGAATTTAATAGAAATACTTTCCCCCGATTTCACCTTCACGGATGACCGAGGTACGCTCACACAGATTGTGCATGAGGGCTTCTCGCAGGTGAATGCAGTTTTTACAAAAGCGGGAAAGATCAGAGGCAATTTTCATTATCATGAGAATACAAAGGAGCTTTTCTTTATAATAAAGGGAAAAATCCGCTTCACCGCTGAATTGAACGGCAAGAGAGAGAAATATATTTTTTCCGACGGCGATATGTTTTTGGTCAATGAAAATGTCCGACACGATTTCTTGTATCTTGAAGACACATATCTTGTGGGGCTTTACACAAATCCTGTTGAAAGGGCAGACGGAACAAGAGATATAATTTCCGTATAAAAAATGAAGGAAGCAATTATTCTTGCAGGCGGTCTCGGAACAAGACTTGCAAAGACAGTTAAAGACAGACAAAAAGTGATGGCACCTGTGGGCAGCCGTCCTTTTTTGGATTACATTCTTTTATATCTCGAAAAACAGGGCTTTTCAAAGGCTGTTCTTGCAGTATCCTTTCATAATGAGCAGATAAGAGAGCACTACGGCTGGAAATTCAAAGACATTGAGCTTTCATATTCCGTTGAAAAAGAGCCTCTGGGAACAGGCGGTGCCATAAAACAGGCACTGACCTTCTGTAAAGAAAACTATGTTTCGGTTATAAACGGCGACACATTTTTCAATATAGATTTTTGCGATTTATATAAGATGGCGGAAGAAAAAAATGCCGATATTGTTCTGGCGGCAAAAAAAATGCCCGACTGCACAAGGCATTCAACCCTTGAAATCAGTGAAGACGGAAAAATTCTTCGGTTCACTGAAAAAAAAGAGCAAGGCGAGGGCTTCATAAACGGCGGTGTTTATGTTATCCGCAAGGATTTTTCCGAAAGTCTCCCCGACGGAAAATTCTCCTTTGAAAAAGAAATTCTTGAGAAAAAAAATGAAGACCTATATGCAGTAAAATCCGACGGGTATTTTATTGATATGGGAATTCCCGAAGCATATTTCAGAGCAAACACGGAAATACCTCTTTTGTTCGGAATTGATACCTTTCCTGCGGTTTTCCTCGACAGAGACGGTGTTATCTGCAAGGAAAAGCATCATCTTTATAAATGTGAGGACTTTGAATTTATCGAGGGCGTACCCGATGCCATTGAAAAATTAAGAGAAAAGGGCTATCTGATTTTTGTTATTACAAATCAGGCAGGCGTGGCAAAGGGACTTTACACCGAGGATGATGTAAATAAGCTTCATTCGTTTATGCTTGATAAATTGAAGGATATAACCCATATAGACGGCATTTACTATTGTCCCTATCACGAAGAGGGCATTGTTGAAAAGTATAAAAAGGTGTCCCGTGACAGAAAGCCGTCAACGGGAATGATTGAAAAAGCCGTTTCGGATACACTGAAAAAAGGAATAAAAATCGACCTAAAAAACAGTATCCTTGTAGGAGATAAGCTTTCGGATATTGAAGCCGGAATAAATGCAAAAATCGGAACCGCAGTACTTGTGAGAAGCGGTCACAGAATTGATGAAAACACCTCTCTTCCCCACGTGATTGCAGACAGTCTCACAGATTTTGTCAAAGGATGTGAAAATTGATGCCAAAGTTCAATAACGATTATTATATCCCCCGTCTTCGCAGAATGATTGAGTGCGAAACGGTTTCAAAAAGGGACTCCTTCGCCCCCGACGAGTTTATGAAGCTTCGCGAGGTTATGAGGGAAATGTTCCCTCTTATTCACCAAAAAGCCGAAATTAAATATTTTTCCGATGATTGCTGGATGTATAAGCTTGAGGGGGAAGACACCTCAAGAAACATTATGGTAATGTCCCATCACGATGTTGTTGAGGCAGGTGAAGGCTGGAGCTATCCCCCCTTCGCCTGTGAGGAGCACGACGGCAAGCTCTGGGGCAGAGGTATTTTTGACACAAAAACCTCTCTTTTCTGCGAGTTCAGTGCCGTTGAAGAATTGCTTTCAGAGGGTTTTACTCCCTCTTGTAATCTTTATATCGGCTCATCCCACAACGAAGAACGCTTCGGCGACGGTATTCCCTCGGCGGCGCAGTACTTCAAAAAGGAAGGTATCAGCTTTGAAATTGTGCTTGATGAGGGCGGAGCTATAACCGAGCCTCCCGTTGACGGTGTCAAGGCAGGAAAATGTGCTATGGTGGGTGTTCACGAAAAAGGAAGACTATATTATACCTGCACCGCCTCAACGGACAGTATATATCAGGATATTACAAAAGCAAAAAAGAAAAATCCCGTAGAAAAAATGACCGCCTTCATCGAGGCGGTTCACAGCAGTAATTTATTCATAAGAAGACTTAACCCACAGGTGCAGGATATGTTCACATTTATCGCACCCCATCTTGCCTTTCCTCTGGGTTTTGTATTTTCCAATCTGAAGCTTTTCGGCCCCGTGATAAAAAAGATTATGCCCAAGCTCAACCCTCAGGCAGAGGGACTTTTAGGCACACTTTGCACCTTCACAAAAATTGAAGGAAGCAGTCTGTCAAAAAAATGCACTGCCACCGCTTATTTACAGCCTGTTTCCTCCGAAGATTTCAAAAAGGATCTTGAAGCCTTTATAAATCTTGCCAAGGAATACGGAATAAGCGTTGAGGAAGGTGAAAAAAGCGAATATCACGAGCCCGCAGATATTACGGTTCCCGCCTTTTCATATACAAAGAAGTGTATAGAGGAGGTTTTCCCCGACTGTCCCGTTGTACCCTTTATTCTCCCCACGGGCGGCACGGATGTGAGCCGTATGAGAGAGGTTTCTCCCTGCACTCTCCGGTTTACTCCCTTAAAGGTTTCCAATAAGCAGGTTGGTCTTGTTCACTGTGCCGATGAAAATCTCGACACAGCCTGTATTCCCGAAGCCGTCGGCTTCTATAAGCATTTCATAAAAAACTACAGATAAAATTTTCCCAAGTGCAAAACAAAATGCACTTGGGAAAGCTGTTTTATTCTTCAATTAAAGAAATGCTACTATAGCGGCGGAGAGGACACTGCCTGCCATAAGGATTGCCATACCTATTGCTACAAATTTTGCAAAGTTTTTATTCATATTATTCACCTATTCCGAGAACCTTCATAATGTCCTTCTTGTAATTTTCTGTCTGTGCCTTTGCACCTTCCTCGTTTTCACCCTGAACCATAGCATAAATCTTGATTTTAGGCTCTGTTCCTGAGGGACGGATAATAACCTTATCCTTATTCTCCATAACAAAGATAATTACGTTTGAGGAGGGATAGCTGAGAACTGTCTCTTCGCCGGTTCTCACATCAAGAGCTTTTCCTGTTTTATAGTCTTCAACTGCGGCAATATTTTTTCCGCCAAGGGACTTGGGAGCATCATTACGAAGTGAATCCATCATATTAAGCATTGTCTTCATTCCGTCTGCACCCTCAAAGCCGAAGTTGAAAAGTGCATTGTTCCAGAAACCGAAACGCTCATAAAGAGTGTTCATAACATCAACGAGGGTTTTGCCCTGTGTCTTATAGAAGGCAGCCATTTCACATATAAGCATAGAGGCATTGACTGCATCCTTATCCTTGGTGTGCATTCCCGAAAGATAGCCGTAGCTTTCTTCAAAGCCAAGTTCGAAACGGTCAGCCTCGCCCTTTTCCTGAAGCTCTGTCATCAGCTCACCGATATACTTGAAGCCTGTAAGAACATTCTTCATTTCGGCACCGTAGCTTTCAGCAACAGCAGTTGACATATCAGATGAAACTATTGATTTAATTATTACGGGTTTCGCGGCAAGTGTACCCTTTTCCTTTTTCTGCGAAAGGATATAGTCCACAAGAAGACAGCCCACATCGTTACCTGTGAGAAGCTTATATTCGCCGTTTGTGAGCACTGCAATTCCCACTCTGTCACAATCGGGATCCGTTGCAAGAAGAAGGTCTGCCTTATTATCTTCTGCAATTTTAAGTGCCTCGTTGAAGGCATCTCTTATTTCGGGATTGGGGAAGGAGCAGGTGGGGAAACGGCCGTCGGGATTTTCCTGAACGGGAACTACACTTACATTTTTAATTCCCATCATTGAAAGGATTTTTCTCACAGGCTTATTTCCCGTGCCGTTAAGGGGGGTATAAATAACCGAAAGGTCAGAGGATTTTGCAGTTTCGGGATTTATGCTTCTTGAAAGCACAAGCTCAAAATATTTATCGAGGAAGCTGTCTTCAATATATTCAATAATTCCGTCTTCAACAGCCTTTTCGAAATCAACAGTCTTAACATCCTCAAAAATATCACATTTATTGATATACTGCAATGTTCTTTCGGCGGCTTCATCAGTCATCTGATAGCCTCTCTCGTCATAGCACTTATATCCGTTGTACTTTGAAGGATTGTGGCTGGCAGTGATGACTATACCCGATGAGCAGGAAAGCTCCTTAACTGCATAAGCCACAATAGGAGTGGGCATAAGCTCCTTAAAAATATATACCTTTATTCCGTTGGCGGCAAGAACCGATGCGGCAGCCTTTGCAAACTTATCGGAGTTTATTCTTGAATCATAGCCCACAGCAACCGAAGGGGCTGAAAATGCTTCATTAAGATAGTTTGCAAGCCCCTGTGTTGCCTGTGAAACGGTGTAGACATTCATTCTGTTTGTTCCCGCACCGATAACACCGCGAAGACCTCCCGTGCCGAAGGTGAGATTTTGCCAGAAGCGGTCAAGAATTTCCTTTTCATTACCCTCCACCGACACAAGCTCATCAAGAACTTCTTTTTCAGTTGCCTTTTCTCTCCACAGGGAATAAAGCTTATTTATATCGTTCATACAAACCAACCTTTCAAATAATAATCCATTCTAATTATACATCTGTTTTATAAAAATTACAATAGAAAAAAGTCGGGAAGAAATTTCCTCCCGACAAGCAGTATGAACTTTTTTGAGATTTCATTTAAAAACTTTATGCTTTGTTGTAACACTTTCAGTTGTTATGTGCTTCGCACTTAATACCCCACCGGCAAGGTTTTGCTTAAAAAATTTCCTGCACTATGGAAGCATAAAGGATTTCGCTGTCTGCGGACAGCAATTCAAGGTACTTTGTCCCTTAATAAACCCTGTGAGCTTTTGAAAAAGCTCAACCAAAACTTTCACAGGGCACTCCCGTGCCATATTGCCCTCCAAAGCATTCCGGTAAAATTAAATTTTAATGATAATTTTCTTCTTATTGCAGATGTATGCAATAGCGGTGAGGAGAATTGCCATTGCGGCAACTATTGCGATTGCAACGGGCATTTCGGCTGATTTGAAGAAGTCTCCGCCTGCAACAGTAATACCGCCCACAAGTCCGAATTCAAGACAGTACATAAGAATGGGATTTTTGCCCCACCACATAAACGGATCAAAGGACAGCTTATAGAATGAAAACAGCTCAACTATGAGAAAAGCGAGAAGTGCGATAAATACCGATACGATAACAAATGAGGGGCTGACGCTACCCTTGTTTATTGCCATAAAGGTTGAATTTGCACCGATCCATGTTGCTCCCTCGGGAAGTGTTGCAAAGATACCTGCAACAACCGCTGCAGTGGGAATAGCATAAAGCCCCACAGCACCGAAAAACATCTTCTTGCTCTTCATATAAATATCGGAGAATGCAAGGAAAATCACAAGCATGGCTCCCCACGCAAGACCGCCGATAAATCCGCCGTCTGCTACACAGTCAACAAGCTCACGGTTATTTGCGAACATATCATTGGGTAAATCACCGGCGTGGAAAAGTCCGAAGATGCCGAGAAGCGCAAAGCCGCCGATAAGTCTTATGATATTTTCATATTTACCCTTAATGAGAGCAAAGGGCAATGCCACAAGGCCCGCAAAGCCTATGTGATGAAGCACAAGCCAGTGTCCGAGACTGTCAGCCGTTTTGCCGGAAACCAACATAATGAAGTTTACAAATGCAACCGCAATTCCGTAAACACCGAAGGCAGTGACAAACCATGACAGGAATTTTCCCAGAAGGGAGGATACCTTTTTCAGCTTTACAGCCTTAAAAATAAGACAGAGTATGGAAACAAGAAGTATAACAGCAGTGGGAATTACAAAGGTCAGATTAAAGCCTTCCATATGTCCGTCAAGAATATCGTTTATGCCGTTCATTGTTACACCGATACCGATAATCATAAGATTTCTCTTGACAAAATGAAGGATTGCAGTTTTCCTTCCGTCTCTTTCAATTCTTCTGCGAAGCGACGGAAGGTATGTAAGACCTATTGCAAGAATAAACATGGGGGCAACAATATCCGCTATAGCAAGATTGGGTAAAATGTAATAAGCATTCTCATCAGGTGCATGATGGCTGATTGTGGATGCCCCCCCCAATCCTGCAAAATTTGCCATAAACTGGAAGATTATCATAGAGAAAATAACAATTCCTCTGAAGCGGTCTATAGTAGAATTTCTGTTCATTAACTTATTTTCACTCATAAAAAGCTTCCCTTCTGTATTTATTTTTTCATATTGACAATATCTCTGTAGGAAATAAGCTCAACTCCGTGCTCATTGAGATATTTTTCTGTTTCGGGATCCTTCATCAGCTGATATTCCCAGACTCGCTGCCACCAGTTGCCTGTAATACCCTTCAGCTCGTCGCTTTCAAGTGCGGGATGTATGAAGGTTTCGGTGATACCCTCGGGAATATCCGTCCATATTTCAAGAATGCGCTTCCTGTAGCTTTCATAAGAGTCCTTGGGCATTACTCCCCAATCGGGGAATAAAAGGTAATCGGGCATAATTACACCGTATTTCTTGCCCCACAGCTTTGAAATTTTCGTGCAGGCGGCATAAGCAAAATACGGAACACCTCTGGGGCATATACGCTTATCGTGCTCAAGGAACATTCTGTAGGCATAGCCGTATTCACCGCACACACGAAGCGTCATCTTGAGAAGTGAAAATCTTCCTGTCAGATGGCCGTAAAGAGAGCCCATATGATTGTCAACATGAGAGGGCTTCATTCCCCATTGGTGAGAGAGGTCTATCTGTGCTCTCATTTCCTTTTCAAGCTCATCATATTTTCCGTTCTTTCCCACATCCTTTGCGGAACGCCACATAAAGCCTTCCTCATCAACAAGGGATTTTCCGTCTGTCAGAGGCTTCCAGCGATAGTCCTTCCATTCTGCCGTCATTGTCAGATGAACACCTATTGCATACTGCGGATTATTTACAGAGAAATCCACCGCGTCCTTTGCAGTGGGACAGGGCATCATAATTGTAGCTGATTTAAGTCTTCCCGTCTCAAAAAGCTCAAACACTGCCTTATTGGCACTTTCACACATACCGAAGTCATCGGCATTGACCATAAGATACTTTCCCATGGGGGAACACCTCCGTTTATATATTTTCTTATTTTCATTTTAGCAGAATACTTATAATTTTTCAACTTATAATGGAGTTTTTTGTATACATCAACAGAAACAGTCCATATATTTCGGTGAAAAACATAAAAGCCCGTAAAAAAGGAAAAAGCCGACATAACGCCGGCTTTTTCCTTTTGGGGAAGAGAAAATAAATAAAAGGAATAATCATCATTAACAGAGCTTTCCTCTGTGGTTAAATAATATCATTTCTTGTTTACAGTTAAAGTTAAATTTTATGAACAAACTGTTAATAATTCCGACACAAAAACCGATTTTGTTGCAAAAATGTCACAATCGGCACGCGGAACAAAAAACACATATGCGGAATGCCCATAAAAGCATCCCGCACGTTTTTTTGATAATTATTCGGCTTTAACCTGTGACTGCTGTTTGAGATAGGCATTGATGAAGCCGTCAATTTCACCGTCCATAACAGCGTTGATATTGCCGTTTTCAAAGCCTGTTCTGTGGTCTTTTGCAAGGGTATAGGGCATAAATACGTATGAACGGATCTGTGAGCCCCAGCCGATTTCCTTCTGAACACCCTTGATGTCTTCAATTCTCTCAAGATGCTCTCTTTCCTTGATTTCAATAAGCTTGGATTTGAGCATTCTCATACAGACCTCACGGTTCTGATGCTGGCTTCTTTCAACCTGACAGGAAACAACGATGCCCGTGGGATTATGGATAAGACGGACTGCAGATGATGTTTTATTAACCTTCTGTCCGCCTGCACCTGAAGCACGGTAAACCTCCATTGTGATGTCTTCCTCACGGATTTCAACCTCAATGGTATCGTCGATTTCAGGCATAACCTCAAGGGATGCGAAGGATGTGTGTCTTCTTCCCGATGAGTCGAAGGGAGAAACACGGACAAGTCTGTGAACACCCATTTCACTCTTGAGATAGCCGTATGCATTGTCGCCCTCAATAACAACAACTGCAGATTTGAGACCTGCCTCGTCACCGTCAAGGAAGTCTACGGTTGTGAACTTGAAGCCGTGCTTTGTTGCCCACTGACCGTACATTCTGAAAAGCATCTGACACCAATCCTGTGCCTCTGTTCCGCCGGCACCTGCATGGAAGGTGAGAATTGCATTGTTATTGTCATACTGTCCCGAAAGAAGAGTTTCAAGAGTGAGCTTTTCAATTTCAGACTTAACTCTTTCAACGCTTTCAACACATTCGTCAAGCATACTCTCGTCTTCCTCTTCGTTACTCATTTCAATGAGTGTAAGAGTGTCGTCGTAATCTGCCACTAAATCCTCATATTTCTTGACCTTGTTTTTAAGTCCTGCAAGCTTCTGGAGAACCTTATTGGAATTTGCAACATCATTCCAGAAGGCTTCTTCGGCAGTTTCCTTGTCAAGAGCCTCAATTTCAGCCTTGAGTGCATCAATGCTTAATGCCTCTTTAAGCTCCTTAAGGAGAGTTTCCTGTTCAAGCAGAGCGAGTCTTAATTCTTCATACTGAAGCATATATATCACCTCTAAAATAAGTTAATTTCAAACATACTTAATTATTATATTAAATTATCACTTCATTGTCAAATATTTTAATATGGGATATTGTGAAAAATTTATTGAATTTTTAAGACTTTTTGTATAGAATAGTAATAGTTTATAATTTATTATATCAATTACCTTATCTTCAAAGGAGCAGAATATATGAAATTCACAGGCTGCAGCTGTGTAGGCTGTAATAATATTTTTGTTGAAACAGATGATGTTGTGGTGTGCCCAGTATGCGGCTCACCTCATCACAGAGCATGCTATAACGAGCACGGAAAATGTGCAAATGCAGAGCATCACGGAGAGGATTTCTCCTGGATTTTCCCCGAACATCTGAAAAAGAAGGATGAACCTAAAAAGGCAGAGGAGCCTATAGATATAAATATCCGATTTAAAAACGGAGAAAATGCGGTTATGTGTCCTCACTGCAAGGCTCTCAATTACGGCAATGATGCATTCTGTATGAAGTGCCACAAGCCGTTTATTGATGACATAAAGACCGATGAGACTAATTTTTCGGAAAATGAAAATCAGTCAACCGTGCAAGAGGATACTGACGGTTCATTCCGAAATCCGACTGACGAAAATCCTTATTTTAATAATTTCGGCAATCAGCCTCCCGTAAATGATGAAAATGCATATAATTTCTATCAGCGCTTCGGCGGACTTCGCCCCGATATTCTCGTAGAGGGCATTCCCGCAAGTGAATATGTTGATTACATCGGAGAGAAAAAGTCAGGCACATATATAAGGAAATTTGCCAATATGGAACGCTTCGGAAGAAAAATTTCCTTTTCAGTATGCACACTTCTTTTCGGACCTATGTGGTATTTATACAGAAAGATGTATAAGGAAGGTCTTTTATACGGCCTTGCCATCATTGTTCTGTCTGTTATCACAGGCTTCCTTTCTCTCACTGATCAGTCAAAGCTTATATACGATGAGATGGCAGGTCTTTACGGCGAACTTATGAGCGGAGAAATAACAATGGCACAGTTTCAGGATGAAACAACTGCCATAAGCGAAAAATATGCCGATGTACCCCTTAGCAAGAACGACGAAACAAAGGTAATTATCAGTTATGTTATTGCCGCCTCGGAATTTGCCCTTTCTTTGTTTATGATCTTTTCGGCAGACAGACTTTATCTCAAAAAGATAAAAAAGGATGTTTATGCGGCAAGAGAAAAATGCACCAGTATGCCCGAATACAGAAGAACCCTTATTGAAACGGGCGGTGTTTCACCTATGGGGGCGGTTATCGGTGCAGGTATTCTCATTTTATCCTATCTTCTTCAGCTTATCCCCTCATATACCTATATTTTCGGTCAGATGCTTGGCTAATAACAGTGCAAAACACGGAATTTTTTATTATATAGGAAATTGCTCGCGATGTGAGCAATTTACATATAACAAGAAACACCTACAGCCCCCAAGATTGGGGGTAGGGGGTTGATAAATCGTAAGGGGTTTTCTTATTTTGTGTTTTGCATTTTTTCAGGAGAATTAAAATGCCACTCAAAAAAAATGATGTAATCGAGCTTGAAATCACAGGCTTTTCTTCAGAGGGAAGCGGTGTGGGGCACTATGACGGACAGGCAGTTTTTGCGGCGGGTGCCGCCGCAGGTGACACTGTCAGCTGTGTTATCATCAAAGCAAAGAAAAACTATGCCATAGGAAAAATCCAACATATATTAAAGGCTTCAAAGGACAGAATTATCCCTGACTGTCCTGTTTTTCCCCGTTGCGGCGGCTGTCAGTACAGGCACATATCCTATGAAGCGGAGCTTGAAATCAAAACACAGAAGGTACGCGACGCCTTCAGAAGAATAGGTCATCTGGAGACAGTCCCCGAAAATGCCGTGGGTGCCGTCTCTCCCGAAAGATACCGCAACAAAGCACAATATCCCGTGGAAACTGCCAACGGCAGACTGCTGACAGGCTTCTATGCTCCCTTTTCACACAGGGTAATTGACTGTAAAAACTGTCTTTTACAGCCTGCAGAGTTTTCCGATATTCTGAAAATTGTGGCAAAATGGTGCGAAAAATTCAAAATCCCTACCTATGATGAAAAAACAGGCAAGGGGCTTTTAAGACACATATACATAAGAAAGGGCTTCGAAAGCGGAGAAATTATGGTTTGTCTTGTCATCAACGGTGACAGGATTTTCAAAAAGGACGAGCTTATTTCCGCTCTCACAAAAGCCAATTCCAACATAAAAACCGTTCTTCTCAATCACAACACGGAAGACACAAATGTTATTATGGGAAAAGAAGAAACGGTTATTTACGGCAAAGGCTATATTGAGGATATACTCTGCGGAAAAAAATTCCGCATTTCTCCCCTTTCCTTCTATCAGGTAAATCACGCACAGGCACAAAGACTCTACGAAAAGGCGGCAGAATTTGCAATAACTCCCGACACCAAGGTGCTTTTAGATATGTACTGCGGAGCAGGAACCATCGGTCTTACAATGGCACATAAGGTTGAAAAGCTCATAGGTGTTGAGATTGTTCCCGAAGCTGTTGAGGATGCAAAAATCAATGCAAAGCTCAACGGCACGGAAAATGCTCGCTTTATCTGTGCCGATGCCACCGAGGCAGCAAAAATCCTTGAAAATGAAAAAATTCAGCCCGATACGGTTATTCTTGATCCGCCGAGAAAGGGCTGTGACAGTGAGCTTCTGGACACCGTCACAAAAATGAACCCCGAAAGAATAGTTTACGTCTCCTGTGATCCCGCAACACTCGCCCGTGACCTTGCCATATTGGAAGAAAAAGGCTACAAAACACAAAAAGCTGTTCCCTATGACTTATTCCCCCGAACAGTACACATAGAGTGTTGTGTGTTGCTTTGCAGAACACAACACTCATCCATATAAATCTCTGCGAGATTTTCGATATATCCCAAGGGATTTGATATGTGCTTAAGCACTCGATATGTTTCCTTACACAAACGAGATTTATATCATATCGAAAACGAGCATAATGAATTTATCTCCCCATAAAAAAACACACCCCGCAAGGATTCCTTGCGGGGAACTTTTGAGTAAACAAGTATGTCCATTCGAAATTTTTCTGTTTTTCTGTTTTTCTGTTTTTCTGTTTAGTATAACAATCGGTTGTCAAAACAACGCCTGACATTGTTTTAATCAGAAACTCTGACATTTTATGCTTCAACAATTACTTTTATCTGAAACTCTTCTAAAATTTCTTCTTGAGTAGAATTTGCGAGCTTAAATATAACAGTATATTCTCCTGTTTTATCCGGAGTAAATACAAAAAAGATATCTTCGGATGCACCGTCTTTTCCGTCTGTATTATCAACATTTTCCTGTGTAAATATCAACCCGTCGGATTCAACTTCACACTGCCAGAAGTATCGTCCGCTTCCGGCATTTTTTAGAGGCCCGAAAACAAATCCCCAATCTGATGTAGTTTTAATTGTCATATTATTTTCAGACTCAAGACCTACGGAGGTTCTTAAAATATTTCTTGCATCCGCACTTGTAATATCAAAACTGTTATTAACATCTGCGGCAACATTCTGTGCTTCTGTCAACACTTCAAGAGCAACAGATGCACGAAGACACAAACGGGCATCTGACGCAGTAATTTTTCCGTCACCATCAACATCACCTTTTCGCTGTGTTGTCAATGCATAGAGTGTGTTTTCGTTCATATCTTCCAAATAGGACTCCCATGTATCCCATATCAGACCTGTCGGCGGCAGCTTATCATCTGCAATTGCCTGAACAAAGCATAATACAGCAAAGGTTAACGATAAAACAAAGCTGGTTATCACTTTTATACTTTTCATTCAAATCCTCTCCTTACTTATGGATAAATTTTCAGCATTAGTTGCCATTAAAATGCATTGGCAACATTCCTTTGCAAAATGATATTATCATAATACGAAAATCATATGAAATTTTTTGATTAAACGAGAATATAATTTGTCCAAATGGTAAATTTTGTATGTATCAATCGTTATTTAACAGCATAACCGAGGAAATGAATTGACCGTCTTCATAACTGTTTTCCGAAGTACCGTTGTATTTGTCTGCTGTTTCACGGATTATTCTGATACCAAAACCGTGCAAACCGTCATCATTGCTTTTTGATGTGAACAATTGACTGTTTTTGTTAAATGGGTTTTCTTTTACCGTGTTTTGAACCTTAAAAAGCACAAAAGCTTCTTTTTGCGAAATAAGTATGCCTATTTTCCGGTTATTTACTGTTTCTATTTTTTCACAAGCTTCAATTGCATTATCTATCTGATTGGCAAGAATTGCACAAATATCAACTGACTTAATACTTAAAGAGTTTGTTAAAGAAATATTGTATTCAAAATGAATATTTTTTTCTTTTGCTTCAGCCTCTTTACAATTTATTATTGAATCAATTATATCATTACCACAGTGGCATAATTTGGCGTATGAATAGGAAGATTCTAACAGCTTTTGAGTGTATTTTTTTACTGCAGGATTTGAATCTGACATATCGTTAATGATTCTTAAATGATTTTTAAAGTCATGTATTTGTTGACGGATAATTTCATGAGAATTGTGAATTTCACTATAGTTCTTCTCCATCATCTGACTTGATAATTTCATTAACTCTAATGTTCTTTTTTCATTCTGATGCTTCGCACTGATTGTAATTGCAAAGAGGGTTGCTATTAATGACAGAACGATAAAGAATGTTGTAAATATAACGGTAATCTGAATAGTAAGAAGTGAATCTGTAATTGTAAGTGCCGTTAATATTTGCATAACCATATAGGACAATAGTGTTATCGCAAACAAAAATTTCATATTTTTTTTGTTCAGCAACTGCAATTTTGAATATAGTTTGTGACAAAAAGCAAAAATCATTACTTGTATTAATTTATCTGTTACAAGAAAAATGGTTCTAAGGGTTCCGGGTGTCATAATTAGAGAAACACCATGTGTAACATTTATAGAACGGCCTATAATCATAAGGATACTGTATACAAGTATATAATCTACAGCAAACATAAAAACCCATATTAGTACAGTTGATGTAGCTTTCAATAACAAATTTCCTGATGAAAGTATTATCACTGCAACAAATGAATATATCAATCCTATTCCTATGGTAATATAAGAAAAGGAATGCAATGTATTCAGATATGTTATCAGTACAGTTGCACAAAAAGTAAAAAAGCAGACCAACAAAATATGTTTTTTCCCTGTGTATTTCCTCTGTGCCATACTGCTTGCAACAGCAACAACAATTGTCCATTCTATATAAGTCGCAAACACTTCCACAAATTGATAAAGCATATCCATTTTAATCATTCCTTCTTTTTACATTGACCATTGCTTCATAATTGCCTGTTTGACTTTTTGAAGAGATCGACGGCTGATGGGGAGAACCTGTCCGTTTGTGAGTTTTAAACTATATCCTGAGATTTGTGAGATGTAATCAATATTAACAAAGCAACTTCTGTCAACAAACAAAAACCTGCTATCATTCAGTGTTTCATAAAATTCTGTTATTCCGCGTGTATCTGTCAATTCACCAACCAAACACGTTGAAATAACCAATTGTCTTGATATACGTGTTACGGAAATGATTTCACTGTAAGGAATTCTCCAATAATCACTGTAGCGATGAAGTACTATTGTGTTTTCATTCAGTTTTGAAAGCTCAGATATAGCGCAATCCATTGCTTCTTCAATATCTGTTGTTAAGTTCATTTTTATTATATATCTCAGAGCCTTTGATTTATATCCTCTTGTTGCCATATCTTCATGAGAAGTCAAAAAAAGTATCACCGCAGTAGATGTATATTTTCGTATTTCGTCAGCTAACTGAAAGCCATCTTTTTCCGGCATTGACACATCCAGAATGTAGATATCGGCAATTCTTCCGTCTTCTAATTCATATATTAGGGCTGTCGGTTTTGAATAAGTGTTGATTGTAAAAGGTATTCGTTTTTTTTCGGAATATTTTTCCAGCTCCTGCTGAATTCGGTTTATATCATAGCTGTCGTCATCACAGATAGAAATATTCATCATTCTTCATCACCCTTCCTGTCATCACAAATGCAAAAAGCTTTCCTACGGTTTATATCAAAGAAAAAACAATCTGAATCCGAGAGAATCAGCACATAAACATCATTGTATGCCCTTCTTGTTTTTCCACCGCTGTTACTGTTATACACAAAAGTACCTGATATTTTATTTTTGATCAGTTCCTTTAACTCACAGCATACATCGTCTATTGTTGCAGTATGATAACGCGAAGAAGTCCAATGCGGAATCATACGTCTCAACTCTTTTTCAGAAAAATTTTTAATAATTTCTGCTTCCGGAACATTATCTACAATACAAGCAACAGAAGCTTTCGTCACTGCATCACAATTGATAAAAAGCTCCAAAAGCTCGTAAAAATCACATCCTATTGTCAACAAATCCTGAAAAAACAAGTCTTCTTCTTTTGTACGTCCGAAAATAACTGTGTCATCCGTTTCGTAAGACAATACTTTAACAATGAATGTACGAATTGGATTATCCAAACAAAGCTTACTGTTCATATAAACATACTCCTCACATAAAGTTTCTTTGCCAAGCTATACTGTGTCATAGCTATGTTTATATCAGTATATCAGTTTTGTTTTTATAAAACAGGTTTTCGTTCAAACGGCACACCGCTGTGTATCTTTTGGTAATAAATATGTGTTCTCATAGAGACAAAACATATCAAACACCAAATTATTGTGACTCAATTATAATATTATCACATTATGTTGAGCAATTCAAGTATTCAGCTCTAAGACCACTTATTTGCCGATAAAAAAACACACCTCGCAAGGATTATTCCTTGCGGGGAACTTTTGAGTCATCAAACAGGTCAGTCTGACACTTTTCTGATTTTGGGATTTTCGATCAGCATAACAATTACGGGAATTAAGGCAATCTGAACGATGATACCGGGGATTGCATTGGTAACGGCACCTGCAAGGAAGGCTGACACGGTGAAAGCATTGCCGTTAATACTCATACAGATGTACATAGCAATTCCCCATGCAATTCTTCCGACACACATAGCACTCAGCAGTGAGAAATAAATATACGGCTTCTTTTTCGGCAGAATTTTATGCATAAGCCCTGACACTGCACCGTAAACGGCAAGCTCAAATACCATTGAGACGGCAGTGGAAAAAAACGGAGGCATTCCCAGCACAGAAGAACGAAGAAGCGGTGCCGCGGCACCTACTGCAAGTCCCCATTGCCAACCGCATATAAACCCGCACAGAAGCACGGGAATGTGCATAGGGCACAGCATAGAGCCGATTTCGGCAATCTGTCCCGTAACAAAGGGCAAAATAAAGCTTAATGCAAGAAACATAGCTGCTAATACAGTTTTCAATATTCTGTCTCGGTTTTTCATAGGTCTCCTCCAAAGAAAAAAAGATGCCATCATCCCTTCTGAGATAATGACACCTTCATGGTATCCTTGTTTGCAAGAAAAAAATCAAATTTTGTGAGAAACTTCTGTTTCTGTAACATTCTTCTGAATGTCATACATATTATATGATATTCGCACTGATGCTGTCAAGAAAAAATTAAGCTCCGTTTTGCATCAGTTTACAAAACGGAGCCTTTCAGAACAAGATGTATTTGTTATTAAAGCATTAAATCAGAAAAGGTTCACAAAAAAGCTCTTTACCGTATCAATAAAAAACCTTATCATCTTTACGAAGTTTGTGAAGTTAGGCTGGTTTTTAAAGTTTTCTGCGGCAGAAAGGTTTTCAACCTTATCGAAGGTCTGTTCGGGAATATTATTCTGCATAAACTGCGGATATTGCTCGTATGTATCAACATAGAACTGTTCTTCGCTTGTCAGCATCAGCTCATAGAATTTCCCGTGGCCGTCGTGAGTTGTGCAGTGAAGCATATCCTTGATAAACCATGTCTGCTCAGGAAGTGCACAGGTTGAAGCATCAATGCACATATCGGGAGAAAGGTGATTATGTCCGTCGTCAATCTCCTGTGTATAGCCTTCCTCGAAGCTTCCTCGGATATCAGCAGTAATTGCTCCTACAGAGGCATACTTCGTATCAACAGTGCCGTCTGATGTGTTCATATATGCAGAAACAAGAGGAGTTCTTTGAATATCATAGCCTGCAACAATGTAAATTTTAACTGTTTCATTTGCCTGCTGAAGAAGCTCGGGAGCATTTACCTGCACATTGTAGTGGTATGCATCAATCTTTTCTATAAGTCCTGCCTGAGTTGCCTCATTTACCATACATTTCTTTGCTTCTTCGTAATATTCATCGGGAACAAAGCTCCATATTCCCGGAAGCGTACCGAAAATTGGAATAAGTGCTTCGTCATATACTCTGTCAAGAAGATTTTCCACAATGGGATCAATCATTGAAAGAAGCAGTGACCATACACCCACATCATCAAGAGCCGTTGCAAGACCGTAGAGGAAGCCCTGTAAAAAGTCCTGTTCAAGTGAGGGAATTGCATCAAGAGCATAATTGAGGAGAGCATCCTTGTTTATCTCAAACTTACGGCAATATAATTCACCTGCAACTGCAGTACCCTCGATGGGACAGTTCTGGAAAATTATTGTTTCAATATCCTCGGTGCCGTATCTTTCAATATATGCCATTGTTACAACACCGCCCATGCTTGAAGCCTTGAGCTGAACCTTATCGTGACCTGTAAGCTCCTTCATCATCTGAATTGTCTCATTGAGCCTGTCTGCATGGGTATAGGGATCAAGTCTGAAGTCATAGCCGAAATAGAAGGAATGCTCAATTCCGTGGGCACTGCTTGTGGGATATTCGTCAACGGCATATACGTTCTCACGGGAATTGCCGTCACCGTCAAGAGCGAGTGCACCGAAGGCGGAATTCACAAAGCCGATAAGAGCATCACCAAAGGTGTCATAGTCACCTGTCATAAGTGCGGGAATTACGGGAAGAATTACACTGACGGCTTCTTTTATAAGAGGCTCTGTTTCGGGACGGAACAATGCTTTCTGTGAATCGGTACCGTAGTTTTCATAAACCGTGGCACTGCCCAGAGCCGCAACATAAATTACGGGATTGAAGCCGCAGTCGCACTTTTTTTCTGCCGCAAAAGCGGGAATTAAAAGTGACAAAGCCATTATCAGTGATAAAGCAATACATAAAATCTTTTTCATTATATATCCCCCTAAAAATCATGCCGCTGTTTATGAGGACAGCGGCAGATATTTTTTTAACCGAATGTGAAAAGCTGCTGGAAGAAGAGCTTTATCTTTTCGAAGAATGCGAGAAGTCTGTCAAGAAGTGAGGTCATCGCATTGAGATCGGGTGTGGTATCGGGAACCTCTGTTTCGTTGGGATCCTTCATAAGAAGGGCTATATTTGCCATAAAGGCATCCATATCACTTGCAGAATCAATAAGGTCCATAATGGTCATATCGTTTGCCTGAAGTCTGGGCGCCAGTGTATCTGCAATGGGAACAAGCTTTGTTACCAGCATATAAACAACCCAAAGCACCATATCAAGCACTTCATACTCTTCAATCAGACCGATAAGTCCGTTTACAACCATATAAAGCGTTTCTTCATCGTATGCATCAAGCTTACCTTCACCTGCAAGATTTGAAATGATCTTTGTGAGAGCTCTGTGGTTTTCTTCCATAAAGAGAACCTCAAAGACTATTCTCAGAATAGAGGTGAGAAGCTCACCGCCGCCTGCAGGGTTAAGATGTGCAATAATTCTCTGTTCCTTTGATGTGAAGCTCTGAAGCGTTCCTACACAGATTGTATAAATGTCTATATAGGGAAGCTGAATCTGAACACCCTCAATTGTGAGAACATCACCTACAAGTGCACCTAAAAGGTCACTTACAAGGGAGTTTACATCAAGGTCAAGAGGAAGTGAAAGGTTAAGTGTGAGACCTGAAATCTCGATGTTTGACATAAGACCGTCAAGAAGGTCATAACCGTCAATGATGGGACGGAGTATGTCAAGAAGAACATATGCGAAATGAATAAGGTTATTGACAAAATCACTGAGACCGCCTACTGAAATAAAGAACAGAAGGTTGGGAAGCAGATTGAGGATTGTGTCAATGGGACTCATATAAACCTTGTCAAGAAGTCCGAGAATGGGAGAGAACAGATGATAAATAACATTTGCATCTCCGCAGTCGGGATCAAGGGAAGCCTCATAATATTCGTTATATGTGAGAATATTGGGACATGACAGGGCTTCAAGAAGTCCTATAAATGCATACTGATAGCCGGGATAGGAGTTGAGGTTGATAAGACCGAGAATGCTGAGGTCTTCATCCATAAACAAGAACTTGATAAGGAATGCGGCAGGTGAAAGAAGTGCTGAAACAACTCTTACAAAGGCTTCGGCACGGGACATACCGTTTTGTTCAGCAAGAGTAACACCGTCAACAACCTTAAGTCCCCAGTCATAGTCTACATCCTGAAGAAGCTGAGTTTCCTCACCTGTAACAGGATCGGTTTCAATGCCACCGTCAAACAGCTGCATCCAATTTTCTGCATTTCTGATTTCAAGTGCTGCTTCTGTTTCAAAGCCAAGCATCTTATCAATAGCACGGCCTACCTTTACAGGAGCAAAGCTGACATCAAGAACTGCGTTAAGAATACCCTCAATATCAATTCCGAGATTATCCTTAAGTGTTCCGATAAGCTGATAGATTGCATTAAACAGGGTATTTATAAGGTCATTTGTGAATACGTTTTCATTGAGCATATTCTCAAGGAACGGTCCGAGACCGTCTTCCATACCCTCAATACCGAGCATAACAAGCACGTCTTCAGCAAGAGGCCCGAGGGAGGAAACGAAATCATTTGCATATTCCTTTGTCCAATACTCTGAATACTTAACAGGAGCACCGTAGGAAAGTGTGGGATTGATGAATTCGTCAAGAAGAACATCCTCGTGATAATCAATAGGTTCAACAGGATAGGTGTAGGATTCCTTGCCCTTATGGTAAAGGTCACCCTCTTCATTACTGTAGAACAGCTCAAGAAGAGCACATATTGCCTCGTCAGGATGAATCATAACGTTGGCAATGATGCTTTCAAAGGTAAGTCCCATAAAGAGCTCATCATCCATGTTAATACCGAGACACTCAATAAGTGTGGGAACCACAGCCACCATAAAGCCTGTTTCATATCCGTTTTCATCTATTTCGGGAACAGTTTCAAGAGTATATCTGTAGCCGAGAGCCGAAATGATGTAACGAAGCAGGAACTTGAATACAAGACCGGGGTTTGTAACATTGATTGTATTGTGGGCTGTATTTACCTCACCGCAGGAAAGAAGCTTTGCTTCGGGAATTGCGGGAAGATAGAAAGGCTTTGCAACATAGGTGATATTTTCGTGAAGGAAGGGATGCTCCTCATCCTGTGTGAGACTGCGCTTCGTATCGGAGGAGTCGGAATAATACTGCATATGAGCCTTGGGATATGCAGAGGGATTCATAGCATATTCCGTTGAGTCGGGAAGAACTATAATATCACCGTTATTGTCCGAATAACATGCAATATTTCTTGAATATATCTCGTCGGTATCATATTCAAATGCAATAACCTCATTGAGAAGTGCATTGAGTGATGTGAGCATTCCGAGAGTACCTTCACCTACAAGACCGGCAATTGAGCCAATGTGAATAGCCTGACCGGCAAGAACAATCTTAAGGTGAACATGATCAAGAATAGAAAGCAGATTATGTGTCTGAAGCTCTGCAAATCCTGCATGTGCCTCCCACTGATTTGATGTTGTCAAATGTCCGGTTCCCGTCCAGTCATTCTCATGCTCAAGAGGTCCGCCCTCACGGGACAGGAAATGAACAAGATTGGGAACAAGCTTCATTATTGTTTCAATGGGCTTCTTTGCCACATGATTAAATACCCAGTCAACAATGGGAGTTACAGCCAATCTTAAACAATCCTTGAAATTCTTTTCCATTGCGGCATGATATGCGGCACTGGATAAAAACTCTGATTCCGCAAGACCGAGAACTCTGTAGAGCGGAATGAAAAGCTTGGTATAAAGTCCCTGTGAAGCAAGCCAAACATTGTCCAGACCAAGCTTAATAACCTTAAGGTCATAGTTTTTACCGAAACGCTCATCGGACTCGTCATTTTCATATTCGGCATCACCGCAAAGGAAGGTAACAAGAAGTCGTGTAAAGCCTGAAAGAGCCGCACAAAGTGCATTAATGAACACATCTCTCTTCTGACTTACGGGAGCATCGTCAACGCCCCATACAATACCGGCACAATTTACATTTGCCCAATTATCTCCGCCGTTTTTAAGAATGGTGGCAGCAATTTTATACTTGTCACCGTAGTCTTTTTCAAGCAGTTCACCAAGCTTATTGGGATAAATTGCAAGATTGTTGTTATCGAGAATACTTCCTACAAGGTCAACCGCAATACCGCCGATAACATCAATGGTTCCGAGGTTATTGACAATGAGGTCAACAATCATAGGATAAATCATTTCAACCAGCATATTGATGATTGAATCTGTAAAAACAAGCTTCTGAAGAATCTTACCTACAAGATCTTCAAGAGTTGAATAGTCGATTGTCTCTTCAACGCCCAAAAGACCGCCGATATCGAGGAACATTGAAAGAACGGTTGCAACACGGTTTGAAATCTTGACATCGTCGGTTTCTGCGGGATTGGGAGAAATAAGAGCATCAATATCATGAATAATATCGTCAAGCTTTTCAGCAGTGGCAACATATTTTGCTTCGCCTCTTACTGTTCTCTGAGGATCGCTTCTTGATGTTTTCATAAGGTAAGCAAGTGTTACCATATTACCGAGATTTGCACCGAAAACAGACTGGAGAGCCTTGTTGGAATACATTGAAGACAGCTCACCGGCATATTTGAGAATGCTTGTGATATAGTCGGATGTAACAACACCTGACATAAAGCTTGCATAGCTGTCAATAGCACCGTCATATTTATCATCTAAACGGTCCTTAAGGTCATTAACAAATGCAGTTTTAACCGCGGAAAGATCATTGCCGCCGTTTGTGATTGCATCGTCTGAAAGGAACACGAAATAGGAGTCCCATTTAAGACCGAGCTCTGCGTTGTAGGGATTTGAAACGATTGAATCAAATGCGGCATATGCACCCTGAAGATAGGGCACTGTGGTTTCATCATAGGTTATCTTGATAAGGAAAGCTTCTGCCTGACCTTCCTTGAGAAGACCTACGGGATAGCCGTCGGCATCAACAGTGAGGTCTGCAGACACTCTGTCAAGACCGTATTCTGTCGCATAGTTCTGCCATACCTGCTCAGCTGTGGGCTGCTCGAAGCAATAGTATGCCTTTGATTTGCTTTCGTTGTATTCTCTCTGATAGGAAACCTGATATACAGCAGTTCTGATGGTAAGCATATTGTTACCGATTGAGCTGATACCGGTACAGTCCTCAAGAATATTGTTGACTGAGGTCTGAACGATGAATGAAAATCTGTGGAACCAGTTACCTGTGTTGATTTTCACAACGTTACCTACGAAATATCTGAGAAGGGTATCAACATTATAGTATGACCAGTCATCCATCTCCATAAAGTAGATGCCTGCTTCTGTAAGAGTAGCCTGGCTGACCTGTGCACCTACGGCAAGAATATCACTTACAGCCTTGTTGTATGCCGCAATTTCCTCTTCTGTAGGATAGTAACGGTCACCGTAGAAATCCTCATAGATTATTTCGCCTGAGCCCGAGGTGGAAGCAAAATAAGGCTTGATTTTCTCCGAAATGTAGCTTAAGAGGGTGGACGGATCGTAACAGCCGACACCGTACTTGAAGCTCATAATGTTTTCTGCTATGTAATAGAAGCGGTTAGCTGCCTTAAGGATGTCACCCGCTTCATTATCTCTTGCAACAACCTTATGGTCATATGCAAAGCCCCTTGCCTCCTGATCGAAACCGCCTGTTTCATTATCAAGAGTGGCATTGGTTACATCATAGTTTGTGAGTTCGCGGACATACTCATTCTGCAGTGCTTCTGCAAGCCAGCGGTACTGTGCGGCATAGTCAATTTCAACAGCGGCACCTGTGATGCCTATTGACATAACAGTAAAAAGCATAACCGCAGCGAGAAACACACTGAGTACTTTTTTAATTCGCATCAAAAACAACTCCTTTTGAAATTTGCCGTCATTACGGCATAGTTTACGGAGTTATTATAATACTTTTTAAGTTTTATTTCAATAAGAAGCGCACATTTTTCTTATAGTGAATTTATAAGAATAATGCGGAAAGTTTTATTTATTTTTAACAATTACCGTTAATCTGATGTTAACGGCACCCGTTCAGAGCGTCCGTCATATCGGAAATTCACCTTATTGTCTTCACAGGAGATTTCAATTCTTTCCACCGAGTCATTACTGCAAAGTATTTCAGACACGGGATTTTCAAGCTCTGTCACAATGAGCCTTCTAAGATTTCTTGCACCGAATTTTTTGTCATAGCCCTTCCTTGCGATATAGGGGTATACATTCTCTGAAATTTCGGCTTTAATTCCCTTTTCAGACAGCTTTTTTACAGTAGCTTCCAGCATTTTTTCTGCAATTTTTTCAATATC
Source organism: Acutalibacteraceae bacterium (assembly GCA_045590915.1). Classification (GTDB taxonomy): domain Bacteria; phylum Bacillota; class Clostridia; order Oscillospirales; family Acutalibacteraceae; genus RUG806. The sequence continues at coordinate 7,129 of JAZNRX010000174.1, read as the reverse complement.
ATTTTCACTCAGCTCCGAAAAAATAACCGTTTCGTCAATACGGTTGAGAAATTCCGGCGGAAAAAGCTTTTTCAACTCATCCTCAACTGTTTTTTGCATCAGCTTTCCCGCGTTTTCCGAGGAATTTTCATAAAATCCCGCAGTAATTCTGCCCTCCCCCACACTTCTTGTACCCGCGTTTGAGGTGAGAATTATTATACAGTTTCTGCAGTCTGCTTTTCTTCCGTCCGAAGCTGAAAGAACACCCTCGTCAAGCATGGGGAGAAGAAAATTGAAAACATCGGGATGTGCCTTTTCAATCTCATCAAAAAGTATTACGCCGTAAGGGTTCTTTCTGATTTTTTTAACCAGCTGTCCCCCGTCGTCATAGCCCTGATAGCCGGGCGGTGAGCCTATAAGCCGTGACACTGAATGACGCTCTGAAAACTCAGACATATCAAGGCGTATAAGTGCATCCGTGCGTCCCGAAACCGCCTCGGAAAGAGCGGCGGCAAGAGCCGTTTTTCCCACTCCCGTAGGACCGCAGAAAAGAAAGGTTCCCACAGGTCTTTTTTCATCGGAAAGCCCCGTTCTTCCCCGTCTTACAGCACTGCTGACAACCCTTACAGCTTCGGACTGACCGATAATTTTTTCATTGAGCTTTTTCTCAAGCTCCTTTAGATTTTCCCGTTCATTTTCCTTCAGCTCCCACACGGGAATTCCCGTCCATAAGCTTACCGTCTGTGCAATATGAGAGGGAGTCACCTCGGGGAAATTATCCTTCCCGTCACCCAAGAAAGCTCTTTCGTTCTGCAGCTGTTCAAGCAGTTTTTTTTCTTCATCGCGGAAAAAGGCGGCTTTTTCAAACTGCTGGGAATTTACGGCGAGAAGCTTATTATTCCCCGCTTGCTCGGCTCTTTTTTTCAGTTCATTGAGCTGGGGAGAAAGTCTTTCTCCCTCAATATTAACCCCTGCCGCCGCCTCATCAATAAGGTCTATTGCCTTGTCGGGAAGAAATCTGTCAGTGATATAACGGACAGACATTCTCACGGCACAAAAAAGTGCCTCGTCGCTTATCTTTACCTTATGGAAGGCTTCATATCTGGGGCGGATATTCTTAAGTATATCAAGGCTTCTGCTTTCATCAGGCTCATCCACACTCACCGTCTGAAAGCGTCTTTCAAGAGCCGCATCCTTTTCAATATTTTTCCGGTATTCTTCAAGAGTTGTTGCTCCCACAAGTCTGATTTCTCCCCTTGCAAGAACAGGCTTCAGGATGTTTGCCGCATCCACAGCACCCTCTGCGGAGCCTGCACCTATAAGGTTGTGGATTTCGTCAATAAAAAGAATGATATTTCCCGCGGAAATCACCTCGGAAATAACATTTTTTATCCTTTCCTCAAAATCTCCGCGATATTTGGCACCTGCAACCATAGAGGTCAGCTCAAGTGACACAAGTTCGGTGTTTTTCAGCATATCGGGAACCTCACCCGATGCAATTTTCAGAGCAAGCCCCTCCGCAACAGCAGTTTTACCCACACCGGGCTCACCCACAAGACAGGGATTGTTTTTCATTCTGCGGCAGAGAATTTTAATAACACGGTCAATTTCCTTGTCTCTGCCCGTTACGGGATCAATTTTACCTGAAGAGGCGGCGGCAGTGAGATTTCTGCCGTATTTTTCCAGATTTTTCAAGCCTGAAGGGGCAGTCTGGCGTTCCTTTATTCTGCTGTTTCTTGAGCCTGAGCCCTCGGAAAATGTTCCGTAAATTTCGGAATAAAGCTCACAGCAATCAACACCCAGCTTAACGAGAGCCCTGTTTGCAAAGCAGGCAGGCTCACGAAGTATCGCACCGAGAATATGCTCGGTGCCCGCAAGGGAAAGCCCCGATGAAATGGCTGATTTCAGAGAATTTCTGATAATTTCCGAAGCCTTCGGCGTAATGTCCTTTTCACCGAGAACCGTGGGAATACCCACGCCTATATTCATTTTTATGATTTCCAGAAACGACTGATAGGTAATTTTTTTGGCACCAAGCATCACCGCCGCGACACAGGTGCTGTCCTTGAGAAGTCCCGCAAGAATATGCTCACTTCCCACATAAGTGTGTCCCAGACTCTCCGCACAGCTGACGGCAGAGTCAATGGCACTGTTAGCCTTTACAGAAAAACCGTTAATCATTTTAATTCTCCGCAACTCTTTTATAAAATTTTATCGTAGGCTCTGAAGTGTAAATGTTTTTTACCGATGATATAAACTGCAACAAAAAAAGCAGACCGTCGGCCTGCTTTTATTATATGGTTATCGTGATTTTTTAATTCAGCTTTCAAAAATTTTCTTTACAGTTGCGGCTCTGATTTCGTCCATTTCGGTACCCGTAAGCTTTGAATTTGCAAGAACACAGAGATTTGCGGGCTGAAGACTTTCAAAAAGTCTGCCAAGAAGCTGAGCATCCGCTTCAACAAGTCCGTACAAAGCACCAAGTCTCACCCATGAAAGAAGCTCCATCATTTCATCCGCAGACATAAGAACGGCATTTTTTATCACACCTGCACTGCGGTTTATTCTGTCTTTTATATTTATGTCGCTGACGAGCTTTTCGGCGGCTGAACGCTCCTTGGTGGCTATCTGCAAGGCTATGGATTTCAGATTGTCAAGAGCCTCCTCCTCGCTTATTCCCATGGTTACGGTATTTGTAATTCTGTAGATGTCACCTTTTACGGAGGCACCGTCACCGTACGAGCCTCTCACTGAAAAGCCCAGCTTCTTTGCGGTGGCGGAAAATTTTTCCATAGCTCCCGTATTTGAGAGAGCAGGAAGATGCATAAGCACGGAGGCTCTCATTCCCGTTCCCAGCTCCTTCGGGTTCTGATTGAGATAACCGAGCTTCCCGTCAAATGCAAATCGAAGGTGTGCATTGAGGATTTCGTCAAAACAGAGTGCCCTTTCATAAGCCCCGTCCGTATCAAGTCCCTGAGCGAAGCCCTGAATTTTAATATGATCTCTTTCGCAAAGCATTATACTCGCTTTTTCATCACGGGAAAGGAGAAGAATTCTTCCGTCATCCCCCGACGTGAACTCGGGAGAAATAAGATGCCTTTCGGCAAGTGCAATCGCCTGAAAGGGATATAACGAACTCATTTCAATTATTTCGGGACAGCAGTTCTCACGGGAGAGAATTTCACATACACGTCTTCCTATTTCCTGCTTTTCCAGAGAATTAAGTCTGACGGAAAAGGGAATACCGTCAATGTTTCTCGAAAGCTTTACTCTTGTTGACAGAACAACATCACCGTGTCTGCCGATGCTGCCTTTGATATTATCAGCCACAATCAATTCTCCCCTTCCGAAAGCTTTTTGATTTCATCACGAAGCACTGCCGCAAGCTCAAACTCCTGTTGAGCGACGGCAATATTCAGCTTTTCCTTCAACGCCTCTATCTTTTTTCCGCGAAGAATATTTTCATTGGCAAAGGAAGGAATTTTTCCCTTATGCACCGCACGTCCGTGAATTTTATTCAGCACGGGACGAAGCTTTGCAGAAAACACCCTGTAACAGCCTGCACAGCCGAGGCTTCCCGTGTTCATAATGTCCTCGAAGGAAAATCCGCATATTTCGCATCTCATATGACGGTTGGGAGACTTTGCTTCGGATGCAGGGGACATATTACCCGATGTGTTGCCCGAATGAAAAAAGGATATTGCCGAATCCGAAAGTCCCATAGACACGGCACAGCCGGTGCAAAGATGTATCTCCGCACTTTCACCGCTTACTATTCTTCTGATATGCACGGCGGCATCGTTTCTTTTGCAGTTCTGACAAAGCATATTTTTCACCTGTTTTTGCATAATTCATCAAATAATTATACCAATATTGCTGTAATTAGTCAAGTTTTCATAATATATGTATTTTTCAGTATTTTATCATAAAAATACACTTGCACACACCGTTTTTTTATGGTATAGTCTAAAATGGTAAAAATTTGAGTTTTGAATTTTCAGAATAAGGAGCAGAAAAATGAAAATTAAGTTTACGGAAACAATTCTCAGAGATGCAAACCAGTCCCTTATTGCAACGAGAATGCCCTTTGAGGAGTTCAAGCCCATTCTTGAAACTCTTGACAAGGCAGGCTATTATTCACTTGAATGCTGGGGCGGTGCAACCTTTGACTCTTGCCTTCGTTACCTCAACGAAGATCCCTGGGAGAGACTCAGAAAAATCAGAGCGGCATGTCCCAACACAAAGCTTCAGATGCTTTTAAGAGGTCAGAATCTTTTAGGCTATAAGCACTATCCCGATGATGTTGTCAGAATGTTCGTTAAAAAGAGCGTTGAAAACGGCATTAACGTAATAAGAATTTTTGATGCACTCAACGACCTTCGCAATATTGAGGTTGCAGTTGATGAGGCTCTTAAGAACGGCGCTGAGGTTCAGGGAACAATATGCTATACATTAAGCCCCATCCACGACCTTGAAAGCTATGTAAAGACTGCAAAGGATCTTAAGGCTATGGGCGTTCAGTCCATCTGCATCAAGGATATGGCAGGTATTATGAGTCCCAAGGAAGCATACGATACCGTAAAAGCCATTAAGGATGCAACCGATATGCCCGTTGTGCTTCACACACACTCCACAACAGGTCTCGGCTTTATGACACTTCTCAAGGCTGTTGAAGCAGGCTGTGATGTTATTGATACAGCTATTTCCTCATTCTCAGGCGGTACTGCACAGCCCGCAACAGAAACTATGGAATATGTTCTTCGTCAGTACGGCTACGAAACAGGTCTTGACCTCGACTGTCTCAAGAAGATAAACGACTTCTTCAAGCCCTACAGAAATGCCTGTCTCAAGGAAGGACTTCTCAATCCCGTTGTTATGGCAACAGATACGGATGCTCTCGGCTATCAGATTCCCGGCGGTATGCTTTCAAACCTTGTGGCACAGCTCACCGCACAGGGCAAGCTTGACAAGCTTCAGGAGGTTCTTGAGGAAACTCCCAGAGTAAGAAAGGATATGGGTTATCCTCCCCTTGTTACTCCCATGAGCCAGATGGTAGGCGTTCAGGCTACATCCAATGTTCTTAACGGAAGATATAAGAATATCTCCAAGGAAATCAAGGCATATGTCAAGGGCGAATACGGCAGAGCACCCGGTGAAATCAGTGACGAGCTGAAGCAGCTTGTTCTCGGCGACGAAAAGCCTATGGAATGCCGTTTTGCAGATACACTCGAGCCCGCATTTGAAAAGACAAAGGCTGAGCTGGGCGAAAAGGCTACCTGCGATGAGGATGTACTTTCCTATATCGCATTCCCCCAGATTGCCGAAAAATTCTTTGAAGTAAGAGAAGAACGCAAAAAGCACACCTTCACTTACAGCATTGTTGCTATTGAGGAGGAATAAATTATGCAGATGTTAGGTGTTTTTGAAAATCTCTACGGTGCAGGTGCAACAATGGATTTCGGACAGACACTCCTTATTTCCGTTGTAGGCTTTGCAATCGTTTTCCTTGTACTCAGTTTCCTTGCAGTTTTCGTATTCTGCATGGGCAAGATTTTCGACATATTACAGAAGAAAAAGGAAGCAAAGGCTGCTGTTGAAGCTCCCGCCGCTCCCGCAGTTACTTCCGCTGAAAAAAGCACTCCCCTTCCCGCAAATCAGTCTCTCGGCGATCTTACTCTTATCAACACAACAAAGGAAGAAGCCGCAGTAATCATGGCTATCACAAGTGCAAAAAGCGGAATTCCCCTCAACCGTCTCAAATTCAACACAATCAAATATCTGGAGGATAAAGAACAATGAAATACGTAGTTACTCTTAACGGTAAAAATTATGAGGTTGACGTAACAGAATGTGATGCAGTAATCACTTCCGTTGCTCCTGCTGCAGCAGCTCCCGTGGCAGCTCCCGCAGCCGCTCCCGCTGTTCCTGCCGCTCCTGCTGCTCCTGCTGCTCCCGCTGCAGCTACTGCTGAGGGCACAAAGGTTGCTTCTCCTATGCCCGGAAACATTCTTGTTGTAAACTTCACACCCGGACAGACAGTCAAGGAGGGCGATGTTATGTTTATTCTTGAAGCTATGAAAATGGAAAACGAAATCGTTGCTCCCGTTTCAGGCACAGTAAAGCAGGTGCTTGTATCCAAGGGCTCTGTTGTTGAAACAGATGCAGTTCTTGCTGTTATTTAAGGAGAACGCCCATGGAACTTATATCTCAGGTCTTTGCAGGCATCTGGGAATCATCAGGACTTGTGGGAATGACATGGCAGAACGGCGTTATGCTTTGTGTTGCAGGCATATTCCTTGTGCTTGCAATATGGAAAAAGTTTGAGCCCCTTCTTCTTGTTCCCATTGCATTCGGTATGATTCTTGCAAATCTCCCCGGTGCCAATATGATGCTTGACACTACAGGCGGACTTCTGGGCGACCTTTCGGGTGCTCTTCCCGTTGAAGGTGCACACTGGTTTGATTCAGGTGTTCTGCGTATTCTCTATGTTGGTGTTAAATCAAGCATTTTCCCCTGTCTTATCTTTATGGGTGTCGGTGCAATGACTGACTTCGGTCCTCTGCTTTCCAATCCCGTATCCCTTATTTTAGGTGCCGCCGCACAGCTGGGCATCTACTTTGCCTTCGTTGTTGCAGTCCTTCTCGGCTTTACTCCCGAGGAAGCCGCTTCAATCGCAATCATCGGCGGTGCAGACGGCCCCACAGCTATCTTTACAGCCTCTAAGCTTGCCGCACATCTTCTTGCTCCCATAGCACTTGCGGCATATTCATATATGGCTCTCATTCCCATCATTCAGCCTCCCATCATGAAGGCGCTTACAACGAAAAAGGAAAGAGAAGTCAAGATGACACAGCTTCGCAAGGTGTCAAAGACGGAAAAAATTATTTTCCCCGTTGTTGTTCTTATTGTCGTAGCTCTCATTCTTCCCTCTGCCGCTCCTCTTTTGGGTATGCTGATGCTGGGTAATCTCTTTAAGGAATGCGGCGTCACCGACCGCCTCAGCGATACCGTGCAGAACGCCCTGATGAACATCGTCACCATCATGCTGTCCACCGCTGTGGGCGCAACCATGGTTGGCTCCAACTTCCTGACCATCGAGACCCTGTCCATCGTTGTGCTGGGCGTTTGCGCTTTCATTCTGTCCACTGTG
>JAZNRX010000173.1:0-20964 GCA_045590915.1 Acutalibacteraceae bacterium | reverse complement strand
TACAAATTTAAGAGCAAGAGAAATATCGGGAAGAAGCGAATTCACCTTTCCCGCATCCTTTGTATCATAACCCTTTCTCAAAGCGGCAAAGTCGGATCGTAGCCATGTCGTTCTGTGAGCCAAGGAGTTGAGTTGCCAATTTGTCTTCCTAAGACCGCTTGGCCTCCGACTTTACAAATTTAAGAGCAAGAGAAATATCGGGAAGAAGCGAATTCACCTTTCCCGCATCCTTTGTATCATAACCCTTTCTCAAAGCGGCAACACCGATGCTTCTGTATAATGCACCTGTATCAATATAAATAAAACCAAGCTCCTTTGCGGCAAGCTTTGCGGCAGAGCTTTTTCCTGCTCCTGCGGGGCCGTCTATAGCAATATTTATCATAATCAATCTCCCTTTCCTACACTGTTTCCTGCAAGTGCACCCGTTGAAAATGCTATCTGCAGATTATATCCGCCTGTATATGCATCAACATCAATTACTTCACCTGCGAAATAAAGACCTCTGATTTTTTTGCTCTGCATGGTTTTGGGATCAATTTCATTGGTTTTTATACCGCCTGCAGTTATAATTGCTTCATCAATAGGTCTTGTGCATTTTATTGTGCAGGTCAGATTTTTCAGAAGCCAGAGAAGGTCTTTTCTCATATCCCTTGTTATCTTATTGGCACGAAGGTCGGGCTCTATTCCCGAAAGATTTACAATTACGGGGATAAGCTTTCTGGGAAGAAGCTCCTGAAGTGCATTTCCGAGAGCTTTATTCGAATACTTAGCAAAATCTCTTATTATTCTTTCATCAAGCTTTTCTTCACTGAGTGCAGGCTTAAGGTCAATTATCAGTTCATATTTTCCGGGAGTTATATCTCTTAAATGGGATGATGCACTCAAAATCATAGGACCCGATACACCGAAATGTGTAAAAAGCATCTCACCGAAATCGGAATATACCTCTTTATAGTTTTCTGTGTTTCTGATTGTAATTGAAACATTTTTCAAAGAAAGCCCCTGAAGCCGTCTCACCCAGTCCTCCTCGGTTTCAAGAGGCACAAGTGACGGGGTTGGCGGTGTTACCGTATGTCCCACACACTCCGAAAGAGTATAGCCGTCTCCCGTTGAGCCTGTGAGGGGATATGAGCAGCCGCCTGTGGCTATTATAACATCGGGGGCATAATATTTGTTGCCGCTTTCACATACCGCACCCACAATACCGTTTTCATCGGAGAGAAGTGAAGAAACTCTCTCCCCTGTTATAATTTTTGCTCCGCTGTTTCTGGCATAGGCAACCAAAGCATCAACAATATCCACTGCCTTATCGGATTCGGGAAAAACACGGTTACCTCTTTCAATTTTAAGGGGCACACCCATTCCTTCAAACAAATCCATAGTATCATAGGGCATAAATCTTGAAAATGCACCGTAAAGAAAACGTGCATTTCCGGGAATTGCATCCATAAGCTCGTTTACAAGGGTGCATGCATTGGTGACATTGCATCTTCCCTTGCCTGTTATCATAAGCTTTCTTGCAGGACGGGGATTTCTTTCGAGAACAGTAACAGAAAGACCTCTCTGTGCCGCCTTTCCTGCCGCCATAAGCCCTGCGGCACCGCCGCCTATAACAATTACATCAGATTTCATAAAAACACCTCTAAATAGGTATTATATATTATTCTCATTATTATTGCAACACAAAAAGCCGCCGGCACTGACAGTGTATCCGCAAGGGCACACTGCTGAGCCAACGGCTTATTTCAATCCTCATTATCCGCATCAAAAAAGGCGTATATCTTGTCAAAAATTTCATCATCCTCGATTTCGGAGTAGATTTCGGGAACTTTGCCGTCGGACTCGGTAAATTTCATTATTGTTATCATATCGTCCCCTGCTTCGAGAAGCACGGCATATTCCTGTCCGTCAACAACATACATTTCGAGAAATTCAAATTCTGCCTCGTTTTTGCCGTCAGATAAAATAATTTCACCGTTTTTTCCTTTGTTTATATAATCCATAACAATACACCGCCTTTATGTTATAGCAAGAAAAAATCATACGATTTATCAACCCTCTACCCCCAATCTTTGAGGCTGTAGGTATTTCTTGTTATAAGGAAATTGCTCACATCGCGAGCAATCTCCTATATAATAACAAAAAGCGGTGTGCTTTGTCAATCGGCAGAGAAATTGCCGGTGCCTGATATTTTTATGTTTTCATATTTACCTGCACAGACCTCATTTATCACATCTGAAATGGTCAGAACATTCATATCCGTCAAGGCGGCAGTGGGAACTACGACATCAACGCTGTTTTCTGAAATTACCGCAACACAGTCGCTTCCCGTTTTTCCCGTTACGAGACTTTCAATATCTGTTTCCATTTTCATTACCGCACTGATTTCTTCAATGGCTTTGGCGGTGGAAACAGCGGTGTCACTGTCGGGGGTTGCCGATGTGAGAACAGCCTGTAATTCATCAAGAGTGTCCGCGTGGGCATTGTCACGGGTTATTTTAACCGAAGCAAAGTATTCACTGTCGGCAGAGTTTCCCACAAGCTGAGCCTCTCCGTCGGGAGAGTTTACTGAAATATTGCCGCCGCTCCCCTCCGGAAAAAGCTGAGTATCCGTGCCCGAATAGTACCAGTTTACAAATACGGCAAGACCTAATGCCGCAACAAGAGCCGCAAGGACTATCTGTTTTTTACCTAAAAGAAGATGCATAAAAATTCCTCCGATTATTCTTTCATTTCGGTTACCCATATTTTGTTTACGGGTATACCGAGAGCTGCGCTGACAAGCTTGATTATTTCCTGTTTCACGGTAACCGAAGCGGCACCCTGACAGGTTATTCCCACACCTCTTATTTTCGGAGCGGTGATTTTCAGAACAAGTCCGTCCGTTTCCTGTGATTTTTCAATTATTACATATTCGTCCTTATAATCTGTTTTATTATCTGACATTTCTCTTTCTGTGTTGATTGCCACTGTTTTTTCCTCAAGACAGTCTATGGTTACCATAACCCTAACCTTTCCCACACCGCTTACGGTTTTTATAAGCTCGGTCAGATTTTTTTCAATTTCCTCACTGATTTCTTCAACACTCCTGTTTTCGCCTTCATTTTTTTCTTCATTTTCACTGCCCGTGCCGCCTGAAAGCAAAAGAAGCAGCATTCCTGATATTCCGAGAACTATGATAAACAACAGTTTTTTATCAGCCTTCAGTCTGCCGACAAGCTTTTCTATATACTTATTCACTTACACACTCCACCCTGATGTCAGCAGGCACTCCGAGAACCTGAACAAGAGCCTCTCGCAATTCATCCTCGTTTGTGGGAGCAGCAGAAAAAATAATTCTTACATATCCTATATTTATGCTGCCGTCTTCTGCTTTATCAATAATTATTTCGGTTTTATAGGGGACGACCGTATATTTCAGAACAGTTTCTTTTATAAGCTCTTCCACCGCCGTTTTTGCAGATGACATTACATATTCATCATATTCTCTTACCTCCGAGGGTGCTTCAAAAGAAAAATCTAAGTCCTTTATTTCCCCTAATGTGTTGAATAACGGCATAGCAAGGCTTATAGTCACACACAGGGAAATAACTGATTTAGCCGTTTTTGAAACATTTCCCGACGGCAGTAAAAAGCAATATATAAGACTTCCCGCACTGAGAAACACAAGAAGAAGTCCCCAGCTTTTAAATTCCTCCATCATCCGCTTTTTACCGTAATCAGAATAGCAATACTGATAATAAAAACAAAGGCTGTGAAAATAACCGCACCGATTATCACCGAAAGAATACTACTCATATTCTCCGCAAAGCTTTTCACTTCACCGTTTTCAAAAATATCCGCCGAAACTGATATACAGTATAATGCTCCTTTCCACAGAATAACATTTATAATACAGGGCAGATTTATTACAATAACCGCGGCAATTCCTATAACTCCGACTGTGTTTTTTATAAGTCCCAGTCCCGCAATAACACTGTTGAGGGCTTCGCCTATTGCGGAACCCACCACAGGCACGGTGTTGCCTATAAGAAAACGTATTCCTCTGACGGTTACAGTATCTGCCGCACCTGCAATAACTCCCCGTATTGAAAGCACCGCAACAAAAATTCCTGCAAAAAATGCCATAAACAAGGTAACAGCCCTTGAGAGAGTTTTTCCTATACCGCTGAATTTCATCAGGGGATTTATTACCCCTGCACTGAAAACCGCCATAAGAACACTTAATATCACGGGAACCGTACCTTCAAAAAGAAGAGCCACCGTTTCGGCAAAGCTGAAGGCAACCGTATTGAAGCTTACTGCAAGAGCGGGATTTCCTGAGGATGCCACTATTCCTGCAAAAACCGGAATAAGCACCAGCATAAAATCCTTTGTAACGAGAAGCGAGGAGCTGCATACGGTAAAAATCTCCGCTGTTGTATTGAGTATTGAGAAAACAATACACATAAGAGATATACTCTTTGCCATCATAAAAAATGTAGCCGATGTATCAATAAAGGAAGAAACAACGGTTACGATAAAAAGGATACCGATAACACAAATCGCTCCGGAAAAAGGCTTTTTTATGCCGTCCTTAAAAAGTGACAGCACTGCATTAAGTGCTTTTTCGGGAGAAATATCTGAGAATGTTTCGGCAACCGAAGGTGTTATACCGAACTGCTCAAGAAGCCTTACCGTTTCATCGGACAGAGCATCAAAAAGCTCTCCGTATACATTTTCGGAAGCATTCACCCGCAAGGGCAGAAGAAAAAAGACAAAAATGACAATCAATGAAACACAAAGCTTTTTCATACTCCGTTTATAAGTCCCGCAACAAAACCAGCAAAGCCCTTTATAACAGGGATGCCTGCCGCCGCGATCATTACCTTTCCTGCAAATTCAACCTTAACGGACAATGCACCCTCTCCCGCATCCTTGCACATTTCGGAAACAAACTGAGTTATGAGAGATATTCCGAGCACCTTGAAAAGAACAGGCAGAAACTGTGATGCTCCGTCAGTGTTTTCAAAAAACATATTCACCGCTTCAAGAGAGTCTTTCAGTTCATCTCCTATCATAAAAAGCAGAAGGACAATGGATGCAACCTGTGAAATTATCACAAATTCAGGCTTTATCTGTCTCAGAACGGTAAAAATCATTATTTCACAAAGCACAACACCCGCAATTTTTAACATCACAAGTTGAACACACTCCTGACATATGAAAACAGTGAGCCTACATACGGAAGCACCATCATAATCACAATAATAAGTCCAGCAAGAGTGGTTATCATTGTATATTCCTCACGTCCCGAGCGGGAAAGCACCTGATTTAGCACTGCAACAATAAGTCCCACTGCGGCAATTCTGAAAATTATCTCAATGTCCGTATGAGCCACTCCTTAAATCAAAATCAAAAAAACTGCCGCCGCCGCAAGAACTCCCGAGGACAGAAAAAGAGTTTTATTCTTTTCCCATAATGCCTCTTCTTTTTCATACAGTGCAAAAAATCTTTTTCCGTAGCCTTCACACTTTTCGCTGAAAACATCTAAGGGAATTTTTCCGAAGCATTCCTGAAATGACAAAAGAAGCTCCCTTGCGGCTTTACTCATATCAAAAAGCTCCTTATCGGAATTTATACATTCCGACCAAAGTCCTCTTGCATCGCATCCGAAAGCAAAGCGTTCCGAAAAAACCGAAGGAAACCGTAAAGAAGAAAATTCCCCGTGAAGCATAATTCTTTTTATGCAATCCGACACATCGTTTCCCGATAGCTTGATATAATCAGCAAAAGCATAAAAAAACTCAGACAAAAGCTTAAGAAGCTTAAGCCTTTTATTGTGAAGACGGAAGAAATATACCCCCGTCAGAGAAAGAGCCGAGCAAAGTGCGAGAAGACCTGCAAATTTCATCAAAAACCTCATCATATGTAAAAACTTGAGAAATATATCCTGCCCTTGCACCTGACAGAAATAAAATTTTGTCAAACACATTTTCTTCAAAAAGAATACGGAACTGTTTTCTTTTTATAAGAGATCCGAGATTTTCGGAGTGCATTGAAGCAACAAAAGCAACACCGCTGTTAAGTCCCTCTAAAACCGCCTTTGTTTCCTCCATATTACCCGCTTCATCGCAGACAATATATTGGGGAGACAAAAGCCTTAAGGCGTGAAGTATTCCGTCGGCTTTGCTTTTTCCTTTTATAACATCGGTACAACAGCCGAGATATGTACTCCCCGACAGCTCTCCTCTCTCATCAATTACACAGACCTTTTTATATTCACCCGTCACCCCGTCTGAAAGCTTTCTTGCAATGAATTTCAGAAGTGTGGTTTTTCCGCTTGACGGAGGCCCCGCAATCAGAAGACCTCGGCTGAAATCAAAAAGAATGTCATCGGGTATGTTACAGACAATTTCCTTGCTGAAAGGAATTCTTATTGCAACGGAATTAATTTCCCCCAAAGAAAAATCATCTGAAAAACCGTCCGAGCATATTCCCATTCTCAAGCCGCCGCCGAAGGTAATAAAACCGTTTTTCAATTCCCTTTCGTGCAAAAATCCGGAAAAGGATGTGACACGGTTTACAAGCTCCTCAAGCTCCTTTCCCGAAGGTCTGACGGTTTTTTCGGTGGGAGCAAGAGTTATATTACCGCTTTCGTCTATAAATCTTATTCCCCTTGCAGTATAAAAAAACAAGGAAACATCACAAATCAGTCTGATTTCGTAAATATCGGAAAAAGAAGAAAAAGAAGCTTCAATACAGTTTCTGAGTCTTTCGGGGAATATGCATAAAACCTTTTTTAACATCATTGAAACTCCTTTCAACACATTCTATGTAGTCTTGTCCCCCTATATTCCAATTTTCTTTAACACCGCTTGAATAATCAGGCTGTTGCTGATATACTGACAACAGAAACAATATTGAGGGGGGCAATAAAAATGAGAATAACCGAAACGGCAGAGGGCTTTGTTCTGAAAAATGAAAACGCAGTATTTACTGTCGGAAAAAACGCAAAGGCCTTAAGCTTAAAGCTTAACTCAAGTAAAAAGGAGCTTCTTTGCGACAGTGACACCCCTCTTTTTACGGTAACACAAGACCGGTTTTTCAACAACGAGCTAAAGCTTATGCACACCGCAAGAGAAGTGACGGCAGAGTCTTCGTCATTAAGGTATGAAAACGGAAAATTCATAGCCGCCTTTGATAAGCTCCCCTATGAAGCGGTAATTGATATTGAAGATAAAGACTCATATTTTGTCTTCTCTCTTGTTGATTTCGCTTTTCCCAATGATGCATATAAATGGCTTTATATCGAAAAGCCGCCTGCAACACAGTTCCGTTTGCTTCAGCTCCACCTTAAAGAAACAAAGTATTTCGGTGAATGGCTGAATGTATGCCATGACGACAGCATCGGCGTTGCTGTTATGGGAACATCTCCCAAAACAATCATCGGCAGCAAAAAAACGGAAAAAGGCTATCTTCTTTTTGCCGATGCCCGTAAAGGAATTCTTTTCAGAGGATGTTCGTGTATTCTCACAGCCTGCAAAAAAGAGAGTTTTCTCGATGTAACGGAAAAATTCGAAAACGATTTCAGTTTACCCGAAGGGGTAAAAAGCAGAAGATGTGACAAGATAAATGCTTCTGCCTATTGGGTGCAGGATGCCACACCTCTTAATATTGACGAGCACATAGAAAATGCACTGAAGGGCGGATTTACACAGATGCTGATGTATTACACCTGCTTTGTAAAGGAGCAGGGCGGCTATCGGCTTTGCGGGGATTATACTCTTCGGGACGAATATATAAACGGGCTTTCCGACATAAAGGAAATGATTAAAAAAATTGAAGCCCGCGGAATAACCGCAGGACTTCACTTTCTTCATTCACACATCGGGCTTGACAGCAGCTATTTCACACCGAGTGCGGACCGCCGTGTTATGCACAGACAATTATTCACCCTGTCGGAAGAAATCGACGAATGTGCGACAGAAATTTTTGTTGACCAATATCCCTATGAAACCGAGCTTCCCGAAGAATGCAGAATTCTGAGAGTGGGAACCGAGCTTATTCATTTTGAGCACAGCTGTGACACCTATCCCTATTGTTACAGCGGCTGTATTAGAGGTTATAACGGAACAGTCCCTCAGAAGCATCCCACAGGCACAGGAGGCGGGGTTGTATTTATCAGTGAATTCGGTGCTTCAAGCGGATATTGCGATCAGAATTCCTCATTGCAGGATGAAATTGCCGAAAAAATTGCAGAAATTTACAATCAGGGCTTCCGTTTTATCTATTTCGACGGCTCGGAGGGTGTAAATGCTCCTTATGAATATCAGATACCTTATGCACAGCTTCGGATTTATAACAAGCTTGACACGCCTCCATTATACTGCGAGGCGGCGGCTAAAGGGCATTTTTCGTGGCATATTTTAAGCGGAGGAAATGCCTTTGATATTTTCCCCACCGACATTTTTAAGGCAATGATAAACAAATATCCTCTTTTTGAGGCACCGAATATGAAAATGGATTTCACAAGGCTTAATTTCGGGTGGTGGGGATATTTCAAGGACTCAAGACCTGATGTTTTTGAATACGGCACCTCACACGCGGCAGGCTTTGACTGTCCCGTCACAATACAGAGTGACCTCATAACAATGAGAGAAAACAAACGTTCAAATGATAATTTCGAGGTACTGAAGCGTTGGGAAAATGCGAGAAGAAATAAACTTCTCACAAAAGAGCAAAAGGAAATGATAAGAAATCCCGAAAAAGAATTCACGCTTCTTGAAAATTCAGACGGTAAATATGAGCTTACGCAGTACTGTGAAATAAAAACACCCGTAAAGGAAATCACGGTGTTTGTTTTCCAAAGAAATGAAAAAAATATTCTTCTTCTGTGCCACAATACAGATGAATGCCGTATCTTTATTCCGACAATTCAACTTCACCTGTGTGACGAAATTACAGGAAAGAAAGTATGCCTTACGAAAAAAGCTGACGGCACAGTAATCCCCGTTTCCGACAGATGCTATATTGAAACAAAACTTTCAATGGAAGAAATTGAAGACATTATGCAAAAAATCAAAAAGGCATAAAATGAGGAGTTAACGCGAATGGCGTTAACTCCTTGGCTTTTATCAGAATTTAGGCTGTGCGGCATAAAGCACTACAATACTGCGATATATGAGCTTTGCATCAAGATCAACATAGCAATATGCTCCTGTCTGCTTATCAAACATATATCTTCTTTCCCTGACTCTTGCAATACCGTCATCCTCGGATTTATCAAGAAGACTGCCCTCTGTGCAAAGGAAGGTTCCGTCCTTGAAGACCTTTATTATCTGTGCGGTGTGGTCAACGGTGGGATAACCGTTTTCATAGGTATTTGTTTTATTGCTTATGAAAAGAACATCGCCCACACGGGGAGTGTAATTCTCAATATCCTCATCCGAATGCTCATAAATCTTTGTTTCTATCATATCATCATAGAAATCATGAAGGAAATAAACATCTGCGGCGGCAGGAGTTTTGATGTAATAATCCGCAAGAAGCGAGGGAACATACAAAGGAAGTGTATCTACAACAAACTTATCGGACCATGAAATATTTGTTGCATTGGAGAGTATTTTTGAAATTGAATCTGCGGAAAAGGTCTGCGGTGCAAGACGGTCTATTTCACTTTTTGTATAGCCTGCCTTTTCAAGTGCGGGGCGAAAAACATATTTTATGGTATAAAGACAGCACCATTTCTGGAAATTTTTAAGAAGCGGGAATTCGAATGCCTTTATATTGCCGTTCTCATACGGATGTGCGGTTTCATATAATGCATCGTAAAAAGCCAGCTCTCTTTCAGAGGGCACATGCACGGGCTTCTGTACCGGCACATCAGGCTCATCGGGATTGTCGGGATTGTCGGGAGTTTCAACAGAAAGTCCTACCGAAAGGCGCAGAATGCTTCTTGCATCTGCCGCAGTGATACTTCCGTTTCCGTCGAAATCTGCAACAAGCTTCTGTTCATCAGTCGGAACATCAAGATTTACGGAAAAGCGAAGTGCAAGACGGGCATCGGCTGCGGAAATTTTTCCGTCACCGTCTACATCACCCTTTTCGTAAGCATTAACAAAAACAATACCTGTTATAAGCAGAACCGCCGTCAGTATAATATTGAAAAATTTTTTCATTTTCTTCTTCACCAGCTTTTTATATTGTCAGCTTATTTTAACATAAAAAATATATGTTTGCAATAATCAAAAGACTAAGAATATGAACAAATCCTTACCATTCTCTGAATAATTTTCCCCAATTAATCTTTTACACATATTGAAAAAAATGATACTGCCGTGCTAATATATAGACATAACATAAAGGAGGTTTTTCTATGAAATCCTTAACAGACAGCTTTATTCTTTCAAACGGTGTAAAAATTCCCTGTATCGGCTATGGTACATGGCAGACTCCATCTGACGGTACAACAAAGGAATGTGTAAAAAAAGCAATTCTTTCAGGCTACAGACATATTGATACCGCTTTTGCTTACGGCAACGAGGAAGAAGTCGGAAGCGGAATAAAAGAATCGGGCATTGCAAGAAAAGAAATTTTCCTTACAACAAAGCATTGGGTTACCGAAAGAGGCTATGAAAAAACCGTTGCCGCAGTTGAAACCTCTCTCAGAAATCTCGGCACGGATTATCTTGACCTCTATCTTATTCACTGGCCCGCAGTTGAAAAGGTTTCTCCACAGTGGGAAGAAATCAATGCATCCACATGGAGAGGCTTCGAAAAGATGTATAAGGACGGAAAAATCAAAGCCATCGGTGTCAGCAACTTCGAGGAAAAGCATATAAGAGCACTCTCAAAATATGCTGAAATAAAGCCTCAGGTTAATCAGCTTGAATTCCATCCGGGCTTTACTCAGTATGATACCGTAAAATATATGCAGGATAACGGCATTCTGGTTGAAGCATGGAGTCCTCTCGGAAGCGGAGCGGTGCTCAAAAATGAAAGGCTTTGCGAAATTGCCCGTAAATATAACAAGGATACTGCTCAGCTGTGTGTTAAATTCGCATTACAGCTGGGAATTCTTCCTCTCCCGAAATCAACAAATGATGCGAGAATGAAAACAAATGCTGATGTTTTTGATTTTGACATAAGCGAAGAGGACATAAAAGAGCTTCTTCAATTCCCCCTTCTCGGCTTCAGCGGATTTTCTCCCGAGGATGCTCCTGCTGATGCATTGGTCAACGGATAAACAGGGTGATATTATGAATATAAAAAAACTTGAGCCTTTTGCATGGGGATATATTCATGCAGACCGTGACAACAAAAGCTACCGTGTTGCAAACGGAATGAAGACCTTTGCCGACGAGCTGGATGTTGAAATTAATACAGAAAATTTCTTTCAGTCACCGCTGGGCAAGTTCGGCTCTCTTGCAGTTCATTATGCTAGAGCAGACGGCATTGTCCTTAATGAGAGAATAAGAAATAAAAATGCAGAAACGATCACGGAGCTTCCCGAGCTTGAAAAGCTTAATTTCTACTATGATTATTTCCGCCCCTATGAAACACACAGAATTATAAGCAAGGTCAGAACTCCCCTTCAGGAAAAGCTTGAAATCAACAAGTGCTGTTGGGCGGCAGGCGGAGGACACTCAAATCCCGATTATGAAATGCTTTTAAGAGTGGGAACCAAGGGAATAAGAAAAAGAATTGATTTATTCCGTCAGGTGCACACCGACAAAAAGGATTTCTATGATGCACTCACACTTACCGTTGAAGCACTTGAAACCGTAGCGGAAAAATACCGGCTGAAAGCCTTATGTGAAATTGAAAATGCCACAGGAGAAAAAAGGGAAATACTTACAAAAATTGCCGATGCATTTTCAAATATCCCCTATAATAAGCCCCGTAATTTCTTTGAAGCCTGTCAATTTTTCTGGCTTTCATTTTCTCTTTTCGATATAGACTCCCCCGGTCTTTTTGACTATGCATTAGGTGCATATTACGATGACTGCGAGGATGATTATAAATGTCTTGAAAGGCTGTGGGAGCTGTTCAGATGTACAAGAACATGGAATCTTTGTGTAGGCAGAAGCGACGAATTCGGAAACGACTGTACAAATAAGCTGACATATGCAGTTTTAAGACTTGCCAAGGAGAAAAAATACAACACGCCAAATATCACAATGAGGGTGAATGAGAATACTCCCTCTGATTTATGGGAACTGGCACTTGACACTCTTTCAACCGGCATCGGTATGCCTGCAATTTATAACGACAAGAGTGTATGCACTGCACTTGAAGCCATCGGTGTTCCTCCCTCTGACTCTCATTTATACTGTATGAACGGCTGTAATCAGATTGACATTTTCGGCAAAAGCCATATGGGACTTGAAGACGGTGAGATAAGTGTTGCCAAAGGACTCGAATTTGCACTTTTCAGAGGTGTCTGTCAGTTTTCTATGGAAAAGCTGGGACTTGACACAGGCAATCCCGAGGATTTTTCATCCTTTGATGACCTGATGAGTGCATATAAAAAGCAGATAGAATATCTCTCAGATTACATAACGGAAACATCAAACAAGGCACAGGAAATTTTTGCAAATGAGGCTCCGAACCCTTGGAAATCCATTATGGTTCAGGGATGTATTGAAAAGGGACTTGATTATAAAAACCGAGGTCCCGTATACGGTCACGGACAGGTTCTGACAGAGGGCCTTCCCGATACGGCAGACTCTCTTGCCGCAATCAAGCACTTCATTTATGATGAAAAGAAGTATACGATAAAAGAGCTTGTTGATGCACTCGGAAATAATTTTGAAAATGCCCCGGAGCTTTATAAGGATTTCAGCACATATCATAAATTCGGTAATGACATTGAAGAGGTTGATAATATTTATGCCGAGATAACTGATCACCTCTATAGATATTTTCAGACAAAAAAGACTTTCCGCGGCGGTGTTTTCGGTGTGGGCTGCTCCACCTTCCACCGTGCTCCCGATTACGGCTTCCACCTCGGTGCACTTCCCAACGGAAAGAAAAAGGGCGGAAAGCTTCTTGCGGACAGCATAGGTGCAACGCCGGGCAACGATATAAACGGCCCCACAGCACTGCTTAAATCCGTAATGAAGGGCAATCAGTATCTTGCCACAAGCGGAAATGTTCTGCAGATGAAATTTTCAAAAGCACAATTCTGTACAGAAGAAGGAAGAAATGCATTCACCGCAATCACAAAAACATATTTCAGAAACGGCGGTCAGACACTGCAGATAAATGTATTGTCCCGCGATGACCTCATAAATGCACAGAAAAATCCCGATGAATATAAAAACCTTATTGTCCGTGTAGGCGGCTTCAGTGAATATTTCACCCGACTTGCCGAACCCTTGCAGGATAATATCATCAAAAGGACAGAAAACTGATAAGAGGCTATTATGAATACGAAAATCAACATTGATTTCAGTACACCTACAGGAAAAATCAAAGCAATGCACGCCGTGGGACAGCCGCCCTTCCCCCATATGTCCCCCGACTATATGCATTATCTTACCGATGCCGCCATTCCCTTTTCGAGACTTCACGATGTAGGCGGTCTTTTCGGCGGAAATATGTATGTGGATATTCCCAATATATTCCGTGATTTTTCGGCAAATGAATATGATCCCGCAGCATATGACTTCGGTTTTACTGATGAGCTTATGAAGGCTCTTGACCAAAGCGGTGTAAAGCCCATTTACCGTCTGGGTGTTACAATTGAAAACTTCTTCGAAATAAAGGCATACCGCATCTTCCCGCCATCAGATTACAACAAATGGGCAAGAATATGCGAGCACATAATAAGACACTACAACGAAGGCTGGGCAGACGGATTTCATTTCGGGATAGAATATTGGGAAATATGGAATGAACCCGAAGACGGTCCCGGCAGCGGCATGTGGAGAGGCACAGATACGGAATTTTTCCGTTTGTATGAAACGGCATCAAAGCATCTCAAGGAAGTCTTCGGAGATAAAATAAAAATCGGCGGATATGCCAGCTGCGGTCTTGACGGATTTTTCTATAATCCGTCTGCATTCGGACTTCCCGACATCCCCCCGAGAGAAGAAACCTACAGAAGATATTTTGCCGATTATGCAAAAAAATTCTTCAGATATATAAAGGAAAAAAACTGTCCTCTCGATTTCTTTTCGTGGCACAGCTACAGCAATGTGGATGATACTGTTATCATATCAAGAGTTGCTGATGAGCTTCTCAGGGAATACGGATACGAAAATGCCGAGCATCAGATGAACGAGTGGAATAATGCCTGGCAGCTTGAACACAGAGGCTCATCATATGCAGCTTCTCAGGCGGCAGCTATGATGCTGGCTATGCAGAATACAAAAACGGAAATACTTTGCTATTATGATGCAAGAATAGGAGAATCCTGCTTCGGCGGACTTTTCAATCCCCTCGATTACACGCCCCTTGCGGCTTATTACTCATTCAAAGCCTTCGGTGAGCTTTATAAGGCAGGCACCTGTGTTCAATGCTCCTGCGACAACAGTAAGGTCTATCTTCAGGCGGCAACAAATGAAGACAAAAGTAAAAAGCTTCTTATGCTGACAAATACCGGTGAAGATACAGTAATAACAATACAGGGAGAAGATGCTTCCTTTAAGAGCTTTTTCCTTATTGATAAGGAGCACCATATGACACAGCTTGAGGAAAACACCCGCATTTTTACACTGAAAAAAAATCAGGTTGTTCTTCTGTCAGATTAAACAAACAGTACGGAAAAGGCATTAAGCCCTTTCCGTACATTTTTTATTCAACTGTCAGAATTTCACCCACATTATTGAGTATATATTTCGGTCTGTAGGGGAATTTATCAATATCCTCCAAGGATGTTACACCGCTTAAAACAAGAACGGTATCAACATTTGATTCAATTCCCGCGATAATATCGGTATCCATTCTGTCACCGACAAAGGCTATATCTCCGCTGTGACAGCCAAGCCTCTGAAGACCGTGGCGAAGCATAAGGGGGTTGGGCTTTCCGATAAAATATGCTCTCTTGCCTGTTGATATTTCAATGGGGGCAACAAGTGAGCCCGTGGCAGGCATAATGCCCTTCTCTGTAGGGCCTGTGATGTCGGGATTGGTGCCGATAAGCTTTGCACCCTTCCTTACAAGATTTATTGCCTTTTCTATTTTTTCAAAATTATAGTTCCTTGATTCACCCACAACAACATAATCGGGATTTACATCATTCATATATATTCCCTGATCGTACAATGCCTTGGAAAGAGCTCCCTCGCCTATAACATATGCTGTACAGCCCGGCTTCTGCGAGCTTAAAAAAGCTGCTGTTGCCATGGCACTTGTGTAAAAATGCTCGGGAGACACATTGAGCCCCATTCTTTCCAGCTTCATACTCAGCTCATGGGGAGTTCTTTCGGGAGAATTGGTAAGGAAAACAAATTTCTTATCATTTTCAATAAGCCAGTTGACAAATTCCTTTACTCCGTCAAGAATCTGGTTACCGTGATATATTACACCGTCCATATCGCATATAAAGCCGTGCTTTTCCATTATTGCTCTCATAAAATCTCCTCCGTTTCTTAATTAATATTAAAATATTATAAGAAAAAAGTCAAGAAAAACAACCTCTGCAAAAAAAATACAGAGGTTGATAAGTAATGATTTTTCGAAAAAGCATCTCCGGCCTTCAAGCTTATTTATGAGCGGATTTCGGCACCGAGAGTTTTTGTGAGCTTCTTGAGAGCAGACTTTGCGGCTGCCTCAATTTCATCGCCTGTGAGAGTTTTTTCAGTTGAGCCGATAACAAGGCGGATCGTAACGGATTTCTTTCCTGCAGGAATCTGCTTGCCCTTATATTCATCAACGAACTGAACGTCACGGATAAGACTGTCATTGCTCTTCTTTGCCATAATGACACCATAAATGTCTTCCCATTTTATCACAGCGTCAACAAGGAAGGAAAGGTCATATTCATTCATGGGGAATTCAGGAATATGAACAAAACGGTTTGTTCTTGACTTAAAGGGAACAAGTTCTTCTGTATCAATTTCAACAAGAATTGCGGAAACAACCTTTATACCGCAATCTGTTTTTGCCTTGTGGGAAAGAAGTGCAAGATCACCGATTTTCTTTTCACCGATGAAGATGTTAAGCCATACGGTTTCATCTGCCCAATAAGGCTTTTCTTCCTTTCTGAAGGTAAATTCCTCCATATGAGTGTAACGGGGCATCATACCGATTACACCCTTTGCAGTTCTGAAAAGCTCTGTAACATTTTCAGGAGAGCCTACGAATGCACAGCCGAGATGGCGTCTCTCATAAGGAAGTGCTTCCTTTTCGTCATACTCACAGGTATACTGACAATCACGGAAAATCTTGGCTTCCTCAAAAATTGCAAATTCGGAAAAATTACGCTCATTCTTTACAATAGCCTTACAGATATTGGGAAGAAGTGTAGAGCGGATGTACTTTTCTGAGGGTGAAGGGGGTGTTGAAAGAGTGAACACCTCACTGTCATCGGGAAGAAGAGCATTTACAAAAGTATCTGTCATCCAGGGATATGTAAAAATTTCCTGCATATTGCAACGGAAAGCCAGATATTCCTTGATTTTTCTGATGAGATCAACATCAAGCTGATTTATTGCACCGTCAAAGGTTGTTGTGATTGATGTGGGCTGGAAGTTTTCATAGCCGTACATACGGGCAACCTCTTCCATAATGTCGGCCTTGATTGAAACGTCACCCGTTGAACGCCATGTAGGAACAACAATGTGCATACCTGTTTCTGTGAAGGTAACCTCAAAGCCAAGTCTTCCCAGTTTATCGGAAACAACCTCCTGAGGAATTCTCATACCAAGTCTCTTATCAAGCCACTCGAAATCAACATCAATTTCCTTTTTCACAAGCTTATTGGGATAGCAATCGGAATAAGCCGTAACCTTCATTTCAGGGAAAAGCTCCTTGAAAAGCTCCATTGAAAGACTTACAGCCTGATCGCATCTTTCGGGATCAATAGCCTTTTCATATCTTGCGGAGGCTTCTGTGCGGTTATCATAGCGAAGAGCTGTTCTTCTGACACCGTGTGAATTGAAGTTTGCAACCTCAAGAACAACACTGTTTGTATCGGGAAGAACGGAATCCTTTCCGCCGCCCATAACACCTGCAAGGGCTACTGCACCCTCACTGTCTGCAATAACAAGATCATCACTGCAAAGAGTAATATCCTTATCGTTGAGAAGCTGAAGCTTTTCTTCCTCATTTGCAAGTCTTACTTCTATATGGTCAATGATGTGGTCTGAATCAAAAACATGAGTGGGCTGACCAACTGCAAGCATAACATAGTTTGTTATGTCAACAAGAGCATTTATAGGACGAAGACCGACTCTCCACAGACGGCTCTGCATATAGAAGGGTGAATCCTTTACTGAAAGATTTTCTATTTTTGCTCCGATATATCTTGGGCATCTTTCTTCATTGAGAATTCTGACATCAAAGGCTGTGTCGGTTTCGGGAACATACTTTTCAATCTTTTTAAGAGGAAGATTGTAAAGTGCGGCAAGCTCTCTTGCGATACCGTAATGTCCCCAGAGATCAGGACGGTTTGTCATAGACTTGT
Organism: Acutalibacteraceae bacterium; assembly: GCA_045590915.1. Classification (GTDB taxonomy): domain Bacteria; phylum Bacillota; class Clostridia; order Oscillospirales; family Acutalibacteraceae; genus RUG806. Next base: position 3,350 of record JAZNRX010000173.1, on the reverse strand, counting down.
TGTCTATTTCAAGAATCATATCGTCAAGGCCCAGTGCATCGGCAAGATTGGTTCCGGGCTTTACATCAAGATATGAAATATCCATAATGGCATGGTCATCATCTGTGGGGAACAAATCAGCAAGTCCCACTTCAACAGCGGCACAGATCATACCGAAGGAAGCAACACCTCTGAGCTTTGTGTTCTTGATTTCAACAGGCTCTCCTTCTCCGTGCCAACGAACCATAGCACCGGGACAGGCAACAACAACCTTCATTCCGTTTTCAAGATTTGAACCGCCGCAGACGATCTCCTTGATTGCATCTGCACCGATATCTACCTTACATACGCGGAGCTTATCAGCATTGGGATGAGGAAGCACCTCATTTATAACACCCACAACAATACCGTCAAACTGCTTTTTAAGGTCGTGCACACCCTCAACCTCAACTGTTGACATTGTGAGGTCAAAGGCAAGCTGTGACATTGTGAGGTCTTCGGGAAGATTTACAAAATCTTTAATCCAGTTAAGTGATAATTTCATCTTTTTCTCCTCCTTATTTGAACTGTGTGAGGAATCTTAAATCAGTGCTGTGGAACATACGCACATCATCAACACCGTAACGCATCATAACAAGACGGTCGAGACCGATGTTTACATAAAAGCCTGTATATTCATCGGGATCAACTCCTGCAGCACGAAGAACATTGGGATGGGGTGTGCCGCCGGGCATAATTTCAATCCAGCCCACGTGCTTACAAACGCTGCAGCCCTTACCGCCGCATACAAGACAGCCCATATCAATTTCAAAGCCGGGTTCAACAAAGGGGAAGAAGCCTGCTCTCATTCTTACGGGAACATCCTGTCCGAAAACCTTGGAAAGAATGCTCTTTATCATAACCTTACCTGCTGTATAGGTAAAATCCTTATCAACGATAAGTGCTTCATACTGGAAGAAGGCTCTTTCGTGACGTGCATCGGTTGTTTCGTTTCTGTAAACTCTGCCAGGATAAACGAAACGGTAGGGAGGCTTATGTGTCTGCATATAACGTACGGAGTCACCTGTAAGGTGAGGACGAAGACAAAGCTTTTCGTTTGCCTCTCCGCTGTCGTGACCGTCAAGCCAATATGTATCCATACTCTCACGGGCAGGATGGTTGGGCGGGAAATTAAGATTGTCGAATGCAAAGTATTCGCTTGTGATTTCAGGACCGGAGAATACCTCAAAGCCCATCGAGCGAAATGCATCATTAAGGTCATAACACATCTGTGTAATGGGATGAAGACCGCCGATACGGGGGCTGAGTCCCGGAACGGTGCAGTCAAAATCGGGAGAAATGGCAAAAGCCTTATTCTTGATTTCTTCTCTTCTTGCATCAATAAGCTCAGCGAGAGCATTTTTTACCTGATTTACAGCCTTTCCCATTTCGGGACGAAGGCTTACATCAAGCTTGGGAATTTCCTTCATAAGAACGGTTACGAGACCTTCCTTGCCGAGATATTTACCCTTGACAACCTGAAGCTCGTTTTCGGAGGCAGCAGCATTGATTTGAGCTGTGCCTTCAAGCAATAAAGCATCTAATTTTTCTTTCATTTTTTATTCCTCATTCCTTTTTCGGATTAGAATGCATTAATAACGGGATTATATCACAATAAAATATCTAATGCAATAATAAGTTTATGGTTTTTATTACTAATAACAGCCGGATGTGTCTCGGCAACTGCTGAGTAACACATCCGGCTTGATTTTATATTCGATTAATCATATAAGCCTTTTGCAATCATTTCTTCAATGGCTGCAACGACCTGCGGTTTATCCTCCTTGTAGGTAACACCGTACCATTTATCCTCTGCAGGAAGAACCTTGACCTTCTTTATGTTATTTTCAATAAGCTCTGTAACGATAAGGGGGAGGAAATATTCCTTTTTAGGCTCATTTATATTTTCTTTAAGAAATTCCGCAAAGCCTTTCTCGAGATATGTAAACAAATCAGGTCTGAAGCCCCAGAGATTCATTGAAACAAGAGTATCGGGAGAAAGTGCTGTCCATGTTTCTCCGTCATCCTCTGAAAACTGGCAGTCCTTATTTATCTTTGTTCTTTCTGTAACACTTTCAAGAAAGCCGTCCCTTGTCACGCATACGCCTCTGGCAACAGTACCGTTTTCAGTGAGAGTATTTTTGAGACGGAAGCCAGCCATACAGTAATCGTCAGACGCACTCATAAGCTCATCATAAACAGTCTTAAAAGCACCTGCACCATAATAATCATCTGCATTGACAACGGCAAAGGGCTCGTGAACGGCATCCTTACAGCAAAGAATTGCATGAGCCGTCCCCCAAGGCTTTTGTCTTGCTTCGGGACAAGTGAAGCCCTCGGGAAGCTTATATGTCTCCTGATAGACATATTCCACATCAATTATTTTTTCAATACGCTTACCTACAATATTTATAAAATCCTCAGCAATAGCTTCCTTTATAACAAATACAATCTTATTAAATCCGGCTTTTTTTGCATCATAAACGGAAAAATCAAGAATAACTCTGCCGTCACGGGAAATAGGCTCCATCTGCTTGAGACCGCCGAATCGGCTTCCCATTCCCGCTGCCATAACTACAAGTGTTGCATTCTTTGACATACTACTACCCTCTTTTATGTTGTTACTACAAGTATATTATACCGCGGAGATTTTAGCAAGGGGAAAATGAGAAAAGGAATAACGGATTTGCTGAAATGCTTAATGAAATCGTTCGCAAAGCTCACGATGAAATCAAATCCGTCTTTTCTCCCGACGAAGTCGGATTTCATCACGCAAGTGATTTCATCCATCGAAGATGGATTTATTCCGTCATGATGACGGATTTAATTGAAAAAAGCACTTCCTGAGAAGTGCTTTTTTCTGGTGCCGGTGGTGGGACTCGAACCCACACGGTATCGCTACCAACGGATTTTGAGTCCGTCACGTCTGCCAATTCCATCACACCGGCGAATATCACTTTGCCATTATATACTAACAAAATGAAAAAATCAACTCATTTTTTTAGTATTGAACAACAAAGTGTTTTTATTTTTAAGCATTTATCTGTTAAAAGCAAGCTTTTTTATTCAAATCCGAGATTTTTTCTTGCATTATAAACGGCACGGTCATATTCCTTGTTCTGCAGTCTGCCCATTGCTATTCCTGCTTTGTGCCACAGTAGCTCGGGATTTTTTGCACGATAGTCATTTCCCTCGCTTCCGCGATAACCCCACATAAGTATATTCCTTGCACCTGCATCATATGCGGCATCGGCGGCATAAATTATATTATCCTCCTGCCCCTTCGGTATGGCGAAGCCCTGAATCCATATATTATGATCCTTGTTAACCTT
>JAZNRX010000172.1:0-23283 GCA_045590915.1 Acutalibacteraceae bacterium | reverse complement strand
TTTTCTCTCTCCGATATGTTTTTCCTGAAAAAGTATAACAGAAGAAAGAAAATAAATCAAGAAGAATGAGTTTGTGTATATTGGGGCAGATAAATCAAGGCGAAGTCTTGTATGCAATACCGTTTAATGAAATATTTTCCTGCGGAAAATATAAAAAATCCCTGCGGATTATGAAATATCTCACTTTGTTTGATATGAAATGAAATTCACCTTTTTAACATTTGCGAAACAAATATTTCATAGCGAAGCTATTTCATATTACGAAGTAATATTTCACTCACCGCAAGGCGAATTTCATTGAAAAAAGCACTTCCGAAGAAGTGCTTTTTTCTGGTGGGAACAACAGGGCTCGAACCTGTGACCCCCTGCTTGTAAGGCAGGTGCTCTCCCAGCTGAGCTATACTCCCATATATAAAAGTGAGATTTGTCTTGTTTTTTTCCGGCCATCATAAGTTGGTGCCGGTGACCGGACTTGAACCGGTACGTTGTTGCCAACGAGGGATTTTAAGTCCCTTGCGTCTGCCTATTCCGCCACACCGGCAGATTTATGATGCTTGTGTATTATATCCTTTCGGCAACACTTTGTCAAGTGTAAATTGCTGATTTTCTTTAATTTTTTTGAAAAATTTAAAAGTCACTAAAACAGGTGTTTTACATTTGGTGAAAAACCTAATTGAAACTTCTGTTTTTTAGTGCTATAAATATTTGGATATACAAAAGGAGGCAGATTTTATGTCCCAAAAAACAAAATATATGAAAAAATCGGAGATCATAACCTTCGGTATCGGGCTTTTCGGTATAGCACTTCTGACAGGCTGGATACCTGACTATACGGCAACCTTTTTTGCGGATTTTGCATTTAAGGGCAAGGGCTTCAATCCCGATGTTATGTCAAATATGATATCCATGGTATTTCTTGTTGCCGGAATTGTGGGTGCGGTATGTGAGCTTGTTATCGGCTATCTTGTTGACAATACCCGAACAAAATTCGGTAAGGTAAAGCCGTGGGTTGGCTTCGGTGTTGTTCCGCTGGCTCTCATTTCGATGTTCGTTTTCGTGTCTCCCGACACAGATAACCAGACTGCCGCAATCGTGTGGATGTTTGTTATTTATTCTGCATACACTATGATATGCTGTGCAGTGGAAAGTCCCGCAAACTGCTTCGGTGCTTTATGCTCTCCCGAGCCCTCCGAGCGTTCAAGTGCCATTTCCATAGCCTCCTTCCTTCGCAGTGTGGGACAGTCGGGCGGTATGGTCGTTATTCTTGTTGTAGGGCTTATAATGAAGGCGGTTATGGGTGAACAGCAGTTCAAGAATGCGGAAGGACAGGGCCTTGATCTTGTTATCTCAACAGGTATATGTGCACTGGGTATCATCCTCTTTACTATGATTTTCTTTGTGAACAATAAGGAAAGAGTTCCCTTTACGCAGGAAAAGGTGAGCCTTAAGGATGCCGTTAAGGTGGTATTTACCAACAAAAATCTTCTTATGGTTTCCCTGACAAAGCTTTGCGGCTTCGGCAGAGGTGTTTACGGAACAGTTTCTCTTTATATCGCAATATATCTTTTGGGATCCAAGGATCTTAAGTTGGGACTTCTTCTTCCTATGGGTATCGGCACTGCAGTGGGCACGCTTCTTGTAAATATAGTTCTTAAAAAGTTCTCCACAAAGCAGACTTTCATTCTTTTCAGTCTTTACGGTGCCTCCTCTCTTGCAATTCTTTTCCTTGTGTCCCGAGGTATAGGCTTCAATGACGGACTCATTATTCCTTTCCTTATTCTCAATTTCTTCTGCGGACTTCAGCACGGCAACACAAATGTTACTCCCAATATTATGATTGCGGACTGTGTTGATGAAATCGAATATAAAACAGGAAAGCGTCAGGAAGGTCTTGCATATGCAGGCTACGGACTTTTTTCAAAGGTTGCTTCTGCCTTCACAAAGGCTCTGGGCCCTTGGCTTTTATATACTTGGTCGGGATATCTTGTTTCAACCGATGTCAATGTAGCATATGCCGTGCAGACAGACGGCACTCTTAACAAGCTTCTTATGATTTACACAATTATTCCTGCTGCCTTTGTTGTGCTTCAGGCGGTTCCGATTTTCTTCTATGATATGGTGGGAGAAAAGAAGGAGCAGATAACAAGGGAGCTTATTGCACGTCGTGAAAGCAAAGCGGAAAACGGAGGTGTCTGATATGAATAATAAAGAAAAAGGCTTCAATATCAAGGCATATGCTGTAATTTCATTTTTTGCGGTTGCCGCAATTCTTGTAATCGTCTGTGTTTCGACATTTAACTCCAAATATATTGCGTTTCATCCCGAAAAGGTTGCAGAGAATTTTGTTTCAACCATAGTTTCAGGCGGTGACGGATATAATGCCTATAAAAATACCGTGCTCAGTAAAAATGATAAATACGGTGACTTTATCAGAAAAAACTATATTGAGTATGTTGTCAGCACCGATGAAGATATGAACCGTAAGCCCTATTCCGATGACTCATTCAAGGGAGAAAAAACTCTTTCAGATGACGGTACACTTTCAGGTGAGCTTATTGAAAAGATGTATCCCGTATATGAAAATCTTGTTGATACATACGGTTGGGATGATTACGACAGTATCTTTAAGGGATATATTGAAAAGCTTGTTGTTGTACGAGAGGAAATCTTCGGAGATAAATTCTTCAATGATGAGGTTTTCTTTACTGCATTTGAAGCAAATGTTTCATCCTTCGCCGATAAACTGACAGGTACACAGGAGCTTTTTGATGAAAATACAGGCATAAAGCTCAGTGAAAAAACAATCGGTATCTATCAGGAGCTTTACGGTGAGGATTACAGAATAATCTGCGAGAGTGTGAGCTTTACTGAGGGCTATGTTGACGGCTATAATATAAATGCCGACACCGAAGCACTTTCATCCTACGGAATTGATGTAGGAGAAATTTCAGGTGTAGGCACGGCTCTCGTAAAGGTGACTCTTGAGAGCGGCGAAGAGCTTGCTCAGTGTGAAATTGCTCTCATTAAAATCGGAATGTCCTGGTATGTTGATAACACCGCGACAAAAACAGATGTTCTCTACAATTTTTACAAATAAAACCATATAGCACAAAACTGTACCCTATGAGGCACCCTCCGTAAAGGAAGGTGCCTCTGTTTTTTTAGCAATGCTTACAAACAGAGATTAATTTTCTGTAAAAAATCACCAACATTTATTGACTAAATAGAGTTTTTATAATAAAATAAAATTAATAGCGTGTAATTTTCAGAACATTTTAAGAGTTTTATACAATAAACGAAAGAGATCGGTTGCCAATAGGTATTTTTTGTTACAGGAGAACGGTTTTGGTATGAAAAAATATGATTTTCTTATTGTCGGAAGCGGACTTTTCGGGGCTGTTTTTGCACACGAAGCAAAAAAAAGAGGAAAAAAGTGTCTTGTTATTGAAAAAAGAGACCACACAGGCGGTAACATATATTGTGAAAAGCTTGAAGGCGTAACCGTACATAAATACGGTGCCCATATATTCCATACAAGCAATAAAAAAGTATGGGATTATGTGAATGAACTGTGTGAATTCAACGGCTTTATTAATTCACCCATAGCAAACTATAAGGGCGAAATCTATAATCTGCCGTTTAATATGAACACTTTTTCAAGACTGTGGGGTGTTTTTACTCCCGATGAAGCAAGAGCCAGAATTGACGAGCAGAGAGGAAAAATAACGGACGAGCCGAAAAACCTTGAACAGCAGGCAATAAGTCTTGTAGGTGAGGATATATACAAAAAGCTTATCAAGGGCTATACTGAAAAGCAGTGGGGCAGAGACTGTAAGGAGCTTCCCGCCTTCATAATAAAGCGTCTTCCCGTAAGATACACATATGACAATAACTATTTCAATGATCTTTATCAGGGAATTCCGAAGGGTGGATATAATGTGCTTATTGACCGGCTTCTTGAAGGAACAAAGGTCATAACAGGTGCGGATTATAACGCAGACCGTATAGGATATAACGCTCTCGCTGATAAAATTCTTTATACGGGCACGGTTGATTCCTTCTATGATTATTGCTACGGAAAGCTTGAATACAGAAGTCTTCGTTTTGAAACAGAGGTTCTTGACTGTGAAAACTATCAGGGGGTTGCCGTAGTGAATTACACAGACCGTGAAACACCCTTTACAAGAATTATAGAGCACAAGCATTTTGAGTTCGGCACACAGCAGAAAACGGTGATAACAAAAGAATATCCTGCCTCATGGAGTGAAGGTATGGAAGCATACTATCCCGTAAACAACGAATTTAATCAGGAGCTTTTCAGAAAATACAAGGCTCTTTCTGATAAAGAGGAAAATGTTATATTCGGCGGAAGGCTTGCCGAGTACAAATATTATGATATGGATAAGGTAATTGAATCTGCTCTTCTGAAGATTGAAGAGATTTTCGGTTAAGGTGAATGATATGTCAGATGTAAAAATTTCAATTATAATGCCCGTTTACGGTGTTGAGAATTATATCAGAAAGGCAATTGAAAGTATACAGGCACAGACTCTAACTGAATGGGAGCTTTTTGCCGTTGATGACGGAACTAAGGACAAAAGCGGTGTTATCTGTGATGAATATGCCGCAAATGATCCCAGAATAAAGGTAATCCATAAGGAAAACGGCGGTGCCCCCTCCGCAAGAAATGTGGCAATTCCCAAGGCTCAGGGCAAATATATGTATTTTATGGATTCTGATGACTGGTGTGAGCCTACAATGCTTGAGGATATGTATAAGCTTGCCCAAGAGCATAATGCACAGTATGTGGTAACAGGCTATTATATTGACACCTATTACAGTGATGAGGAATATACAACACAGGAGCTGTCACAGCCCGATGCGGTATATGACTGTCAGCAGTTCAGAGAAAATGCATACCGCCTTTTTGATACAAATTTACTGTACACTCCATGGAACAAGCTTTTTCTTTCTTCATATATCCACGAAAACGGACTTTTGTTCCCCGATACCTTCTGGGATGATTTTCCCTTTAATCTCAGTGTTATAAGAGGCGTTTCAAGGGTGGTTGTTTCCTCAAAGAAGTACTATCACTTTATGCGAGCACGTGCGGAAAGCGAAACTGCAAAATACCGTCCCGAAATGTACGATAAGCGTGAAGAAGAGCATATATGGATGACTGACCTCTACAAAGAGTGGGGGATTGACGATGAAAACAGTCGGGAGTTTCTTGCAAGAAGATATATTGAGCGTTTCATCGGTTGTGTTGAAAATATAACCAATCCCGACTGCACCCTTTCCGGTAAGGAGAAGAGAGCCGAGATCAAAAAGATGCTTAAAAATCCCAATGTCAAGTGGGCTTTGAAGAATACAAGAGCAAATTCAGCATATATGAAAATAATGCTCATTCCCTTCAAAATGAAATCCACACTTCTTGTTTATCTTGAAAGTATGACAATCACATTCGTAAAAAGAAGATTTACAAAGCTTTTCACAAAACTTAAGGCAGGAAGATAAAATGAGAGAACCGTTACTGAGTGTTATTATGCCGGTTTACAATTCTGAAAGCTATGTTGAAACGGCAGTGAACAGTATTCTTGCACAGACCTACAAAAATATTGAGGTAATCTGCGTAAATGACTGCTCAAAGGATAACAGTCTCAATATATTAAACGCTATTGCACAAAGAGACGGCAGAGTCAGAGTAATTGATTCTCCCGTAAATGTCGGTGCGGGTGAAGCAAGAAATCTCGGTATTGAAAATGCAAAGGGCGAATATATAACCTTTGTTGATGCAGATGATACAATTGAAAACGACCTCTATGAATGTGCGGTTGATATGGTTGTTGAAAACAATCTTGATTGGATTCATTGGGGAATGAAGGAAGAATATTTTGACGGAAACGGAAAAAAACTCTTCGAAAAGAATGTCTTTCTTTCAGATGAGCTGTTCCCTGATGCAGAATCTATGCGAAAGGCTGTTATCCGCCTTGAAGATGTCAACATATTCGGCTATCAGTGTAATTCATTTTACCGTACGGATATTGTGCGTAAAAACGGCATAAGATTTGAAAGTTCAATACTGTATGAGGACTTCTTCTTTAATCTTGATTTTGCCCGCTTTGCCGAAAATCTGGGGGTTCTTTCAAAAACGGGCTATCATTATAAAAAGCAGAATTCAGACAGTATAACAACCCGATATGTTCCGGAATATTTTGAGCTTTGCAGAAGACGCTTGTCCAGTCTTGCGGATACCTATAATGAATGGGACCTTTTCGATGATACGGTAAAATCCGTTCTCGGAAATATATATCTTCGTTTTGTTTTATCTGCACTAATGAGAAATTGCGATGAAAAATGTACTATGACGGCCGCTGACAGAAGGGTATGGGTTAAAAAGCTTTATTCCGATGAATTATTTACCGCTTTGTGTAAGGATATGACACCACAGGGAAAGGTCAATAAAATACTGAGCTTTCTTCTCAGCCGTAAGCAGACAACACTTCTTTGTATGCTTGGCAGATTCATATATACCGTAAAGGTGAAATATCCCGATGTATTTCTTAAGTTAAAAACAAATCCGTAAGAGGTGAAAGAATGAACAGAATTCTTGTTTACGGAATGACAAGCAATCCCGGCGGTATTGAGTCGTTTGTTATGAATCAGTATTCCTTGCTGGATAAATCAAGGGCAATCTTTGATTTTGTTGTCGATTTTCCTGAAATGTGTTACGAGAAGTATGTCAGAGAAGAAGGCTCTGAGGTGTATTTTATTTCCCCAAAGGGAAAAAAGCTTTTCTCTCATTGGCTTGCACTGTTCAGATTGCTGACTTCTCACCCCGAATACAAAAAGATATATTTTAACATTTTGGATGCAGGTGCGGTGTTTACCATGCTGATACCGTGGCTTCTCGGCAGAGAAATTATTGTCCACAGCCACAACGGAAGCACCCAAAAGAAAAAACTGCATAAGCTGTGTAAGCCTTTTTTGAAAATATTTGCAAAAAAATGTCTCGCCTGTTCAAAAGCCGCAGCACAGTATATGTTTGACACAACGGAAATAGATGTAATTCCAAATGCTATAGATTGCGAAAAATACCGCTTTAATGAAAAAGTCAGAGCAGATAAAAGAACGGAGCTCGGACTTGATGAAAATACTTTGGCTCTGTGCTTTGTCGGCAGACTTTCATATCAGAAAAATGTGCATTTTCTTATATCGGTTTTTGAAGAGGTATCAAAAAAAGACAAGAATGCAGTTCTTCTGATTGCAGGGGACGGAGAAGAAAAAGAAAAAATGCTTGAAACCGCAAAAGCACTGGGAATTGAAGAAAAAATCAGATTTTTGGGCAAAAGAAATGATGTGAATGAAATTCTTCAGGCCGCGGATGCTTATATTATGACTTCACATTTCGAAGGTCTTTCCGTTGTCGCCGTTGAAGCACAGGCGGCAGGTCTTCCTTGTGTTTTTTCAGACGGAATGTCAGAAGAAACAAAGATTAATTCCAATGTTATCTTTGTACCGTTGAAGGAGAGTGCAGAGCATTGGGCAGATAAGGTGCTTCGTCAGGCGAAGCTTCAAAGAGAGACTGAACAGTCGCTGTTGCAGAGAGCGGGCTATGATCTTTCATATCCGAATAAGTCACAGACGGAGCTTTTGGAATATTTTTATAACTGATTTAATTTGCGGAGATTGTCTATATGATTAAATTTTTCAAGAATTTCATAAACAATGAAAAACTGCAGGACACATTTGAGTCTTTGGCAAAATTATTGTTTATGTTATATACAATGCTGGGCTTTAACAGTGTTATGTACGGGCATAAGATGGTTTCTTTAATTATGTGGCCGTCATTTTTACTTTGTGCGGGTGTTATCGGTTGGAGAGTGCTGAAATTCAGGCAGTATTATAAAATGCCCGGTCTTTTTGCCGCTGTCATTTTTGTTATCAGCCATTGTCTGTCCTCTGTGCTGAACATTGCCTATGCGTTTAAGGATAATATAATTCTTGCCGTTTATCTTGCTGTATTTTTCTTTTTGTTTTATGTGTATCCTCTGAAAAGAGAGCCCCAAAAAGCAAAAAAAGAGTTTGAGCTTCTTGCCGGTGTTTTTGTCTTATACTCTTTAATCGGCAGTGGTATAAGCATCGTAATGCTCATCAACGGTTATTCTGATGTGAGCCGTGTCGGTGAGGATAATTATGAGGTTGTAAGCGGCTTCAGAAACGGCAGACTCTGGGGTGTTTTCCTTGAGCCCAACCGTGCAGGACTTATTATGATGATTGCTGTAATTCTTCTTGTTTACTTTTTTTTCAGAACGAAAAAGGTTCTGTTAAGATGTGCCTGTGCGGCCTCGGTGCTTCCCTTGTTTATTTATATCGTATTTTCCGATTCAAGAACGACAATAGTCAGTATGTTTTTTGCGGCTTTGGGCGGTACGGTAATGTATGTTTTTGCAAAAAAACAGAAGAATGCCGTTTCATATATCAGTCGGCTTGTTGTCTGTGTTATTCTTTCGTTGGTTGTTGCGGTAAGCCCTGTTATAGCAAAGAGCTCTTATAATGTTTTTGTTGAAAAATATGAACAGCTGATGGAGGAGCAAGCAGCATCCAATAATCAGTCTGCAACAGGAAATAAAAAGCCTTCCGTTGAGCTTCCGGAGATTGAAAGAAACTATGATTTGTCCTCTGATATATCTAACAGGCGTGTTGATTTATGGAAGGACGGCTTTGATATGCTGAAGGAAAAGCTGTTGTTCGGTTATTCCTTCAGTGCAATAAGACCGTATTCTCTTGAACACAGACCTGATTCATATCTTGTGGGAAACGGAGCAATACTATTCAGTAATTTCCACAATGAAGCAATAAATGTATTGGCATCTCAGGGAATATTCGGTTTCTTGGCATGCGGTATTTTTGTTGCGGTTGTTTTACTTGCAATATTTAAGGGTATAAAGCATATCAGAAGAGAAAACAGGCTTGCGGTATCCGTGCTGACGGCTGTTGTAATAGGATTTTCTGCAGGGGCTATGTTTAACTCGGCTATGTTTTATTCCTTGACACCGGGTGTTCCGATTTTCTGGATTTCTCTCGGTTATCTTGCGTATATAGTGAAAAGTCAGAAAGCTGATATAAACGGAGAACTGTAATTATGGATATTGATATTATAATACCTTGGGTGGATGGCTCTGATTCCCGATGGCTTCAGGAAAAGAACAGTCTTATTTGTAACGGTAACGGAGATCAGAGAGTCAACAGGTACAGAGATTGGGATAATCTGCAATATTGGTTCAGAGGCGTGGAAAAATTTTTACCGTGGGTAAGAAAAATCCATTTTGTTACATGGGGGCATCTGCCCTTATGGCTCAATACAGAGCATCCGAAGCTCAACATTGTTAAGCATTCCGATTATATTCCCGCTGAGTATCTTCCCACTTTCAGCGCAAACCCCATTGAAATGAATTTTCACAGAATTTCTGATTTGACGGAGCATTTTATTTATGCCAATGACGATATGTTTTTTCTTAAGCCCCTCGGTGAAGATTTCTTTTTTGAAAACGGACTTCCTCTTGATGCACCGGTGCAGAATGTTCTGCAGTTTGCAAGGACGGACGGAATAAGCCATATCGTTGCCAATGACCTCAACTGTATAAATCTCAATTTCAACAAAAAGTCCGTCATAAAGGCTGACTTTAAGAAATGGTTCAATATATGCTACGGTAAAAAAAATCTGATGAATTTATATCTTTTTCCTTTGGGTAATTTTACAGGCTTTGAGGATCCCCACATTCCGTATGCATACACAAAGTCAACATTTTCTGAGGTTTGGGAAAAATGCGGTGATGTTCTTGATAAGACCTGCAGAAATAAAGTCCGCAGTAATGAAGATGTAAATCAGTGGCTTTGCCGTTACTGGCAGTTTGCATCGGGAAGATTTATGCCGACTTCTTGCGACAGGGGCAGACTTTTTGCTATCGGTGCGGATGATGCCGAAATAGAAAAAGCCATAACCGGCCAGACTATGCCAATGATTTGTCTCAGTGATGACAGTGTTGATGTGGATTTTTGCAAGGAAAAAGAGTTCATAAATAGTTGCTTTGAAAAAATATTACCTGAAAAATGCTCGTTTGAGAAATGATGAAAGGAAAATATGATGGGAATAAAAGAAAAATTGTCCTCAAAAAACGGAAAATTTGCATCCAATACAATATTTCTTCTTTTGCTTACATTTTCTAATTATCTGTTTAATTTTCTGACCTTTCCGTATCTGACAAGAATTCTCGGTCCTGCCGTATTCGGAAATATAGGCTTTGCAACATCCGTAATGACTTATTTTCAGCTTGTCCTCGAATTCGGCTTTTTGCTTTCCGCCACGGAGGATATTGCGAAAAACAGAGAGGATAAAAAGCATATTTCAAAAATATTTACTTCAGTTACGTGCTGCAAAATTTTTTTAGTGCTTGCAAGTCTTACGGTTCTTTTGGTACTGTGTGCTTTTGTAGACAGATTTAAAAGCGATCCTGCTTTGTTTATTCTGTACTTTATTGCTTACGCCGTATTTGCCTTTATTCCGGATTACCTTTACCGCGGTATAGAAAATATGAAGGCAATTACCGTCAGAAGCGTTCTGATAAAAATGTTCAGCACGGTAATGATATTCGTTTTTCTTAAGGATGTCACACAGTATTATCTTGTGCCTGTTTTTACGGGAATAGGAAATTTATTTGCGGTTATTTTTGTTCTTCTTCATGTGCACAAGCTGGGCTACGGTTTTGTTAAGGTGAAAATATCCGATGTGCTTACTGCATTGAAGCGGTCATCCTATTATTTCATTTCAAGGATAGCTTCCGCCGTATATACCGCAACAAATACGATGATTTTAGGTTTCACATTCGGAGACGGCTCTGTTCTTGTAGGACATTATTCAACGGCTGAAAAGGGAATATCTGTGGCAAAGCAGGCAATTTCGCCGATTACAGACAGCCTTTATCCTCATATGGTGAAGCACAGAAATTTTAAGCTTGTGAAAAAGCTTTTGCTTCTGGGAATGCCTGTTCTTTTTATCGGCTGTGCTGTTGTGATGATTATAGCAAATCCCTTGTGTGCATTTGTTTTCGGTGAAGAATATTATGATGCGGGAAACTATCTGAGACTGTTGGCTCCTGTCGTGTTTTTTTCATATCCCGGAATGATATTCGGCTTCCCGATGCTTACGCCCATGGGACTTTCAAAGCACGCTAATCTGTCTGTTATATTCGGAGCGGTTCTTCAGCTTGTAATGATTGCGGTCATATATTTTACCGTCGGCATATCCCCTGTGAATATATGTATTGCAACCTGTATCACTGAAGCCTTTACCTGTATTTACCGCGTTATTGTTGTTGTAAAAAACCGTCATCTGATGAAAGAAAACTAAGAACAGTAACAGCGTAATGATTATATTTTTGTTAAATGTCGGATATGTCCGATTGAAAGGAGTGTATTTTATGAAATATCCTTTTTTTATTGAAAAATACATAAAGCAATTCAAGGCTATGAATCCGAAATATGATGTGGTTTATGAGTTAGCATCCGATGAACCTATTGTTTTTGATGCTTGTGAAAATATAAAGCTTGCCTTTGCCAATATTGCCGATACCCACCTTCCCGACCGTGAAAGTGCAGAAAAAAATCTCGAAAATGCATTTCTCGATGTGAAAAATTCCAAGCATAAAATTGATGCACTTCTGCTTGCGGGTGATATTGCCGATTACGGTCTTAAGGGAGAATATGAAAGATTTTTCAGGGTTTTCAATAAGTATAAAAATGATCTGAAACTTCTTGTCACAATGGGTAATCACGATGCCAGATTTTTCTATAAAACTGCATCAAGGACTGTTAATTCGGGAATTGAAAATCTGCTGGGAATAAAGCTTAATAATAAACCGTATTATTCATATGACATCAACGGATATACATTTATTGTGCTTTGCACGGAAAGGGCTGTGCTTGAAAAGGCTTATATTTCAGAAGAACAGATTGCATTTTTCGAAAAAGAGCTTAAAAGAGCAACAAAAGACGGAAAGCTCTGCTTTGTAATGTGTCATCAGCCATTCGCTTTCACCCACGGACTTCCTGAGGTGTGGAAAACAGGGGATATGGGCGAGCAGAATGATGCTGTGAGAGCAGTTATGGAAAAATATAAAAATGTATTTTTCATAAACGGGCATCTTCACGGTGGTGTGTGTCATTATGTTGAGGAAATTCTCAACAAGGAAAACAATGTTGTCTCAATAAGTATTCCCGGCTACAGAAAAGAAAATAATTTCGGACAGACTGATGCAGGGGTGGGATATCTTTGTGAGGTTTATGAAAATAAGGTTATTTTCAAGGCAAGAAACTTCCTCACGGGAAAAAATGTTACAGGTGACTATTCTTATTTTGAGTATCCCGTTATCTGAAAGAACGAAAAAATATACCGCTGACAGCCTTTGTCAGCGGTAATTTTTATGTGGCTTTCTTAATCTATTCCGTTTTCGTCGAAATCGAATACTGCTTCGAGAATAACATTGAGCATTTTTTCAATACAGGCGGGATTGAGAATGTCTGCTGTGTCACGGCGCGTGTGATAATAGTCGGCAGGAGAGGGATCCATAGCAACTATTGATGCGGCGGGGATGCCTGCCTGTGAAGCGGCGGCGGCATCGGTTGAGCCCAGAGGAATTGTTCCCACAGGAATTGTAAGGCCGTGTTTCTCGGCTGCTTTTCTTAAAAGCTCGCATACACGCTTGTCATTCTTGACCATGCCTGTCATATCTTTTTCGTAAATCATCATAAAGTCTTCGTCGCGTACGGTATCCGCACTGATGAATACTGTTTCGACACCGTCATTTTTATATTCGGGATGTGCCTCGAAAAATGCCTTTGAGCCGCGAAGACCGCATTCTTCACCGCCGGCGAGCATAGCAATAACCTCAGTGTTTTCAAAAGAAATATCATTATCGGAAAGATATTTAAGCACTGCAGAGGAGAGATAACAGCCGGAAAGGTCATCATTCGCTCCGTCAACATAGTTTTTGCTGTTGGTGAATTTATAAAGAGAAGCATATGCGGGAAGAAATGCCAACTGTCCGAGAGCCATTTTCTTTGCGGCTTTTTTGTTCATAAGTGCCATAGCGGAGGTTGTTGCGGTATAAACAAGACCTGCAATAGCGGGAACAAGCACAATAATTGAGCCGTGTGAGCCGAATTTATAGGTATAAGTCCATTCGGGAGCAGAGTCGGTGTGACCTGAAACTATAATCCTTCTTTTTGTTTCACCTGTTGCTTTTCTTATTGCAATAACATTTCCCGATTCCTTTTCCTTGAAGAAGGGATCGAGAGGCTTTTTGTAGAAAAGAAATTCTCCTACAAGGCCTGCAACACCTGTGCCCAGAAGTGCAAGTGAGCCGAGAGCTGCCTTTGATTTGTTTTTTGAGGCAAGTATGTTGAGAGCAGATGCACCGATACAGCAGGAGCCTGCAATGGGGACAAAGGACATAAAAGCATCTGGATTTGCCTTGAAGGTCTCACGGCGTACCTCATCGGAGTATGCCTTTAATTCCTCAAGCATTGTTTCCTGTGCTTTTTTTTCGCTTTCCTCACCGCAGGGACGGGGACCGTAAAGCTTGCAAATATTGGTAATTCCGTTTACCGCAAAGTCTGTGCAGTCCTTAACTGTTGATTTGGCATTCTGTAAGGTATCTGAAAATTTCATCTTAAACACCCCGATAATGTTAATTATTTGTTTAGATTTTAATATAAATCGGTTAAAGTGTCAATGAATATATTGTAAATTCAATTGAAAAAAGCATCTCATTGTGTTATTATTCAAATAGTATGATACGGAGGTAGAATTATGTTTGATGCAGTTAAGGTAAAGGATGCATGTGTTTTATGGATAAGAGACTTTTTTGAGAAAAACGGCAAAGGCTGCAATGCGGTGCTTGGAATTTCAGGCGGAAAGGACAGCTCTGTTGCGGCGGCATTGTGTGTTGAAGCATTGGGACGGGACAGAGTAATCGGTGTTCTTATGCCCTGCGGTGAGCAGCACGATATTGATGCGGCATATAAGCTTGTAAATCATCTTGGTATTAAGCATTATGTTGTTAATATAAAGGATGCTGTCGACGGTGTTAAAAACAGTATGCCCGAGGAGCTGACGCTGTCCGTACAGAGTATTACAAATCTTCCGCCGAGAATAAGAATGTCGGTGGTTTATGCGGTGTCGCAGAGCCTCAACGGAAGAGTAGTAAATACCTGTAATCTTTCAGAGGACTGGGTAGGCTATTCCACACGCTATGGAGATGCGGCAGGTGACTTTTCACCCATGAGTCTTCTCACCGTACAGGAGGTCAAGGCAATCGGTAGAGTTCTCGGTCTCCCTGAGGAGCTTGTTGAAAAGGTGCCCATTGACGGACTTCAGAGTAAAACCGATGAGGATAATCTGGGCTTTACCTATGCTGTTCTTGACAGATATATCAGAACAGGTGAAATCGACGATGAAAAGACAAAGGAAAGAATAGACTATCTTCACAGAATAAATCAGTTCAAGCTTCAGCTTATGCCCGTTTTTGATCCCCAAATAAATTGAGGCAATTTTGGTTAATTTTGACATTGAAAGTAAGATTATCCGTTTGCTATAATGATGTTAATAATCAAGGGGAGGTCTTTTTATGAAAAAGCTTATGCGCAAAGGAAAGAAAACAATATCCGTAATTCTTTCGGCTGTTATTGTGTTTCTTACTTTAATTCCTGTTGTTGCCGTTGCAGATGAAAAGAATTATATCATCACCAATCCTTATGAGGAAATTGACTGGGATGAGTGGAATGCATATAAAACTCAGCTTCACTGCCATACCAATGCATCTGATGGCTATCTGACTATTGATGAATTTGTACGTATTCATTATGCCGCAGACTATGACATTGTCGCTCTCACGGATCACGGCACGATAAATCAGGGCTGGAATAATGAACCCGAGCTTGTTCCTCTTATGCGCTTCGTCAAGAAGGAAAGAACGAATATGGCGGATGTTATTCCTATTCCGCAGGATGAATATGAAGCCTATCTTAACGGAACAAACGAGAACATTACGTATGTGACAAAGGACGGCTATACTCTTACAAGAACACACGAAAACGGAATGCTTGATATTCCCAAGGGTATAGAGCTTAATATGGCAACCCCCATTGCCGACTGCCATCTTACAGGTTATTTTTCCGACTACGGACAGGGACTTGCAGGTGTGTTCGGTGACTATGAAACTCCGTCTCAGAAGGTTATGGAGGACGGCGGCATATCCTATCTTTCACATGTGGGCGAATATGTTTACACCGACAAGGATTCCGAAAATTATGTAGGTCAGCCGGTTGACGATTATTATGCAAATAAATTTGCAAGAATTTTTATTGACTGTGAGGGCTCGTCTCTGGGCATGGGAATAAATTCCGCAACCGATGCACACACCCGTTGTGACAGAATTCTCTATGACCAGATTTTGCAGAAGACTATTCCCAACGGTGTTGTTCCGTGGGCGAATTCATTTGCCGATTCACATAATGAAAACGCGGTAAACGATGCATATACAATGTGCTGGATGCCCGAACTGACTGTTGAAGCATTCAGAGCCTGTCAGGAAAAAGGACAGTTCTTCTCCGTTTCTCACTATTCAAACGGTGTTGAGCTCAACGGAATGGAGGAAATGCCGGGCTTTGTTGAGCAGGATGTTTACAGTTCAAAGTCATATTGGCTGGATAACACACCGGCTGTTACAAGAATTACGGTTGATGAGGATGCCGATACAATTACCGTTGAGGGTGAGAATGCAAATATCATCACTTGGGTTTCAGACGGTAATGTAATAAAAAGAGAAGCATTGGTAAACGGAAAGGCTACACTTGATCTTCATAATGATGAGCTTCTTGACGACGCATATCTTTATGTGAGATTTTACCTTTCGGGAGATAACGGTATATGCTATTCTCAGCCTATGGTGCTGAATGTTGAGGGTGAAGACTTTGCCCCTGTAACCGTTCCGGAGACACACGATGTTTCCACATTCCTCAGAACCTTTGTTTCTGTTGTTGATATAATCTTTTTCCGTTTCAATCCTGCTATATGGATGCTCAAATACTTTGGTTTCGGATATAATCCGTTGGAAAGATTGTTCTGTTAAATAAAGAAAGCTGCAGAAAACCGGTGTTTTTTTGCAGCTCTTTCTTTTTAAATATTTTTTTGACTTTAACATTTTATTAATATAGGTATGGTATTATTCATTTATCTTATGTGTTTTTGTTAAGAGATATGATGCATTCAGAAGAAAAACTGTATATTTTCACACAAAATAGTTGCTTTTGCCTGTTGCAAGAATGTTAACAATGTGTTAATATTATAATATTGAAATATAATTAAAAGAGGTAACGGTAATGAGTAATTTGTATGACCTTATTCCCTCACAGGATACTATGTATCTTATGCAGAAATATTCTTTTCATAAGCAGATAGTTCAGATTCCCACATCCTTTATGGTGGATATGGATGTTGATTTTAATTTGCTGACAAAGGCTCTCAATATTGAAATTCAGCGCAATGACTCTATGAGACTCCGTTTTAAGAAAGACGGCAAGAAAATCAAACAGTATTTTCTTGATGAATATAAAATTGACAGTGTAAAGGTGCTCAGCTTCAAAACTGAAGATGAGCAGAATGCATTTTTTACAAAGGATGCACAGACGGCTGTTAAGTTTATGAAGGGTGAATGCTACAGAATTTACTTCTTTAACGGATATAACGGATATAAGGGTATTTATCTCAATTCAAGCCATATGGTTATGGATGCTATCGGTATTCTTGTTTTCTATCTTGATCTTCTCGGAATTTACAGAGCACTTAAAACAGGAACAGAACTCCCCGAACCCCTTTACAGCTATGAGGACTATATTGTAAAAGAGCACGAAAGATGTCAGGATGAGGCAAAAAAAGAAAAAGACAGAAAATTCTTTGACGAATATTTCAGAAGCTGCGGCGAGCCTACATATTCCGGTGTTCACGGTCCGCAGTTCCTTATGAAAGAGCGTATCAAGAAGAAAAATCCCGACCTCAAGGTTCCGTCTGCATACAGCCCCTTGCTTGATAAGGCAGAGGTTATGAAGATGAATATAGATAAGGAGCTTTCAGGCAAAATTCTCAGCTTCTGCAAAGACCGTTCTGTTGCCCCCGAAAGCCTTATGCTTCTTGCTATGAGAACTCATCTTTCATGGCTTAACGGCAGAGATCCTTTTGGCTTCCAGCTTCTTATGTGCAGTAAAAGAATAAAGTTCAAGGATACAAGAACAGGCGGATGCATGGCGCAGCCCCTGCAGGTGCTTACAAGAATTGAAGAGGATATGACCTTCTCACAGGCACTTGACGAATTCCTTCGTACAAGAACAAGCCTTTACAGACATCTGACATATCCTTATACAACAGCCCGTGATCAGTTAAGAGAAATGTACAACTATTCTCTCATTCAGGGCCCCGCTTCTCTTATGTTCTCGTGGCTTCCCGTGCCCGTAACAGAATTCAAGGATTTTAAGTTTGATTTCAAAACATATAATCTCGGAAGATATTTCAGCCCCCTTTATGCTATTTGCTATCCCGATCCTCAGGGGGACAGTATTACCCTTCACTATATGTACAGAATGAAGCTTGTAACTCCCGAAAATCTTATAGCTTTGCATAATAATACCGTTAAGATAATCGAAGCAGGTATAGAAAATCCCGATATCACAATAGGAGAGCTTCTTGACAGTCTTAACGGATAAAAATAAACCAGAGGTGTAAAAATGGATCCTAAGGATAAAAAGTATTTAGACGATCTCCGACACGAAGTGCATATGATGGGTGAGCTTCTCACTCTTAAAATGCTCTTTGAGCGTATGGAAAAATACGGTGAAAGAGTGTGTATGGTAGATAAGAAAAAGGATGTTGTAACGGAATATACAGCAAAACGCTTCAGGGAGGATGTAATTGCTCTCGGAACTGCTCTCAAAAGCAGAGGTTTTTCTGGTAAGCATATCGGTATACTCAGTGAAAACTCATATCCTTGGGTTGTCACCTTTTTTGCAACCGTATGCGGCGGAAGTGTAGCCGTTCCCGTTGATAAGGAGCTTACCGATGCGGAAATAAGCGGTCTTTTCACAAAAGCCGACGTTGATGCGATATTCTTTTCCCGTGCATATAAGGAGACTGCAAAATATCATCTTCAGCACGATGAACGCTGCAAGGCTGCGGTATGCACCAATAAAAAGCTTGACGGTGAATTCCTTTTCTTTGAAGAGCTTATTGAAGAAGGAAAGAAGCTTATTGCAGACGGTGATGACAGCTACAGTAAAATTGAAATAAATAAGGATGACCTTGCCGCTATAGTATTTACATCGGGCACAACCGGTGCAAACAAGGGTGTTATGCTCACTCACGGAAACTTTGCACAGAATGCTGACGGTGTTCTTGAAACTATTGAAACACAGTACAGCTCAATTTCACTTCTTCCCATGAACCATGTGTATGAGCTCAGCTGTAATATTCTCACGGCTTTGTATATGAACTGTCCTGTTTTCATAAACGATTCTCTTAAAAACTTTATGGACAATGTGAGGTTTTATAAGCCCGATGCTATGGCAATCGTTCCCCTTGTTATTGACACTATTTACAATACCATATGGAGAACGGCAGAGCAGACAGGCAGAGCAAAAATTCTCAAGAAGCTTCTTAAATTCTCAAACGCCATGAGGAAAATCGGCATTGACCTTCGCCCCGTTCTTTTTAAGACAATCGCGGAGAAATTCGGCGGAAAGTTCCCCACAATGTCCTGCGGCGGAGCTCCCACAAGAGTTGAGTATATAACCTGTCTGTCAGATTTCGGCTTCACGATTTACAATGGCTACGGGCTTACGGAATCCTCACCCACGGTTACTCTTAACCTTGAAGCAGGCAAATATCCCGACTGTGCCGGCTATGCCTTCCCCAAGGCAAAGTTTATGATACACGAACCCGATGATAAGGGTGTCGGTGAAGTATGGATCAAGGGTGAAAATGTAACCAAGGGATATTATAAGGATGAAGCAGCGACTGCCGCTTCCTTTGAGGACGGTTGGTTTAAAACGGGTGACTACGGAAGAACAGACGAACTGGGCCGTCTTTATATCGTAGGCAGAAAGAAGAACCTTATAATTCTTGACAACGGAAAGAATGTTTTTCCCGAAGAGGTTGAAAGCTATTATATGGAAGCCGTTCCCTATCTTCACGATGTGGTTGTTTTTGAAGCAGAAAAAGAAGTCGGCGGAAAAATGCAGAAGATAATTGCAGGTGCCTTCTATGTAAGTCCCGAGGATGTTGACAATAAGTCTGAAGAAGAAATCAAGGCTATGGTTGAAAAGGATATTCTTGAAGTAAATAAGGACCTTACCTTCTATAAACGTGTACAGGATACATATATAACAACAAAGGAATTTGAAATCAATTCCACAAGAAAGGTTATAAGACGCAAGGTAATTGAACGTTACTATGCTGAAAATAAATAAGCTATACCGGAGGAAGAAAAAATGCTTGACAGAATAAGAACAATAATATGTGAATTCGTAGATATGGATCCCAAGAGCATCACTCTTGAAACAAATATCCGCAAGGATCTCGGGCTCAATTCCCTTGAACTTGTAAATCTTGCAGTTGATATTGAAGAGGAATTTGATGTTGAAATTCCCGATAAGGAAGCTATGGGACTTGAAACAGTTGCAGATGCTATAAGAGTTATTGAAAAATATCTTGATTAATAACTCACCCGACACACATATTTATAAGCTTAATATAAGAGAAATAGGCTGCACCGAAACGGAAGCGGCCTATTTTCTTATGTCGGCTGAAAGAAAAGAAAAGTGCGATGCTCTGTTAAAGCCCGATGATAAAAAACGCTGTATTGCCGCAGATATGCTTTTAAGAAGAGTGCTTTGTGATAAGTTGGATGTTACACCCGAAAGCCTTGAATTTTCGGTTTATGATAAAGGAAAGCCATATCTTCTGAATTACGGATATAAATTCAGCATAAGTCACAGTGAGGATTATGTTGCTGTTGCCGTAAATGAAGAAAGGGAAGTGGGTATTGATATAGAAAAAATCAAAGAAGTACGTGCTCATACGGGAAAACATATCTTTTCCTGTTCTGATATTCAGTTTGTTTTTCAATCGGATAATATTCCCGACGGTAAAATAACCGACAGAGAAACTCTGATACGCTTTTTTAAGGTCTGGACTTATAAAGAAGCTTATGTTAAAATGACAGGCGAGGGAATTAATGATAATCTGAAAAGCATTTCTTGTGATGAAAATAACTGCATATCCGAGGTTTTTGATGACTATGTACTGACAGTTATAACAGGATAAATGCAGTTAATCTGCAAAAAAACGAGAGGTAATACGGCAAAACCCGTATTACCTCTTTTTCCAACCCTGTTGGTCTTTTCGTAGGTTTGTTATTCAACCGATTTGAGAGAAAGTACCATGTCAACCTTTTTCAGCTTTCTGTGAAGAAGCAGGTTTACAAGCACGATAATTGCCGCGGTAATTATAAGTGCAATTATGAAGCTGTACCATTCAATGTTTTGTCCGTACATAACAGTATCAATAGCAGTGAATGAAATGAGAAGCAGATGCAGGAATACTCCGAGAATAACACCTGCCGCCATACCGAAAACGGATACAAAGATGTTTTCTCTGTAAATATAACTGCTAACCTCACCGTCGAAGAAGCCGAGAACCTTAAGGGTTGCAATTTCTCTTGTTCTTTCAATAATGTTGATATTTGACAGATTATAAAGAACAATGAACGCAAGTATAAGTGCAGATACAAAGAAAACGAGAATAACAAGAGTGAGCGCATCTGTTATCTGTGATATGCTTTCTGTTGTATCGCTTGTGAAGGCTATTGCCGTAACACCGTTTATTTTCATAAGATCCGTGGTAATAAGACCTTTTTCATTAGTGAGTGCATCTTCGCTGATGTTATCGAGGGAAGAAGAAAGATTTCCCACTGCATAGTTGTATTGCGGAGCCTCGCCTGTAGCCTTTTTGTAGGTGCTTTCTGTCATATAGATATAGTGGAAGGTGTAATTCTCTGCAATCGCACTGACTGTTACTGAATATGTGTTGCCGTCGCTGTCGGTGAAATTGATTGCTTCACCTATATCTGTTTTTGTGTCCTTTGCAAGCTTTTCAGTGATTATTGCACCGCTGTCATCAAGCACATATTGCTCGTTTGTTTTTCTGTTGTGTAAATCAATATAATTGCCGAGATTTGCGGGTTTTTCGGGTATAAGAACATATATATCAAGGACCTTTTCGCTTCTTTCAGAGCTTGCTGTCATTGATTTCATTGCTGTAAGCATAAGCGATTCAACTCTTGCATCTCCTGAAATTTCACTGAACTCATAAGAGTGTGTTGCAGTGGTTTGCGGAGAGTTGAATACCACCTGAAAATCGTATTTCGAAATGGCTTTTTCACCGTATTGCTTTGTAAGAATTGCACTGATTGAATTATACATTCCGAGGCTTGCAATGAGAAGTGCTGTACAGCCTGCTATTCCGAAAAGCGTCATAGAAAATCTTTGTTTGTTGCGGAAAAGATTTCTTGCGGTTACCTTTGCCGTGAAGCTGAGCTTTTCCCAGATGAATGTTATCTTTTCAAGAAGAATACGCTTGCCCGTTTTCGGTGCTTTTGGACGCATAAGGACGGCAGGATTAACCTGAAGCTCCTTAAAGAGTGCAAGTGCGGTTACTACTGATGTGCATATAAGAGAAATGAGGAGACTCAGTGCCGAATAGCCCCAAGGGAATACATAAATAAGGGATGGGAGCGAATACATAACGGAGTATGCGGAATTGATTGCAAAGGGGAACAGGAATACTGCGGCTCCCACACCGATAACTGTGCCTATTACACAGGCTGAAAGAGAGTATATTACATACTTAAGGACAATAGAGGTTATGGTGTAGCCCAATGCCTTATATGTGCCTATGAGAATTCTGTCCTCATCTACAAGACGGGTGAGTGTTGTAAGACAGATAAGAGAGGAGATGATAAAGAAGAATATGGGGAAGATGTTTGACAGCACTTCAATATTCTTTGTTGACTGTCCGTAGCTTGAATAGCCGGGAACGGAGTTTCTGTCAGAAACAGACCAGCTGATTTTGTCAAGCTTTGCCAGGAGATTTTTTGCATCTGATACCTTTGTCTGTGCTTCGAGGAGTCCTGCATCAAGCTGTGACAGAGCATTTGCTCTTTCCTCTTTTGCTCGGGCAAGATTGGTTGGTGCATTTGTTACCTGTGTTTTAAGCTCATTGAGTTTTGTTTCTGCTTGTATTTTTTCTATCTGAAGCTGAAGATTTCCGCTTTGTATGCTTAAACCGAAGGATTGAAGCTGGGCACTGGCGGCTGAAAGCTCTGATTGTGCATCATCAAGCTTTGATTTTGCTGTTGCAAGAGCCAATGTTGCATCGGTAAGCTCCTTTTCCTTTGCTTTAAGGGTTTCTCCTGCCGCTTCAAGCTGTTCCTTTTTCTCTTTGAGAGTTTTTTCCTGTTTTGCAAGGTTGCTTTTCTGTGAATCTATATAGGGCTCAAGTGATGCAGCAATTTCACCTGCTAAGCCCTGTGTTGTCAATGCTTTTACTGCGGCGTAAAGCTCAGGATAGGTAATCTGCATCATATTGATAACAGCCTGAATTTCTTCTTGAGAATAAGCACCCATCTGAGCATCATCAAGCTTAAGAAGTGTCGCTTCTGCGGCATTTATAAGGCTTTTTGTTGTGCTTATGGTCTGCTCTGCGGAGGCGATTGCATTCTGCCCCGCAAGATATTCGTTGTATGATTTGTCATAAAGACCTTTTGCCGCATTATGTGAATTTACCTGTTCGTTGTACAGTGCAAGGTTGCTCTTGTAAAGCTGTTCCTTCTGTGAATATGCTTCAATGGCGGCATAATATTCAGCAGTGTTATTGCTTAAATTACCCTCTGCCTCAGAAAATTTCTGATTGAATTCTTCTTCGGCGGTTTTAACCAGCTCAGAGCCGTTTGCAACAAGCTCCTCAAGCTGCAGAATCGTATCATCAAGCTCCTTGAGCTTTTCGGAAACCTCGGATGAACTGTTTGCAATAAGCTGTTCACCCTCGGCGATTTCCTTCTGAAGTGTCGGACGGAGATTAGCAACTCTTACCTTAACCTGATTTTTTGAAATAGCCTC
>JAZNRX010000171.1:0-5436 GCA_045590915.1 Acutalibacteraceae bacterium | reverse complement strand
GCTTGTCTTCTGAGTAACACCAAGCATACCGGACTTTTTATTCATAACGCTGTCCATTTCATCGGGAGTGAGGCCTTCTTTTTTCATAATAATAGGAATAATCGCAGGATCAATAGAACCGCATCTTGTTCCCATCATAATACCTTCAAGGGGAGTAACACCCATCGTTGTATCAAAGCATTTTCCGTCCTTAACAGCAGAAATAGATGAGCCGTTACCGAGATGACAGGTTACGATCTTAGTACCTTCTGCATTACCGCCGAGAAGCTCAACACATCTCTTGCTGACAAATCTGTGTGAAGTACCGTGGAAGCCGTAACGACGGATACCGTACTTTTCATAATATTCGTAGGGAAGAGCATACATATATGCATAATCGGGCATTGTTGCATGGAAGCCGGTATCAAAAACAGCAACCTGAGGCACTCCGGGCATTACTGCTTCACAGGATTCAATACCCATAAGATTAGCAGGATTATGAAGAGGTCCGAGATCAAAGCATTCTCTGATTGCGGCCTTAACAGCATCATTAACGAGAACTGAGCCGCTGAATTTCTCACCGCCGTGGAGAACTCTGTGTCCGACAGCCGCAATTTCTGCCATTGATGTGAGAACACCCTTATCGGCACTGGTAAGCGTGTCAATTACAATTTTAATAGCTTCAGAATGGTCAGCCATTGTCATAGGAACAGCCTTACAATTCTTTGATTCATCAGCAGTTACCTTATGAGTAAAAGTACTATCTCCGCCAATCTGCTCACAAATACCTTTTGCAAGCATTTCATTAGTAGCCATATCAAAAAGCTGATATTTTAATGAAGAGCTACCGCAATTAATAACAAGAATTTTCATTAATTTTACCCCTTTTTCTTGAAATTTAAATTTTACTTATGTATTATAATATTAATTCTAAGTAATTTCAAGTATTATTTCTGCGGAGTGATAATTTTGACTACTGCATTTATTGCAAGCGAATATAATCCTTTTCATAACGGTCATAAATACCATATTGAAAAAACAAGAGAAGCAGGTGCCGACACGATAATCAGCATAATGAGCGGAAACTTCGTACAAAGAGGGGAGCCTGCAATAGCAGAAAAACACATCAGAGCAAAAGCCGCTATACTCGGAGGTGCCGACCTTGTTGTCGAGCTGCCGACAAAGTATGCGACCTCAACAGCCACATATTTTGCAAAAGGATTTATTGATACGGTAAACGCGATGGGCATTGAAGGCATTATCTCTTTTGGTGCTTCAAACAGTATTAATGAGCTTCTGAAAATTAAGGAAGTTTTATTTTCTGAGGAATGCGAAAATTTTGCAAATCTTAAAATTAAAGACGGTTTTTCTTATCCGAAAGCAAAAGCAGAATATGTACGACTTAATTATCCTGATATACCTTACGATATACTTGAAGATGCTAATAATATTCTTGCTCTCGAATATCTGAATGCTCTTGATAAAACAAAAATATCACATAATGCTGTCGCAATAACAAGAAAAGGTGTTAAACACGATTCTGAAATAACATCCGAGAGCTATGCCAGTGCAAGTCATATAAGAAATACGATTTATAAAGCAGGCTTACAAGATAGCATTGATTTCATACCTGAAAAAATATTTGACATATATAATGATATGCACATCAGCGGCTTATTTCCTTGCGATAAGGATAAATTTGAACTGATAGCGCTAACAAAGCTGATTTCAGTCACATCGGATGAATTAACAAAAATCAACAATGTAAACGGCGGTCTTGAAAACAGAATTCTCGAAGCAATCAGAACAAAAAACAGCCTTGAAGATATATATAATTTTGTAAAGTCTAAACACTTTACACACTCGCGGGTGCGTCAGATAATTCTTCACTCAATCCTCGGCATAAAGAAAGATGATCTCGATATGGGAGTTTCATATATAAGAGTTCTTGCGTTCAATAACAAGGGCAGAGAAATGCTCCAGATTATAAAAAACGCCGCCGAAATTCCTGTTATTACAAACCTTTCACAATTAAAGGATGAAGGAACAGAATATAGCCGTGATGCCGAAATTGATTATGTTTCAGGAAAAATCTTTAATCTATGTACAACTAATATGATTTACACAAATCCTGAATATCAGATTCCTCCGGTCTACGTTGATATGTAAAAAAAGGAACAGCACTTTTCGTGTTGTTCCTTTTACTTATCAGTATATCAATTCATCTAATTCCTTTACTGCACGTTTTAATTCAGAAGGAATGAGTGTAAAGGCATTTTTCTTTACAAATGATGTATATTTTGCCGCTTTTTTATCATTGCTTCCTTTCAGCTTTGACAAAAGCTGAGTCAAAAGAATTTGGCGAGAAGGATTGATTTTTGCTGTGATATTATGTAGTGTTACTTTTATATCAGAATTAACCGCAGAATCAGATATTTCAACAATAAGATTATTCTTGATTTTCTTTTTGTCAAAATCTATACAAACTCCGTCAACCTCAACTGATATATTCTCTGCATCAGTTATATCAAGAAATCTTAAGCAATACTTTCTCTTTTCAGGAATCAATGATAAATCACCTTTAACTGCATTGATTTCAAAAATAACATTCTTATAATCTTTTTTGACCTCAAACCTTGTTTCACAATATTTCCCGTCATTGTACTGAAGCGTTTCTCCGTCATCCTCATATAAAATAAAGGAATTATTGCCTCTTGAAATCAGAATTTCGAACTCATCGGGATTTTCAACACTGTTATCATACTTCTCGGGGCCTAACGGAATAATTGCTCCTTCTTTAGCAAGAACAGGAATAGAGGATTGATCTCTGAACATTTCAATAAGCGTATTTCCGTTATAGATATATCCGTTGAAAATATCCGTAAAACGTCCGCCGGGCAAATATGCCTTTGTTGAAGCAAGGCCTGTTTTTTCATTTGTTTTTGACGTAATCGGAGCAACAATCAGCTCAGTACCGAACCAGAATTCGTTAGGACACATATATGCTCTTTTATCTTTCGGATTATTATAATACATAGGTTCAACAAGACATCTGCCTTCATTTGCAGTAAGCCTGTTCATTGAATAAAGATATGGAATAAGCCTATGTCTTAGTCTCAGAAAATCAACCGCTGTATTCTCAACAAATTTGTTATACATCCATGGCTCTTTTCCCATAAATTCATTAGAAGTGGAATGAAGTCTGTTTATGGGACTGAAAACACCGAACTGAACCCATCTCAGATATAATTCATCATCACGGTAACCTCTGCAGTGTCCTCCGATATCATGACTCCACCAGCTGTATGCAACGTTTGATGCAGTGGAAGTAAAATAAGGCTGAAAATCAAGTGATTTCCATGTCTGAACGGTATCACCCGAAAAACCGAGAGGATATCTCTGAGAGCCGATTCCTGCAAATCTCGACAGAATGAGAGGTCTCTTGCCGTCTCTTGAAATATCCAATGAATGATAATGATTAAGTGCCCACAAGGGATCAAGACCTTTGATTGAAGTATTACTTCCTTGCTGCCAGTCAATCCACCAGAATGCAACTCCTTCTTTTTCATGGGGATGGTGCAAAAATCTGAAATAACCTTCTATAAATTTTTCATCAGTAATATCAAATCCGATTTGCTTTCTTGAGTTTTTATCAATACCCATAAAATTGCAGAAATCTTCATAAGCATCTTCAAAAAATTTACAGCCTGATGCGGGATGAAGATTCATTGTTACCTTGAAGCCGTTGGCATTAAGCCAATCAAGAAAAGCTTTATGATCAGGAAAAAGCTCCGTATTCCATGAATATCCTGTCCAACCCGGGAATACAGTGTTATAGAAAAATTCAAGAATATTTTTTCTGTCATTTTTATCAACTGCATCTTTTCCGAATTTCTTAACAACATCCACCCAATGCCAATCCATATCAATTGTTGCAACTGTGACGGGAATTTTTTCATCAATGAAACGTTGCATAAGCTCTGTGTATTCGTTCTGAGTATATGCTTTATATCTGCTCCACCAATTACCCAAGGTAAATCTCGGAATAAGAGGGGTGTGCCCTGTGAGATCAAACAGTGCCTTTACTGCCTCACGGTACTTATAGCCGTAACAGAAATAATAAACATCTGTTTCCTCATAATCTCTCGGAAGAACTTTTCCGTCCTCGGCAAGAATAAGCGATTTGCTGTCATCGAAAACTGCAACACCGTTAAGTGAAACAACACCATCACAAAGAGAAGTTTTACCGTTGACACCGTCAAGAGTTCTTTTTGTACCCTTGAGATTTCCCTTTGTTAAATCACTGATTTTTCTGCCATCCTCAAGAACAACACATATAAACTCACATTTTTTTACATCGTATGTAAATTCTATTTTTGAAGTAGAGATAACAATATTATCATCAGAAAAGCGATATGATAAATCAATATCATCTGAAAATCTGTTTAGCACTGCCTGAGTAGGCTTATCACAAAAACAAGCACTTTTTTGATGCTCAACCCTTATCAGATAAGGAGTAATTACAGAAAATCTTGTATTTTTATAAGTAAACATGTTATTTGAATTGCATTTAGGCGAAGCATCAATTCTAAACGACGACAAATAGTTATCCATTTTTTATTCTCCTTGATTGCTCAATTTCTTATTTTTATAATAACTTGACAAGGTTAAGATGTCAACAGTATTAGAAATTATCATTGATATCAAAATGTTTTCTGAGATTTTTTATAATTTTGGTTTCAAGACGGCTGACATATGAGCGTGAAATACCGTAAATTTCCGCAATTTCATTCTGTGTCAACGGCTCATTTCCGTCAAGTCCGTATCTCATTGTGATTATATCCTTTTCTCTTTTATTTTTCATACCGTTAACCAGTTTTCTTAGTATATCTATATTATTTTTTCTGACAAAATCGTCAGCAACCGTATCTTCAACAGCGATTATATCCATCAAAGTCAAGGGATTACCCTCTGCATCTGTCTCTATTGGTTCATCCAATGAAATATCAAGAACACTTTTTTTCTTATTTCTGAAATACATCAATATTTCATTTTCAATACATCTTGAGGCATAGGTTGCAAAGCGTACTCCCTTTTCAATATTATAGGAGTTTACAGCCTTTATCAGTCCTATTGTTCCGACGGATATCAATTCTTCATTTTCACTTTCATTAATATAGTATTTTTTCATTATGTGAGTAACAAGTCTCAGATTATGCTTAATAACTATTTCTTTTGCATTAGAATCTCCGTTTTTCATTTGAAACAAATACTTTTTTTCATCCTCAGGTTTCAGCGGCGGCGGAAAGGCACCTGCTTTTTCAAAATGTAAAGCAAGAAACAAAATATTTGCAACTAACTCGTCAAATAACATAAATCAGCTCCTATAAACAATTTAATATTATAATATGTTTTTATTTTCTCAATATGAAAGCATTTATTATTGAATATTCTGCA
>JAZNRX010000170.1:0-2182 GCA_045590915.1 Acutalibacteraceae bacterium | reverse complement strand
GGCACACGACCGTCATCCTTTAATATGTAAGCTGAATCATTATAATCGTGACCCGCAGTTATAACATAGACCTTTTTGCCCTTTTCTTTAAGTCTGTAAAGCTCTTTAATAAAACTATTGTGGCTTTCTTTTTCACCGTTTTTTACAAGGTCACCGGGAATAATAACAATATCAGTTTCTTTGTCTTCAATAATTTTGTCGAAAGTTGAGCTTATAATTGCACCACTTTCCTTAACAAAATACTGTTCTGTGACCATGTTTTTTTCAAAGGCTTCTCCGCCGGCACCTAATTTATTTTCAAAATAATGGGTATCTGTTACAAGATAAAAGCTGATAGGCTTCATATTAATACTCCTATAAATCATTGTTTTCTTTGTTTACAGTTATCTCTTCTTAAATTTATTCTCCCGTCAAGGAACAAAAATCAATATAAACACCGGCCGTCCACCCCATCATAGCAGGAGTTTCATATTCTTTATTATGTGAAACAGTGCCCGTTGTAACATCATATTTTTCCCATAATTTTCCGGTTTCTTCAAAGACTTTTTCCACTAAACGCTTATATTTTTCAGCGATGCGAAGTGCTTCCTTGCGGTAGCCGTAACGCAAAAGCCCGTGCACTACAAAATATTGCAGGCAAGCCCATCCGTTCGGGTAGTCCCACTGCAGACCGTATAAATCCTCTCTTTTTTCACAGCAAGCCACACCGAACTCTGCTTCGATTTCAGATAATAATTCTACCGTGCGTTCAGCCTCTTCTTTAGTGCATACACCTGAAAATAACGGATAAAACTGTGCGGCCGATATAATATCAGCTTGTTTTCCTGTTTCAAAATTATAATCACAGAAAGCCCCCGATTTATCGTCCCATAAAAGCTTTGTCATCATCTCTCGTCTGCTATTTGCTTTTTCATTCCACATTGCCTCGCATCCGTTTTTAAGCTCGGCAGAAAAAAACGCCATATCACTTTCCATACCAAACAGCAAAGAATTCAGATCCACCCAAGCATAATTATAACAGTCAAGCCCCATACGGCTGTTGCAATCCCAACCGCTTTCCGCAAAGGAATACATAGCCTTACCGTAACACTCTGCAATGCTTTCATCATCAGGCTTTTCGATATTGAAGCGATTGCATAAAAGTCCGCAAAAGCTCATCAGCTCCTCACGGTTAAAGCTTCCGTAATATCGGTTAAGTCCGCAGGGCGTCTGACGTTCATTTTCCCAGAATTTATACTCTTTTTCAAGAGCCTTGTAACATTCATCAAGCCACCTGATATCTCCCGTCTGCTCGTAAATGCAGCGAACCATTTGTGAAAGGAAAGGTGGTTGTGAACGGGAAAGATAATAAGTGCGGTTTCCGTTAGGAACAAATCCGAATTTATTTATCAGATAACACATATTATCCACATTATTTTTTGCCTGTGACAAACGTCCCGATTTTATCAGACCTACATTTGTGAAATAAACATCCCAATAATACATTTCCTGAAATTTCCCTTCTATACAGGGCACAGTATAGGGATGTGGCAAGCCTATTAATGTATCATCATCCTCTGTAAATAAACGGGTTG
Source organism: Acutalibacteraceae bacterium (assembly GCA_045590915.1). GTDB lineage: Bacteria > Bacillota > Clostridia > Oscillospirales > Acutalibacteraceae > RUG806. Next base: position 608 of record JAZNRX010000170.1, on the reverse strand, counting down.
TATTATCCCAATTATTCTCGATATATTCCTTTACATTCATAAATTCATCCTCCGCAAATAATTGTTTGTCGGGTTGATTATATATTCAGAAAATCCTTTCTGTAATTGACACCGAAGAACTCCGCAAGCTCCACCATTTCTTCATCTTTGATGGTGTTCACTCTCGGCAGATGTGCTGTGAGCATATAAATTTGAGCAGCCTTTTCAACGGTTTCAATGAGTCCGAAGGTTTCGTCCATTGTTTTTCCTGCGCCGTAAATTCCGTGCATTCCCCATACAACGAGTCTGAATTCTTCCATTTTCTTTGCCGTTGCCTCACCGATTTCGTTTGTACCGCAAAGCATCCAGGGAAGTACGCCTACACCGTCAGGAAAAACTACAATACATTCGGTACACATTTCCCAAAGAGTATGTGTGAATTTCTTTTCGTCCAGCTCATGAACATAGTTCATAGCGAGGGTGTGTGTCGGATGAGAGTGCATAACAACTCTGTTTTCAGGGTCAACCTTAAGTCTTGCCATATGGCTCATAAGGTGAGCAGGCAGTTCACTTGTAAACTTGCCGCCATCCTTGTAACCCCAGAGAAGCTCGGCTGTTGTGCCGTCCTT
>JAZNRX010000169.1:0-7533 GCA_045590915.1 Acutalibacteraceae bacterium | reverse complement strand
TTTTTTCTTCTGTTATACTTTTACAGGAAAAACATATCGGAGAGAGAAAATGAATATAAGAAAATTTCAGTTAAATGACAAAAAAAATGTTCAGAACATCTGTCTTTACTGCGACGGATATGAGGATTTTAAGGAGGATACAATAAACTTTCTTCTGTCCACATACTGTGACTATTATACGGAAAATGAACCCGACAACTGTTTTGTTGCAGTAAATGAGAATGATGAGGCTGTGGGATATATACTTTGTGCGGAAAATTTTGACAGGTTTTACAGCATTTTCAAAGAGAAATATCTGACAAAAATTCCGGAAGATCAAAAAACAAACAGGTTTTATGCCGAAACCTCCATAACCCTTCATAAAAAATATAAGGACGATTATCCTGCACATCTTCATATTGACATTATGGGTGATTATCAGAGAATGGGGCTGGGGCATCGCCTTATGGATGAACTGATAAAGCATCTCAAGAATAAGAACATTGCAGGAGTTATGTTTACCGTAAGCAGCTTCAATACAAAGGGAATGTCCTTTTATAAAAAATACGGATTTACGGCTATTGAAGAAAATCCCGACTGCACGGTATTCGGAATGAAGCTCAACTGAGAAAGGAAAAATACAGCTATGAAAAAATCTCTTGAATATCTCAACAATTTGCAAAGAATACTCAATGAAATCACTGAAAATCAGATGGCGGCTATCGACAAATGCTCACAAGCCTTTGCAAATGCTCTTGAAAACAATAAAAACATATTCCTTTTCGGCACGGGACACTCTCATATGCTTGCAGAGGAGCTTTTCTACCGTGCAGGCGGGCTTGTAAAGCTTCAGCCCGTTCTTGAGACCGCTCTTATGCTTCACGAATCCGCCTCTAAGAGCACGGAAATCGAAAGACTTGAGGGTTATGCTGAAATTCTTTTCAATTCCTATAAAATGAAAGAAAATGATGTTATTGTCATTGCTTCCAATTCGGGCAGAAACGGAATTCCCGTTGACATGGCACTTCTTGCAAAGGAAAAGGGCCTGACCGTTATTGCTCTTACAAATCTTAATCATTCGAAAGCAAGTCCTTCAAGACACAAAAGCGGAAAAAGACTTTTTGAAATTGCGGATATTGTTCTTGACAATATGGGCAGTCTCGGTGATGCCTCGGTGGATTTTCCCGAGCTTAAAAGAAAAGCTTGCCCTACATCAACAAGCACCGGAGCGGCAATTCTTCACGCGGCAGTTGCAGGCTGCATTGAAATTATGTTAGAAAAAGGTCTTACTCCCGAGGTTTTCTCAAGCAGTAATGTTGACGGCGGAGATGCAATAAACGAAGCCTTTATTGAAAAATATCAGGGTATCATAAAATCTCTTTAAGAGGTGCAATATGGCAGTTATTATCAATGAAGCATATCTGAAAAAGGCAAATGAGCTGAAAAAACCGTTACTTGAAGAAATAAAAACTCCCGTTTCGATTATAAAAATCATATCCGATGATAATTCTTTTCAGAAGCTTAAAGCCGAAAAAATTTCAGATATTGAATTTCCTCTTGAATTCAATTCGGGAGATGAAATTATTATTGATTTCGGTGAACATATAGTGGGCTTCCTGAATTTCAGTGCCTTTAACGACGGACTCATTAAAATTACGGACTCCCCTGTCAGACTTCATTTTACATTCGGTGAATTTCCTCTTGAAATAACAACATCGCCCCAAGAATATAAAGGCGGACTTGGAAACGGTTGGCTTCAGAATGAAGAAAAATCATTTGTTTTTACTCCGTATGAAACAACACTCGAAAGACGGTATTCCTTCAGATTTCTTAAAATCAAAAGAACGGACAGTGCAAGATTTCCCGTAAAAATATCATCAATTAAAGCATCAGGTGTTTCTGCGGTTTCTTTAAAAGACGCAAAATATCCTGACATCAAGGATGAAAAGCTTAAACGTATTTATGATATGTCGGTGATAACTCTTAAAGAATGTCAACAGGATGTTTTTGAAGACGGTCCAAAAAGAGACAGAAGGCTGTGGATAGGCGATCTGAAGCTTCAGGCTATGACCGATTACGGTGTGTTCCGAAATCTTGACCTTATAAAAAGATGCATATATCTTTTCGCTGCAGCAACAGGTGAACACAGAATGGTGGCACCCTGTATTTTCCCCGACTCTCCTCCCTATGTTGACGAATGGACATTCTGTGACTACTCTCTGTATTTTATCTCCTGTCTTTACGATTGGTATAAAAATACAGGAGACAAAGAGTTGGTTGCCGAGCTTTTCAGTATGGCATATACACAGTTTCAGCAGGTTTCCGAAAAATTCAATAAGGAAACGGGAATTATTGAGCTTCATCCCTTTATTGACTGGTGTCCCGACCTTGATAAAAAGACTTCCATTCTCGGTGTTTATATTTATACATTGAAGCAACTTAAAGAGCTTTGTGAAATTCTCGGTTATGACACTGCAGATATAATAACTGAAATTTCAGATGCCGAAAAATGCCTTCTTGCTTTCTATGATGAAAACTGCGGACTTTTCACAACTCCTTCGGGGCAGATTTCCCGTCATTCACAGGTATGGGCAGTTCTTTCGGGAGTGCTTCCCACAGAAAAAAGCATTGAAATTCTTGAAAAAATCAGGAATACCGAGACAGAATTCACAATGCGCACACCATATATGATGCACTATTACATTGAAGCTCTTTATAACTGCGGACTGAAAAACGAGGCTCTTTCATTCATAAAGGACTATTGGGGCAGGATTGATAAAGCCGGCTTTGACTGCTGTCCTGAAATATTCAACCCCGAAAATGAATTTGAGTCTCCCTACCGTGCTCCCGAAATAAACTCTGCCTGCCACGCTTGGAGCTGTACGCCTGCTTATTGGATTCCAAGGCTCTTATAAATATTAAGCACACAGAAGTTTCCCTTTTGTGTGCTTTTTTGTATTATATTTTCATATTTTTATTGACCGAAGGAAATTAAAGCATTATAATATATTATTATCAATTTAACACGGTAAAGTACCGATTTATTACGGAGACATATTATGAGAATTGTTATAAAAATAGGCACATCAACTCTTGCTCACTCCACAGGCAGACTTAATATAAGACGGGTTGAAGAGCTTGTAAAGGTTATGAGCGACCTTAAAAACAGCGGTCACGAGGTCATCCTTGTTTCATCGGGTGCCATCGGAATGGGCTCGGGAAAGCTTTCTCTCAAGGGAAAGCCCTCTGATATTCCCACAAAGCAGGCGGCTGCAGCTGTCGGTCAGTGTGAACTTATGTACACCTATGACAAGCTTTTTTCAGAGTATAACCATACGGTTGCACAAATTCTTCTGACAGGCTCTGACTTCAAGCACGAGGACAGACATCAAAACTTTACAAATACGATGATGCGTCTTTTAGAGCTTGACGTTCTTCCCATAATAAATGAAAATGACACCGTTGCTACAGACGAAATAAGCGTGGGTGACAATGATACTCTTTCAGCTCTTGTTGCCGAAAGCATTAATGCAAATTTACTTGTTCTGATGAGTGACATTGACGGATTGTATACTGCAGATCCCCATAAGGATGCTTCAGCTTCTCTTATTCCCGAAATAAGAGAGCTTACACCCGAAATTATGGCTTTAGGCGGTGACGCGGGCTCAACACTGGGCACAGGCGGAATGAGAACAAAGCTTCATGCAGCTCAAATATGCACAGAAAACGGCACGGATATGATAATCACCAACGGACAGAATCCTTACATACTTTATGATATTGCCGACGGCAAGAGTGTCGGAACAAGATTTATTGCAAAGGGGAAATAAAATGACAACTACCGAAATCCTCACTTCTGCCAAACAGGCAGTAAAAACCATTCTCACGCTTACAACACAGCAGAAAAATGAAGCCCTGCTTTCAATGGCAGATGCGTTGGAAGAAAACACTGATTTCATTCTTTCGGAAAATGCTCTCGATATTGAAGCGGCAAAAGGAAAAATCAATGATGTTATGATTGACAGACTTCGTCTCACCCCTGAAAGAATAAAAGGGATGGCAGACGGAATACGCGATGTTGTAAAGCTTCCCGATCCTGTAGGTGAGGTGCTTGATACACTCACACGCCCCAACGGACTTGTTATTAAAAAGACAGCCGTTCCCATGGGTGTTGTTGCAATGATTTATGAATCCCGCCCCAATGTTACATCAGACGCGGCGGCACTTTCACTTAAAAGCGGAAATGTATCGGTGCTTCGTTCAGGAAAAGAAGCATTCCGTTCATCTGATGCAATACTCAATTCAATGAGAAAGGGACTCAAAAAAGTCGGGCTCCCCGAAAATCTCATAAATCTCATTCAGGATACATCAAGAGACAGTGCGAATGAGCTTATGACTGCAGTGGAATATGTTGATCTTCTCATTCCCAGAGGCGGTGCAGGACTTATATCCGCCTGTGTTGCAAATGCAAAGGTACCTTGCATTCAGACCGGCACGGGCATATGTCATATTTATGTTGATGAATATGCCGATATTGAAAAGGCTGTAAACATTATATATAATGCTAAAACAGGCCGTCCTTCCGTTTGCAACGCTTGTGAGGTTGTGCTTGTAAACAAAGCTGTTGCAAAGGACGTTCTTCCTCTTCTTTTTGATAAATTAGTTACAAAGAGGAAGGAAGACGGTCTTGTTCCCGTTGAGCTTCGTCTCGATGAATACTGCAGTGCTGTTATTGAAGGAAAGCAAGCAGGAGAAAATGATTTTGATACTGAATTCCTTGATTATATTTTAGCAGTCAAAGTGGTAAAGAATGTCAGTGAAGCCATTGACCATATTTCAGCCCACTCAACCAAGCATTCAGACTGCATTATCACTGAAAACGAAGAAAATGCAAGACTTTTTACCGCACTTGTAGATTCTTCCTCGGTTTACCACAATGCCTCAACAAGATTTACCGACGGCGGCGAATTCGGGCTTGGCTGTGAAATCGGCATTTCAACACAGAAATTACACGCAAGAGGCCCCATGGGACTTAAGGAGCTTACCACCTATAAATATATAATTTCAGGTAACGGACAGATAAGATAAGGAGTGAGATTATGACTTATAAATTCGGCTTTATCGGAGCGGGAAATATGGGCGGTGCCTTACTTGTTGCCGCCGCAAAGGGCAACATTTACGAAAAAATAGCAGTTTATGATACTTTTGCAGAAAAAGCAAAGAGCTTTGAAGAGAAATATGACAATGTAACCGCAACAGCACTTGATACACTTGTAAAAGAAAGCGAATATATTTTCATCGGTGTAAAGCCTCAGATGGCCAAAGCGCTTTTCTCGGAAATTGCTCCCCTTTTCAATGAATACAATCCCGTTCTCGTTTCAATGCTTGCAGGCACATCCATCGAAAAAATCTGTACCCTTGCAGAAAAAGAAATGCCCGTTATAAGAATTATGCCCAACACCCCCGCACTTATCGGGGAAGGCACTATTCTTTATTGCAATAATCATACAGTTACCGAAAATCAGGTTGATTATTTCGTAAAAGCAATGTCGGGAGCAGGTCTTCTTGACAAAATAGACGAAAATAAAATTGATGCGGCAAGTGCTGTTTCAGGCTGCGGCCCCGCATTTGCTTATATGTTTATAGAAGCGCTGGCAGACGGTGCCGTTGAATGCGGGGTGCCCAGAGACAAGGCCCTGATGTATGCGGCAAAAATGCTTTCGGGCTCTGCCGACATGGTGCTTAATACCGGCACACACCCGGGAGCACTCAAAGATGCGGTATGCTCCCCCGGCGGCACAACAATAGCAGGAGTCCACGCCCTTGAGGACGGAGCATTCAGAAGTTCCGTCATAAATGCAGTAACCTCAGCTTACAAAAGAACTCTTGAACTGAAGTAAGTAAAAATGGACTGTATCAATCACAAATGTGATTACGATACAGTCCATTTAATTTACTGTGCTTTTAAGCCTGTAAGCTCTTCAAGAACAGGCAACTCATAACACGGGAAATATACATTCCACATTTCATTGTTTTTGCTGATTTCCAAAACACAATATGATTTACAGTGTATGCTTCCGTAATTATCAGAAGTGAGCTTATATTGTTTATACTCACCTTTGTTAAAACGTTCCTCTTTATTCCAAGAAGCAATGCGGATATGCTTTTTTACAGTGCTGATACGCTGAATATCAGACTTGGGGAAAGCATACTTCCCTTCCGTATTTGCAAGATACAGATTTTCGGAATCTGCAAAAATCTTGTATTCGGGATTAAAATACTGTGTCAAAAATTTCTCGCAAACTTTGATTTTCCCGTCTTTGATCTTATAGTAAAAAGAAAGAACATCAACAAATTCAGCTGTTTCAGGAACAGACAATTCAGCATAAACAGTATCAAGAACACTTTCCAATTTAGATAAAGCCTGTGTGCTTTCATCCTTTTGTAAAACCGTACTTGCCTTTTTGTTGCTTGTCAGTCTGAGAATCAGCCAAACAATAATGCATCCGCCTGCAAGCCAGAATAACCACGGAGCATTCTGATATGCAGCATCAATAGTCAGCTCATCACTTTTTGCCAATGCCTTAAATAAGCTTGCAGCCGTAATTGCTCCGACTACACCGCATGCCCCCTGTAAAATTCTGAATGGAAGCGGCAGCTTTGATTGCTCTACAACATTACTCACCGTTTCACCGGATTCATCAAGAATTCTTGACATTACCGAAGATGTTCGGGCAACCAAAAATTCTTCTCCGTTTGTTTCCGTATTTTTCTTATTATCAGTAAGATTAATTCCTAAAAAAGGCTTCATTATACACCCCTCCACATTTTTAATTTTATCACAGCATATATCGAAAAGCAAGATTATTACAATAAGAAAAAGGCGATGTGCGTTTTTTGCACATCGCCGCTGTTTTTATTTAGTTTCAGTTTCTTGAATTAGAGGTTGTGCGGAGAGTTACGTCGTGGTAGCCGCCCTCTACGATGCTGACGGAAGAAACAAGTGTAAGCTTTGCCTTTTCCTGAAGTTCGGGGATTGAAAGAGCACCGCAGTTGCACATTGTGGACTTAACCTTATAAAGACTCTTTTCAACATTATCGTGAAGAGGACCTGCATAGGTAACATAAGAGTCAACACCCTCTTCGAAGGAAAGCTTTGAGCTGCCGCCAAGGTCATATCTCTGCCAGTTTCTTGCTCTGTTGGAACCTTCACCCCAGTATTCCTTAACATAAGCACCGTTGACCATAAGCTTGTTTGTGGGGCTTTCGTCAAAGCGTGCGAAGTATCTGCCGAGCATTACGAAGTCGGAGCCCATTGCAAGAGCAAGCGTGATGTGGTAATCGTGAACGATACCGCCGTCGGAGCAAATGGGAATATAGATACCTGTCTTTTCAAAGTATTCGTCTCTTGCCTTTGCGACACCAATAATAGCAGTAGCCTGTCCTCTGCCGATACCCTTTGTTTCACGGGTGATACAGATTGAACCTCCGCCGATACCGACCTTGATAAAGTCTGCACCTGCTTCAGCAAGGAAAAGGAAGCCTTCCTTGTCA
>JAZNRX010000168.1:0-15563 GCA_045590915.1 Acutalibacteraceae bacterium | reverse complement strand
GGTGAGGTATATTTTGAAAGATATTCCGCCTTCCTTGATGCCTTCAATGAGGCAAAAGCGGAAAATCCCGCACTTTATGAGGGACTTGAGCTTATCTATTCCGCAGGCACTGCAGACGGAACAAGAGGCACACAGTATCTCCCCTCATACGAATATGCAAAAAATGAGCTTATTGAAATGGGCTCCGAAAATGTATCCGATTTCGCAGGAGCCACCGATCAGCACTATTATAACGATCCCATATGGTTCTTCAAAAATGCGGACTATTATGACGAGGTAAACTATAAGCGTGATTTTGAGGGAATGACCGACAGCATTTATGGCGGCGGAATAAATGTATTCCTCGGTGAATATGCTGCAAGAAGCAACCGTCTTGAAGCCGCTCTGGCAGAAGCCGCATATATGACAGGTCTTGAAAGAAACGGCGACATTGTGACAATGGCGGCATATGCTCCCCTTTTCGGCAACCTTACGGCAACTCACTGGTCACCCGACCTTATATGGTTCAACAACCATCAGGTTACAGGCTCCATAAGCTATTATGCACAGAAGCTTTTCTCCGTAAATCAGGGCACCAAGGTGCTTGAACACAAGCTTTCAGGTGCAAAAATCGAGGAAGGCTCCATCACAGGCAAGGTTGGTGTGGGCACATGGTACACATCTGCAGAATTTGACAACCTTATTGTGACAGACAATGAAACAGGCGAGGTTCTCGGAGAGGACAAATTCTCAATCAAAAATCTCTGCTGGAACTGGCAGACACCCACAGACGGCGAATGGAAGATTGAAGGCGGTAAGCTTAAGCAGAAAACAACGGAAATGGCATACGGCAATACAGGCAGTGTGGCTTATTTCGGAGACAGCGAATGGAGCAACTATACCTTCACCGTTGAAGCTACAAAAACAGGCGGTGAGGAGGGCTTCCTTATCCCCTTCGGTGTCAAGGACACGGACAATAACTATTTCTGGAATATAGGCGGCTGGGGTAATACAAGAAGTGTGGTTCAGCTTATTGAAAACGGTATAAAAACAGAAATTCTCGGCACACAAAGCAATTTCACCGTTGAAACAGGCAAAACCTATGAAATCAAAATTAAGGTTTCCGGAAGACTTGTTGAGGGCTATATCGACGGCGTTTTACAGTTCTCCTATGACTTCACAAACGAAGGCTATGCCGAAGCCTATACCGTTGTCAGCACCGACGAAACAGGAGACATAATTATAAAGCTTGTAAATACAACGGGCGAAACAAAAACAGTGGCAATAGACCTTAATAATACCGAAATCAAGGACAAAGCCGTCGTTCAGCAGTTAAAGGGCGACAGCCTCGATAATGACAATATTCTGGGTGCCGAGGAGGACTGCAAAATCGAGGAATTTGAGCTGTCAGGCATTTCCTCACAATTCAACCTCTCAATCCCCATGTACAGCGTAACGGTCATCAGAATAGAAAGATAATTCGGATTTCGGAGCCGGTCCTATACAAACGCAATCAAATTTCATCGATGTTTCGAAGAAACGAGCCTTCGGAGCGAAGCGTCTTCCGATTTTACTATTTATGCTTTATTATTTCTTCTTTATTCTTTAAATTTCTCACAGTCGGAACAGTTAAATCATTCTTCATTTTATCTTTTGCCCGACAAAAAATCCCAAGCGGAAAATTTCCCGCTTGGGATTTCTTTTTTATTGAAAAAATTACAACCTTTCAGCAAAAGCCTTATTTCAGCCGTCTCCGAAATCCGAAATCCGAATTAAACTTGGTAGAAGCCGACCTTTTTCATTACCTTTCTCATGGTCTTATGAGCAAGATATGATGCTTTTTCGGCACCCTCTTTTGCACATTTTTCTATATATGCCTTGTCGGAGAGAATTCTCTTATATTCCTCCTGCATGGGACGAAGCTCCTCAACCACCGCATCAGCAACAGCTGCCTTAAAATCACCGTAGCCCTTACCCTCGAATTCCTTTTCAATGGCATCAAAATCAAGACCTGTACAGCAGGAATATATTGTCATAAGGTTGTTTATACCTGCCTTGCCCTCTCCGTAATAGACTCTTGCTTCGGAGTCCGTGACGGCACTCTTTATCTTCTTTGCGATTACATTGGGCTCGTCTGCAAGGGAGATAAAGGACTTCACATTGGGATCGGACTTACTCATCTTCTTTTCGGGCTCCTGAAGTGAGAGAATTCTTGCACCTTTTTTGCCGATATAGGGCTCGGGAATTTTGAAAACATCACCGTAAATTCCGTTGAAGCGTTCTGCAATATTGCGGGCAAGCTCAAGATGCTGCTTCTGGTCGTCGCCTACGGGAACCTTATCGGCACCGTAAAGAAGAATATCAGCAGCCATAAGAATAGGATAGGTAAAAAGACCGACATTTACATTGTCAGCGTGACGCTGGGACTTATCCTTGAACTGAGTCATTCTTGAAGCCTCACCGAAGGCGGTATAGCAGTTAAGCACCCATGAAAGAAGTGCGTGGTCTGTTACATGGCTTTGTAAAAATACTATATTCTTTTCGGGATTAAGGCCTAATGCAAGAAGCATTGCATACATCTCTATTGAACGGCGGCGAAGGTCGGCTGCTTCGCTTCTCACGGTTATTGCGTGAAGGTCGGCAACACCGAAAATACAGTCATTTTCCTCTGCCATATTATGCCAGTTTTTGAATGCTCCCAGATAATTTCCCAGAGTGGGAGTGCCTGATGCCTGCACAAGACTCAATACTACATTTTTCTTTTCGTTGGTGTTTTCCATTTTGTTTCTCCTGTGGACTTTCCCTTAATTTCCGAGAAGGCTTTTTCTCTCTTTATAATCGGGAAGTATTTTTTCTATTTCTTTATAAAATTCCTTTGAATGATTGTGATGAATTATATGGCAAAGCTCATGCACCACAACATAATCTATGGCTTCATCCGGGAAACGCATAAGGTAAAAGGAAAAGGAGATGCTGTTTTTTCCCGAGCAGGAGCCAAATCTTGTTCTTGCTCCCGTAACGGTTATCCCTGCGGGAGTGACACCTATAAGCTCACTGTAATACCGCACCTTTTCGGGTAATATTCTCTTTGCCTTTTCTCTTAAAAGCTTTTCCTCTTCGGGTGAAGCCTCTCTCATTCCGTAGGTCTTATTTTCCTGCTTTTTCTTTGCTTTTTCTATCCACGGTGTAAATTTCTCCACCGTTTCCTCGATTTTTCTCTTTGATGTATTCTTCGGAGCACGAACAATAACCTCACCGTCGGGTGTTACCTGAATGGCTATGGTTTTTCTTGCGGAATAAATGACATTATACATCATTTGTGTCACTTTCTTCCCCTTCGGCTTCCTCTTGGTTTTTCTGCTCTTTTTCCTGTTTTTTTAATATACCGCCCCATATGAGAGCCGAAATAAGACACACGGCGGCGGCAATAATTGCGATTATATTGTAAAGCTGTGCCCGATCTCCCAGAAATTCGGCATTTTCATATGCTAAAAGTCTTAAGGACACTGCAAGAAAGGCACTTACAAGAAGTATTCCTTTGAGAAGTTTCATTTTACTGTGTCAGCTCCCCGCAAAAAATTTCGGTTTTCGTGTTATCGGGGAGAGTAATAACTGCGGCACCCTGAGGCGTGATGTCCGTCACAATGCCTGAAATTTCCGTCTCACCCTTTTTATATTTCACCGCTTTCCCTATGGAAAAGGAACGCTTTTTTATCCTTTCAACAAGCTCTCCGTTTTCCTCGCAAAGCAGCTTCTGTTCATAAATAAGCTTATCAAGCTTTTTTGTTATTTTTTCAATAAGAAGTTTCTTATGGGGACACACAAGCCCCTGTGCCTCAAAGGATGTCATAATATCCTTTAATTCCTCGGGAATTTCCTCTTTTTTTAAAGAAAGATTTATTCCTATTCCCACAACGGCTGTAAGAGAATTTTTCGAAATAAGCTCCGAGAGAATTCCCCCAAGCTTTTTGCCGTTCAGATATATATCGTTGGGCCATTTGATTTCGGTTTTGACACCCGTCAGCTCCTCAATAGCCTCACTGACACAAAGACCTGCAAGAAGCGTCATAAAGGGAATGTTTTTTTCCCTCTCCGACAAGGGAAAGGAAATGGAAAAATAAGCTCCGCCCCTTGCGGAATAAAAGCTTCTGCCCAGCCTTCCTCTGCCGCCTGACTGCCCTTCGGCACAAATCACCGAAAAAACGGGAGCCGTGCTTTCATATATCAGCTTTTTCAGGTCATTATTTGTTGAAACGCTTTCTTCAAGAAATACATATTCTCTTTTTACAGGCAGAAAATCCTTATACATTTATATCTATCCTTTAAAACCGAAGCACCGTCCGATACGCACTGTACCGAAGCGACGCTTATCAGATGAAAATACACCCTTTTTCAGAATACAGAAAACAAAGGGACAGACTCTTTTAAGTGTGTCCCTTTATTGCAACTGAACTTTTGTGCTTTCTTGATTATTCGTTTGCAAGAAGCTCTTTAAGTGCCTTGATATCGTTTTCGGAAAGAGTGATTCCCTTACCCATCTTTTCGTGCTCGGGGCCCCAGTCACGAATATCATACTTAGGTTCTTTACCGTTCCAGCTGATAAGGTTAAGCTCCTTTGCCCAGCCGCCGGCACCCTCAGAGATGATACCGATGTGCTTTACGATTTCATATGTAAATTCGGGCATCTTCGACAGCCTCCTTTCGATATAATTATTATAATATTATTATACATATTTATATAATATAGAGACTATGAAAAAAAATCAAGTGTTTTTTAAAAAAATTTTGTATATTTTGCGGTTTTTTCTGTAAATACACCCCATTTTTTAATGTCCTTGTAGGAAATTTTGCCATCGGAGTCAATCATTAATGAAATCTTAATAAAAACTAAATGCTGCCTTAATTCAATTTTTTGTTCCCCTGCGGTATACTTTTTCCGAGGTGAAAAAAGTGAAACAGAAAAAGAAAAACATAATAATTGCCGCATTGATGATCTTAACGGTGCTTATACTTATGATAACCGACCGCATAATATCTGAGCAAAGGGAATATCCCGAAGCCAAAAGAGTTTTAAGTGAAAATGCAATAAGTGCATCGGTCAGCATAAAGGAATATCCCGACGAAATGCTGGCACTGCTGGAAAGAAATCCCGAAACAGAGGATTTTGTCGCAAATTATCCTATGCTCAAAAATAAAAGCACGGAATATTCTCTGAACGAGATTGAAGAATGCTCAGCGGTGCCCCACCTTCTCCAATGGGACAAGCGTTGGGGCTATGAGGATTATGCTGGCTCTGTTATGGCACTTTCCGGCTGCGGCCCCGTGTGTCTTTCCATGGTTGCAATTTATCTGACAAAGGATACCTCTCTCACTCCCTCTTATATTGCTGATTTTGCAGAAAAAGAGGGCTATGCCACCAACAACAACGGCACTAAATGGATTCTTATGAGTGACGGAGCCCAAAAGCTTGGACTCATCTCCGAAGAGCTGCCGCTTCATAAGGGAACTATGATAAATGCACTTGAAGACGGAAAGCCGATAATCCTGATTGTCGGCGAGGGTGATTTCACAACAAGCGGTCATTTTATAGTTCTGACAGATTATACCGACGAGGGCTTCGCGGTGCTTGATCCGAATTCAAGAGAAAAAAGCTCTGTCAGATGGACATATGAAAGAATTGAAGGGCAGATAAGAAATATATGGTGCTTTTCAGCGAAATAAGAAAATTTGACACAAAATTCAATAATCTGATCCTTTTGACTGTTTCAGAGGGTTCTTGCAGTGAAAATGCAGGAGCCCTCTGATATTTTCTTTTTATGTTATTTATTTCTTGTAAATGCTCTTTTCTTTATGTATAATAAATTAAATACGAAAAAAAGAGGATTTTTTATGAGAGATAAAAATCTTTGTGCAATCACTCCCCCGAGAGGCTTTAACTCATGGGACTGCTACGGTGCGGCAATAAACGAAGAACAGCTGATGGCAAATGCAAAATATCAGGCTGAGCATTTAAAAGAGTTCGGCTGGGAATATGTTGTCTGCGACATCCAGTGGTATGAGCCCACCGCATCCTCATATTATTATCACAATTTCACCGAGCTTTGCTTTGATGAATATTCCCGTCTCATTCCTGCACCTAACCGCTTTCCGTCATCCGAAAACGGTGTGGGCTTCAAAAAGATTGCAGACGATATTCACGCTATGGGACTCAAATTCGGAATACACATATTAAGAGGTATTCCCCGTCAGTGTGTGCATCTCAATACACCTACCGTCACCGAGGGTGTCACCGCCCGCGATATTGCACAGCAGTTTTCGGTGTGTCCGTGGAATACGGATATGTACGGCGTAAATCCCGATAAGAAGGGAGCACAGGAATATTACAATTCCCTTTTCAGCTTATATGCCTCATGGGGTGTGGACTTCGTAAAGGTTGATGACATAGCAAATACGGAATTCAAGCCCTCGGATCCCTATTCTGCAAAAAAAGAGATTGAAATGATTAAAAAAGCCATAGATAACTGCGGCAGAGATATGGTGCTGAGCCTCTCTCCCGGTCCCGCACCCCTGTGGGAAGCCGAGCATCTCAGGGAAAATGCAAATATGTGGAGAATGAGCGGAGACTTCTGGGATACAAGCGAAGCACTTGACCATATGTTCCAGCTTTGCTATAACTGGTATCCCCACATCAGCGAGGGTTGCTTCCCCGACTGCGATATGCTTCCCTTAGGTGTTATACAGCTGACAGAGGAGCTGCCCGAATACCGTGCAAGAAAAACAAGATTTACGAAAGCCGAACAGTATATGGTTATGAATTTATGGTGCATCTTCCGTTCACCCCTGATGTTCGGCGGTGAAATGACCTTAATGGATGATTTCACATATTCGCTTATAACCAATAAGGAACTTCTTGACATAAACGAAAAATCAAGGGGCAACCGTCCTCTTTTATGGGACAAGGAAACAGCCGTGTGGACCTGTAAGGACAAAAACGGAAAAGATGTTTTCGCTTTCTTCAATCTTACCGATGAAGAAAAGGAAGTATCAATAGACAGCAAATCGGTCGGAGCTTCCGTCTTCGGAGCACTTCACGATATATGGACAGGTGAAAAAATCACCGCAAAAGAAACACTCACCGTTAAATTTGACGGCAGAGGCTCAAAAATGCTTGTAACAGACTGAGGTGGCATATGCTTTATATAGGAATAGATCTGGGTACATCAAGTGTCAAGCTTCTTTTGGTTGACGAAAAGGGCAATATCCTCAAAACAGCCACAAGAGAATATCCTCTTATTTTCCCCCAAGACGGCTGGTCGGAGCAGGAGCCTTTCCATTGGAAAAACGGAACACTCGCGGCCCTTGAAGAAATACTGACGGGAGTTGACCGTTCCCTTGTCAGAGGAATAGGCGTTGCAGGACAAATGCACGGTCTTGTGGTGCTTGATGAAAACGATAATGTCATCCGTCCCGCAATTTTATGGAACGACGGCAGAACTCACAAAGAGGTAGACTATCTCAATAATACGGTAGGCAAAAATAAGCTTTCGGAATATACGGGAAATATTGCTTTTGCAGGCTTTACCGCACCGAAAATTCTATGGATGAAGGAAAACGAGCCCGAAAATTTCAAAAAAATCAGAAAAATTATGCTCCCCAAGGACTATATAAATTACATCCTCACGGGAGTTCATGCAACGGATTATTCGGATGCCTCGGGTATGTTTCTTTTAGACGTTAAAAACAAATGCTGGTCAAAGGATATGCTTGACATCTGCTCGGTAAATGCCGATATGATGCCCGCACTTTATGAAAGCTTTGATGTTATAGGCAAGGTAAAGGATGAATTCAATTTACCCGAAGCCGTGGTTGTGGCAGGTGCAGGTGATAATGCCGCCGCCGCAATAGGCACAGGCACCGTAGGAAACGGAAGATGCAATATCTCCGTAGGCACATCGGGTACGGTATTCATTTCAAGCGACAGCTTCGGGGTGGATGAGTTCAATTCACTTCATTCTTTCTGCCATGCAGACGGAAAATATCATCTTATGGGATGTATGCTTTCAGCCGCCTCCTGTAATAAGTGGTTTTCCGAGGAAATTCTGAAGGAAAATGATTTCGGTGCCTTGCAGAAGGATATAACCGAAGAGAAATTAGGCAATAACAGTATATATTTTCTCCCCTATCTTATGGGTGAGAGAAGCCCCATAAACGATACGGATGCAAGAGGCACCTTCACAGGTCTTTCTCTTGATACAAAAAGAGAGGATATGGTGCTTGCGGTTTTAGAGGGTGTTGCCTTCGCCATAAGAGACTCCTTTGAGGTCGCAAGGGGACTGGGACTTGATATTACCGAAAGCTGTCTTGTGGGCGGCGGTGCAAAAAGCCCCCTGTGGAGAAAAATTATTGCAAATGTATTGGGAATTAAGCTTAATATCCTCAAAACAGAGCAGGGCCCCGGTATGGGCGGTGCAATTCTCGCTATGGTGGGTGACAAAAAATATGCATCCGTCAACGAAGCCGCCCGAGAGCTTCTTACAATTTGTGAAACCGTCACTCCCGATGAAAAGCTTTGTGCTTTATATGAGAACAGATATAATAAGTACAGGGAAATTTATCCCGCACTTAAAAGCGTATTCAAAACACTGAGATAAGGAGAAATAAAAATGAGTGAAATTTTCAAGGGTATTGAAAAAATAAAATACGAGGGCCCCGCTTCAAAAAATCCCCTCGCCTTCAAGTTCTACAACCCCGACAAAACAGTTCTGGGTAAAAAAATGAGTGAGCATCTCCCCTTTGCTATGGCTTGGTGGCACAACCTCTGTGCAGGGGGCACCGATATGTTCGGAAGAGACACCGCAGACAAGTCCTTCGGTGCAGATGAAAAGGGCACAATGGCTCACGCATACGCTAAGGTTGATGCAGGCTTTGAATTTATGGAGAAGCTTGGAATTGAATACTTCTGTTTCCACGATGTTGACCTTGTTCCCGAGGCAGATGACATAAAGGAAACTAACAGAAGACTTGATGAAATCTCCGACTATATTCTCGTTAAAATGAAGGAAACAGGCATAAAGTGCCTTTGGGGTACTGCAAATATGTTCTCCAATCCCCGTTTTATGAACGGTGCGGGAAGCACAAGCTCGGCAGAGGTTTTCTGTTTTGCGGCGGCACAGATCAAAAAGGCACTTGATATCACAGTAAAGCTTGGAGGCAAGGGCTATGTTTTCTGGGGTGGCAGAGAGGGTTATGAAACACTTCTCAACACCTACATGAAATTCGAGCAGGAAAATATTGCACGTCTTATGAAAATGGCAGTAGCCTACGGCAGAAGCATCGGCTTCACAGGTGACTTCTATATCGAGCCCAAGCCCAAGGAGCCTATGAAGCATCAGTATGACTTTGATGCCGCAACAGCCATCGGCTTCCTTCGTCAGCACGGTCTTGACAAGGACTTTAAGATGAACATTGAAGCAAACCACGCAACTCTTGCGGGACACACCTTCCAGCACGAATTAAGAACCTCTGCAATAAACGGAATGCTGGGCTCCATTGATGCAAATCAGGGCGATTTACTTCTCGGCTGGGATACAGACGAATTCCCCTTTGATGTATATGAAACCACAATGTGCATGTATGAGGTATTAAAGGCAGGCGGTCTTACGGGCGGCTTCAACTTCGATGCAAAAACACGCCGTCCCTCAAATACCTATGAGGATATGTTCGAGGCATTTATTTTAGGTATGGATGCCTTTGCTCTCGGACTTATCAATGCCGCAAAAATTATTGAGGACGGCAGAATTGATGAATTCGTTAAGAATAAGTATGCCTCCTTCGGTGACGGTATCGGCAAAAAGATTGTTGACGGAGAAGCAACACTCGATGAGCTTTCAGCATATGCCGAAAAGCTCGGAAGCACCGCTGTTCCCCCCTCGGGCAAGCAGGAAAGACTGCAGGGCATACTCAATTCCATACTTTTCAACTGAAAAAGGCCGGTTACCTCAAGAGAGACACTTTGAAAGAAGCTGTCTCTCTTTTTTTTGTTTTATACAAAAGGTAGCTTATTACTTGCCGAAAACAGTGAATATCCATATCGGCAGGTAAAGTGATATTGCTTCGCAGTGATATTTTTACCTTGCAGCAAAAGTGATATTGAATTCTGATGATTTCAGAGATATTATGTTCGCCTTTAAACTGTCCGAAGGACAATATCACTATGCACAGCATAATACCACTGCAAAGCAATATCTCTCACCGTCAGGCGAATATAACTGAGGCACACTTCCTTATGAAGTGTGCCTCAAGGATAACCGACCTTTCGTTATACATTCACTGCATTATCGCTGATAAAGTACTTTATTTCTGCGGGAGCGTGCTTTTCTTCGCAGTAATCTACGATTATAAGTTTGATTTTCTTTCTTTCGGGAATAATATTTTTGATATATACGGCGGCAGACATTCCCTCTTTAACATCAGGGTTATATTCCGCAAGACCTGCAAGGTTGGGTGTCAATTCAACAAAAACTCCGTAATTTTCAACAGAGCGGATAATTCCGGGCACGGTTTCACCTATTCTGAACAGTGCCGCATTTTCCTCCCATGTGCCCAGAAGCTCCTTATGGGAAAGCGTGAGCCTGTTTCTGTCGTCACGGGCTGATACAACACATTTTATACTCTGTCCCGTAAAAAATCTCACAGACGGATGAGGAATTCTTGAAACGCTTACAGCTTCAATGGGAAGAAGTGCATTTATTCCCGAGCTTATGTCGCAGAAAACACCGAAATTTTCCATATGGGTAACCTTTACATCAATGATTTCTCCGATTGAAAGCTCATTGACATATTCCTCCATAGCCTTTTCCTGTGCTTTTTTTCTTGAAAGCAGTGCATAAAGCTTTCCCTCATCGTTTTTCCTTATATCCTCAACCGTAAAGCACACATATTTTCCCACTCTTGAAATAAGGGCAATATCACGGACATACCCTTCCTCAATTCCTATTGCACCCTCGTTTCTGGGGATTATACCCTTCATAATTCCCAGATCTATATGTAAATTATGCTCCTTATCGCATAAAGAAACTCTGCCTTCAAGAATTTGTCCCTTCATCATTGCTTCCTTTAAGCCCTGAAGCGAGGACAGGGCATTTTTATTGACGGCAGTGCCTATGAGACTGCCCTCAGGTCTGAATTCCGACATAAATAATCTTCCTTTCACAAATTGTTTTCACTGTAATATTTATTTTGGGATTTGCTGAATTATGATAAAAAAATTGTTTATCTTTTTAAAACTTTATGTTATATTATATATTGGAATCATATACAGGGCAGGTGGAGTCTTTGGATATTCGTCTTAATGATATACTTGAAATGAAAAAACAGCATCCCTGCGGGGGAAAGACCTTTCTTGTACTTCGGGTGGGGATGGATTTTAAGCTTCGCTGTACCACCTGCGGCAGAGAGGTTATGGTACCCCGTGTAAAAACCGAAAAGCATATAAAAAAGGTTATAAGAGCCGAAAACGGAGAAAACTGATTTTTCCGTAAATATATTTCTAAGGAAACGGTATGACAGATAAACTCAATAAGCTTGAAGAAAGATTTGAAGCGGTGAATGAGCTTCTTTGCTTACCTGAGGTGGCAACGGATATTGAAAAAAGCACCGCACTTCTTAAAGAACTTAAAACCATAACTCCCATTGTTGAAAAGTTCCGTGAATATAAAAATAATACAGCTGCCCGTGACGAAGCAAAAAGGCTTCTTGATGAGGGCGGTCTCGATAAAGATTTCAGGGAACTTGTTTTTGAGGAATATGAAACGGCACGCGAACAGTCCGAAAAGGACTATGAGGAGCTGAAAATACTTCTTCTTCCAAAGGACAAAAATGACGACAAGAATGTAATCGTTGAAATACGCTCCTCTGCGGGCGGTGAGGAAAGTGCATTGTTTGCCGCAGTTTTATACAGAATGTACTCAATGTATGCCGTAACAAAGGCTTGGAAAACGGAAATTATGTATTCCAACCCCACAGATCTGGGCGGCTTTAAGGAAATAAGCTTTATGATTGCGGGTGAGGGTGCATATTCACGCTTCAAGTTTGAAAGCGGTGTTCACCGCGTACAAAGAATTCCCGTAACGGAGTCAAACGGCAAGATACAGACCTCAACGGTCACCGTTGCCGTGCTTCCCGAGGCAGACGAGGTTGACGTGGAAATAAATCCCGCCGATTTGCAGATAGATACCTTCCGTTCATCAGGTGCAGGCGGTCAGCACATCAATAAAACCGAATCTGCCATAAGAATAACTCACATCCCCACTGGAACGGTTGTTGAATGTCAGGATGAAAGAAGCCAGCACAAAAACAAGGACAAGGCTATGAAAATTCTGCGTTCAAGAATTCTTGAAATGGAAATTGAAAAGCAAGCCTCTGAAATTGCAGGTGAAAGACGGCTTCAGGTGGGCACCGGCGACCGCAGTGAAAGAATAAGAACCTATAATTTTCCCCAAGGCAGAGTTACAGACCACAGAATAGGTCTCACATTATATAAAATAGAGGCAATAGTCAACGGCTCCCTTGATGAGCTTATAGATGCTCTCATCACAGCAGACACCGCCGACAGACTTAATGCCGCAAATGAAGAAAATTGATATGAAAACTAAACTCTATACTATCAAATGCCCTTTGTCGCAAAAAAGTGAAATAGAGGAAATTGCCGCTCTTCTTAAAAAAGGTGAGGCAGTGGCAATTCCCACGGAAACCGTTTACGGAATAGCCGCAGACTGCTTCAATGAAAATGCCGTCGGAAAAATTTTTGAAGCCAAGGGCAGACCGTCGGACAATCCTCTTATTGTTCACGTTGCGAAAAAGGAAGACATAGAGCTTCTCGTAAAGGAAGTACCCGAAAAGGCGAGAAAGCTTATTGACAGATACTGGCCGGGACCTCTCACGGTTATTCTTCCTAAAAAGGACTGTGTTTCCGACAGGGTTTCGGGAAATCTTCCCACCGTTGCGGTGAGAATGCCCTCACACCCTGTGGCTCTTGCCATAATTGAAGCGGCAGGCGTTCCCCTTGCCGCACCCAGTGCCAACATTTCGGGCTTTCCCAGTCCCACATCGGCTTCATATGTAAAGGACGATATGTACGGAAGACTCCCCGCTATTGTTGACGGCGGTGACTGTGATTTCGGAATTGAATCAACGGTTATCACCCTTGCAACAAATCCTCCTATGCTTCTTCGTCCCGGTGCCGTAACCTACGAGCAGCTGACGGAAATTTTAGGTGAGGTGGATATACATTCCGCAGTTCTGAAGCCCCTTGAGGAAAATGCAACGGCAACCTCACCGGGAATGAAATATAAGCACTATTCACCCACCGCAAAGCTTGTTATTCTCAACGGAACAAGAGAAGAATTCGGTGAATTCATAAAAAATAACCCCCATTTCGCAGACTGTGCTCTGTGCTTTGAGGGTGAGGAGAATGATTTTTCCATCCCATCGGTCACCTTCGGCACGGAGGACGATCCCTTTTCACAGGCAAAAAGGCTTTTTGATGCCTTCAGAGAGCTTGACGAAAAGGGTGCCAAAAAGGTGCTTGTCCGTTTCCCCTCAAGAAGCGGAGTGGGACTTGGTGTGTGCAACCGCCTTTACAGAGCCGCAGGCTTTAACTTTGTATCTCCCAACAAGGGTATAATTATAGGGATAACAGGTGAAAGCGGCTCGGGAAAAAGCCTTATCTGTGAAAAGCTTGAGGAAAAGGGCTGTGTTATAATTGATGCGGATAAAATTGCCCGCAGTATAACCGAAAAAGGCAGTCCCGTGCTGAAAAAGCTTTCGGATGCCTTCGGTGAGGACATAATTTCAGCCGACGGCGGACTTGACAGACGGCTTCTTGCATCAAGGGCCTTTAAGGACTTTGAAAGCAAAGCACTTCTGGACAGCATAACCCATCCCGAAATTGTTTCTCTTTGCGAAAAAAAAGCCAAAGAGGAAACAGAAAAGGGAAAATGTGTCATAATTGATGCTCCCCTTCTTTTTACATCGGGACTGTGGAGAATATGCCACAAGACAGTAAAGGTTTATGCTCCCGAGGAAATAAGACTTGAAAGAATTATAAAAAGGGACGGCATTACAAAAGAAGAAGCACTTCTGCGCTTTTCCAAGCAGACCGTTGAGACGGATGCTTCCAAGGCGGCAGACATTGTCATAAACTCTTACGGCAGCTTTGATATTGACGAAGAAATTAACCAGATTATATAAAACGGAGGATTTATTATGTGTGAAGAAAAATCAAAGGCAGACCTTCTTAAAGAAAAGCTTTTAATGAAAAAGACCAACACCGCTGTTGTTATCGGTGAAAGCGGTCTCAATGAGGCAGACTCCTTTGCAGAGGGCTATATGAATTATCTTGACTGCTCAAAAACAGAAAGAGAAGCAGTTGAAGCAGCTCTTGAAATGGCAAAGGCAGGCGGCTTTACGGAATTTGATAAATCCGTAAAATATCCTGCAGGCTCAAAGGTATATGTAAACAACCGCGGTAAATCCCTTATGCTTGCAGTTATCGGCAATAAGGACATCCGTGAGGGTGTAAGCATTGCCGCCGCTCATGTTGACTCCCCCCGTCTCGACTTAAAGCCCAATCCTCTTTATGAAGACTCGGATATGGCTTATTTCAAGACACATTATTACGGCGGAATTAAAAAATATCAGTGGACGGCAATTCCTCTTGCTCTCCATGGTGTTGTCATAAAAAAGGACGGCACAAGTGTAAATGTCAACATCGGTGAAAATGACGATGATCCTAAATTTGTTATTACCGACCTCCTCCCCCACCTTGCCGCTAATCAGATGAGAAGCACCATGGCAGAGGGCATCAAAGGTGAGTCTCTCAATATTCTTATAGGCTCACGCCCCTTTGACTGCACAGAAGGTGCAGAGGCTGTAAAGCTCAATATTATGAACATTCTCAATGAAAAATATGACATCATTGAGGAGGACTTTTTAAGTGCAGAGCTTGAGGCAGTTCCCGCCTTCAAGGCTTGTGACATCGGCTTTGACCGTTCTATGATAGGCTCCTACGGCCACGACGACAGAGTTTGTGCATATCCTGCACTTATGGCAATTCTCGACTGTGAAAATCCCGATTACACCTGCATTACCGTTCTCACAGACAAGGAAGAAACAGGCTCCGAGGGAAACACCGGACTTGACTCAAAATATCTTGAATATTTCGTATGCGACCTTGCCGCCTGCTTCGGTGCCGAGGGCAGAGACGTGCTTTCAAAATCAAAGTGTCTTTCCGCAGACGTAAATGCCGCATTCGATCCCAATTTCCCCGAGGTTTTCGAAAGAAAAAACACAAGCTTCATAAATCAGGGTGTATGTATAACAAAATACACAGGTGCAAGAGGTAAAGGCGGCACAAGTGATGCATCCGCAGAATTTATGGGTGAGATAAGAAGCCTTCTTGACAGAGAAAATGTCTGCTGGCAGACAGGTGAATTAGGAAAGGTTGACGAGGGCGGCGGCGGAACTGTTGCAAAATATATCGCACATCTCAATGTGGATGTAGTCGACCTCGGCGTCCCCGTACT